>LNEO01000047.1 GCA_001465015.1 Deltaproteobacteria bacterium Ga0077539 | reverse complement strand
GCGTGTGTCGCTCCCGATCAAGCGTGTGACAGCGATCACAGGCAAGGCGGTCCGAGCCGAGCCGGCGGCCGCGTTCTACGAGCCGCAAACTGGGTATCCGCTCGGGCGCGTGCGGCACCTCGGGCACCACGCGGACCTCGAAACGCAGATGGCGAGTTGGGTTCCGACGGGCAGTGCGCCCTCGCCCGATCGTCTCGACGCGCTCGTGCACGGGCTCACCGAGCTCCTCGGGCGCCCGAAGAAGAAGCGCGACGCGGGCTGGTCGCAGCCGAAACAGCACGAAGACAACGAGAGCGACGAGTGACGGACCTGTCGACGATTCATGCGCTGGCGGTGGAGTGCGGGGCGGTGTCGCCCTCGCTCGACATCCAACAGCAGCAGACGCGCGTCGTCGCGCGTGTGCTCGGCGACGCGGAACGCTTTCGTCAGGTCTTCCTCTCGGAGGAAGGCGCCGACGAACAAGAGGCGCGCTCGAAGCTCAAGACGAGGCTCGTGGCGATGTTGCGCGAGCTGCAGGAGCAGATGCGCGCCAAGAACCCCGACGTCGCTGCGTACGCGCGTTGGGCCGAGCTGCTCGGTGATCTCAAGTGAAGGCGACCACGCGACAACCAGCGCTTGCGAGCACGCCGACGCTCTCGGCTGTCACCGTCGCGCAGCTTCGATCGATCCTTCGCGAGCACGAGAGCGGAGACTTCACGCGCAGCGCGGGGCTTGCCGAGCTCTCGAAGCGCAGCGCTGACGTGTCGGGCGCGCTCGAGCAACGACTCGCGGGCTCGATGGGCCTTCCGTTCGAGCTCGAAGCGCCCAACGGCACCACGAACGCCCGAGGCCTTCGCGATCGCGTAAAAGAGCGCTGGCGCAGCGTGTTCCCGCTCGGCTCGCAGCGGACGATGCTGCAGGACCGGGTGATGCTCGGCGGCGCGATCGCGCGCATCACCGCCGCATACGACGCGACGCTCGATGAAATCGTGCCGTACGTCGAGCGGTGGCACCCATCTCTCGTCCGCTTCGATGCGACCTATGGCCGCTGGGAGGCGTACACCGCCGAGGGCTGGGTGGTCGTGCTCAACGAGCTCGGCCGCCGCGGCGAAGGGTGGATCGTCTCACTGGTCGGCGATCGGCTGACCTCGCACCTCGAGGGCGCCATCCGCGCGCTCGGGGGCTCGTACGTCGGGCAGGAGTTCGCGCAGCGCGACGCTCGGCGCCATTCCGAGCGGATGGGCCAGGGCATCGTCGAGGCGAAGGTGCCTGGCGGCCAGGCCGAGACCGACGAGGCGAAGCGGTACACGGCGGCGCTCTCGAAGATCGGCACCAACGGCCTGATCGTCTCGCCGCAGTACCCCGACGAGGGCGACGACGCGAGCCCGAGCTACGGCCTCGAGCTGCACTTCCCGCCCGACAGCGGGATGAAGGGGCTCTTGGCCCTCGACGGCGTCGAGGCCTCGCGGCTGCGGCTCCGCATCCTCGGGCAGGACACGACCTCGAAGGACTCGACGGGCGGCGGATACGCGCGCGCCGCGGTTGGTGCTGGCGTTCGGCAGGACCTGCTCGAAGCCGACGCCGCCGCGCTCGGCGAGATCGCCTCGCAGCTCTTCGACGGCTGGGCGCTGCTAGAAGCGCGGACGCGAGCGCTCTTCCCGAAGGCTGAGTGGTGCGCGGATCCGCCCGAAGACGAAGAGCGCGAGGCGCGCACGAGGCAAGCGAACGCGACCGCGACAAGCGCAATCGCCGCCGCTCTGCCCGCGATTCAAGCGGCTGCGGAAGCGGCCAGACTCACCCTCGACGTGCGGCGCACGCTCGAAGAAGCACGACCCGTTTTCATGGAGAATGACAATGCAGACGCGTGACACCACGACGGCGCCGACCACCGAGCGGAGCGCGATCGTCTACAAGATGTTCGAGCTCAGGGCTGCAGAGGGCGATGGCGCAGAGCGATCGTTCGAAGTGGTCGCGAGCACCGAGACGATCGACTCGTACGGCGACATCGTGAAGGCCAACTGGCGCCTCGAACGGTACGCCAACAACCCAATCGTCCTCTTCGGGCACAACACGCGCGACCCCGCGTGTGTCATCGGCACCGCGAGCGACGTCTCGGTCGAAGGCGGCGCGCTGAAGGCACGCATCACGCTCGTCGACGAAGAGACGAACCCCGAGGCCGAGCGCGTCTTCAAGCTCATGAAGGCAGGCGCGCTGCGCGGCATCTCCGTGGGCTTTCTGCCGCACTCGTACGGATGGGCGAAGGTCAGCGATCAAGAGGTGTTTGTGCTCGACGACAACGAGCTCTTCGAGATATCGGTCGTGTCCGTCCCTGCAAACCCCGACGCGCTCGCACAGCTCCACGCGAAGGCTCGCCAGGAGTACGAGCGCAAGAGCGCGCAGACGGAGCCTGCGAGCGATCCCGAAGCGAAGAGCGACGGCGAGCCGACGAGCGACCATCCGCGCGCGCAGCTCGCGCGCCTCGCGATGGAACTCACCGGCGCCGAGGATGCGACCGCAGCGCAGGGCGCGCTTCGCGCGATGAAGGCGACCGCCGACGAAGTGCCGGCGCTCACCGAGCGCGCTGCGAAGGCCGAAGCCGAAGTGCTCTCGCTCAAGCGGGCCGCGTTGCTCGAGCGCGCGGTGATCGAAGGCAAGCTCACCAAGGACGCGAGCGACCCGCGCCGCACTCACGCCGAGAAGTGCGCGGGGCTCGACGAGCTCGGCGCGTACCTCGGGACGCTGCAGGCGCGGGGCGTTCACCTGGCCGCGAAACCTCAGCCCGCGGCGCGCAGCGTCGAGAACGGCAACCCGTCGTCGGTCGTGCTGACGGACGAAGAGATTCGGTTGGCGAAACAGATGGGGAACAGCCTCGACGCCGTGATCGCGGCGAAGCGCGCGATGGTCGCTCGCTCGATCGACGACACCGACACCGCCGCGGAGTGATCCCGCGGAGACCAACCACAGGAGACACTCTCAATGGCAGCTCTCACGAACAACAGGAAGGCCGCGCAGTACGGAACGAACGGACCGCTGGTCCAAGAGTTCCGACTCCCGGTCAATGGCACCTCGCGCCTCTTCGCGGGCGGGCTGGTCGCGCTCAACAGCGAGGGCAACGCGATTCCGGCCGGGCTCAGCGCCGGCGGTTCCGTGCGCACGATGGGCGTCGCGCAGGCCGAGGCAAACAACACCGCAGGCGCCGACGGCGCGATGTTCGTGCAGGTTCGCCGCGGGGCGTTCCCGTTCGCGAACAGCGCCGCCGGCGACGCGATCACGATCGCGGACGTGGGCGCGACGGTCTACGTCGTCGACAACCAAACCGTCGCCAAGACGGACGGGACGGGCACGCGGATCGCCGCGGGCAAGTGCGTGGGTTTCGACGGGACCATGGTCATCGTCGAGGTCGGAATCTGACAGCGGCATCGCCGCGATAAACAACAGGAGAAACAGCGATGCCAACGCTCATCAAGCCCGACACGCTCGCGGCTGCAAACACGAACTTCAACACCCGCTTTCAGGCGGGCATGGGCGGCTACACCCCCTGGTGGAACCGCGTTGCCATGGAGATGCCCTCGCAGACCTCGGAAGAGGTCTACGCTTGGCTGCAGAAGCTCCCTGGCCTTCGCGCGTGGCCCAAGGGGTCGCCGCGCAAGGTGAACCGCCTCGGTGCGAACGCGTACCGCCTGCGCAACGAGACCTTCGAGGACACCGTCGGCGTCGACGCAGACGACTTCGACGACGACCGGCTTGGGCTGTACGCGCCGAGCTTCGAGATGCTCGGGTACGCCGTCTCGCGCTTCCCGGACCTCAAAATCGCCGAGGCGATCATGCTCGGAACCTCCGCGCTCTGCTTCGACGGGCTCCCGTTCTTCAGCGCGTCGCATCCTGTCGACATGAACGACGCGGGCAAGGGCACGTACTCGAACCTGCGCACCGGAACGGCGCTGACCGAGGCGAACCTCAACAGCGGCATCGTCGCGTTCTCGCAGTACAAAGACGAGAGCGGCGAGCGCATCGGCATCCGTCCGAAGAAGCTCATCGTTCCGCCGTCGCTCCGCACGACTGCGTTGAAGCTGGTGGTCGCGACCACGATCATCGACATTCAGGGCGGACTCGCCGCGAGCGTCGAGAACACGAACAAGGGCATCCTCGACGTCGAGGTGATCGACGAGCTCGAGGCCGAGCCGACGACCTGGTACCTCGAAGCGGAGTTCGGGCCGCTGAAGCCGCTGATCTACCAGCGTCGCTCTTCGAGCGGGCTGATCCGCAAGACGAGCGAGACGGACGACAACGTCTTCGACATGAACGAACTGCGCTGGGGCGTGAAAGAGCGAGCCGCGTTCGGCTACTCGTTCCCCTGGCTCATGCTCCGCAGCACCGCGTGATCCGATGGCCTACGCCACCCGAGCCGATTTCGAGCGCTTCGGACTCCCGCCAGCGCTCGCTGCGCAGGCCGAGACGAAGGCGCCCGGTTGCATCGCCAACGCGATCGACGCGCGCTCCGCCGAGGCCGACTCGCACTTCGCTGCGCGCTATCGCCTCCCGCTCTCCGAGTGGGACGTGAACGTGCGCCGCGTCGTATGCGAGCTCGCCGCGCTCGACGTGCTCGGTGTGGCGGGCTTCAACCCCCAGGGGAACGATGAGTTCTACGAGCGGCGTGCGGAGCGCGCGCTCTCGTGGCTGAAGTCCGTGGCCGCCAAGAAAGTTCATCCCGTCGTCGTCGAGAACGGTCCGCCCATCGACGGCGCCGAGGTCATCTCACCCCCAGCGCGAGGCTGGGACGACATCGAGATCGAAGAGAAGCGGGGCTGGTGAACATCGAAGTGACAGGGGACACCGAGGCGCTCGCTTCGGTGGTCTCGCGCATTGGCAAGGCCGCGGGCGCGCTTGGAAAGGGCGTGTTCGCGACGCGGCTCGGCGTGTGGGCGCGCACCGATGTGCAACGCGGGTTCGCAGCGGCGCAGGACCTCGACGGCACCCCGTGGGCTCCGCTCGCGCGTGGCTCTCGGAAGCCGCTGAACAAGACCGGCAGACTCGCGAGCTCGGTGCGCATGACGTCGAGCTCGAAGGGCTTCGAGCTGTTCACCAACGTGCGCTACGCGCCGTTTCACCAGTTCGGAGCGAAGCTCTCGGCGCGCTTCCAACCGCGCGCGAAGAGCGGCCGGTTCAAGTCGCGAAAGGCGGCCGCGGCGCAGAAGCGCGGCGCCGTCCGCGTCACGCGCATCGGTCCTGGCGAGATCCCCGCTCGTCCCTTCCTTCCTGGCGAGTCGATGCCCGATCGATGGCAGCGCGCGTTCGAGCGCGAGGCCGAGCAGTTCGCGCGAGAGTTTCTATGACGTCTCGACTTCAAGATGTGCTCGCGTTGATGCAGCCGCTCATCCTCGAGCGCGTCCCTGAGACGACGTTCGAGGTGCTCACGCAGCTCGCGCAGCACGCGAACAACGCCGCTCCGCGCGTCGCATTCGTTCGCACGCGAGATCGCGTCACCCCGGCGGACAAGTCCGCGCGGCCGCGACGCCTCGCGCTTATTCGATCGACGGTCGCGGCGTTCGTCTGGGGCGTCGACGACGAGCAGACTGAAGAGCTCGAACACGCGATCGTGTTCGCGCTGCACCACACGGCGCCGACGAGTCTGCGCGCGATCACAGGCGAGTGGGAGGCGCCCGAGGTCGCGAACTTCGGCCAGGCCGTGACGCTCTTTTTCGAAGTCGACATCCCCGTCGAAGACCGCGCGGTGAACGTGCGGACCGGGCTGTCGGCCACCCCAAAGACTCCAGCCGGAGCCACAGGCGACGGCGAACTCACACCAGGAGAACCGTCGTGAACGAAGAGCACGAAGAGGCGCCAGCCCAAGCGCCCGAGGTCGAGGCCGTCGAGGTCCTCGCCAAGAAGTTGGGCGTGTCCAACGCGGAGTTCGACGCCGCGCGCGCCCTTCATGGGTGGGTGCTCGGCGAGACGCTCTCCGTCGAGGCCTTCGAAGCTGCGGTGCAAGCCGCGCGGGAATTCGGGGTGCGCTGATGGCGAATCCAGGACTGACAGCGAAGCTGCAAGAGTCGGGGCTCGGGCTCGGCGCGACACCGGCCGACGAGCTCGTCGCGGTCGTCGGCGCCGCGACGTCGGGCACCGTGAACGAGGTGAACGAGTTCGTCGACGCGCCGGGCGTGCGCGCGAAGTACGGCGCGGGTCCGCTCGTCGAGCTCGTGGCGTTCTTGCTCGCGAGCGGCGTGCGCAGCGTCGTCGGCGTCCGAGCGACGTCGACCGCTGGCGCGACGAGCCCCGTCGTTCCCGCGCGTGTGGGCACGAGCACGGGCACCGTCGCGGTGTCGAACGACCCGAGCGACGCGTACGACGTTCGCGTGCGGATCACTCGCGCGGGGGCGATCGGCGTCGCAGCGTTTCAGCTCTCGCTCGACGGCGGCGACACGTACCTCGCCGAGACGCTGGTCCCTGCGTCGGGCATCTTCGATCCCGCGGGCGCGGGCTTTCGCCTCACGTTCGCGAACGGCGCGGGCCCCGCGTTCTTCGACGTCGGCGACGTGTTCGCGTTCGCCTCCAACGCGCCCACCGTTTCGACGGCGAACATCGGCCTCGCGCTCGATGCGCTGAAGGTCAGCACGAAGGCGACGTCGGTCGTCGTACTCGAGGGCATCCCAGCGCCGGCGCTCTCGACGGTCACGTCGCTTGGCACTGCGCCGCCGACGGTCACGCTCAGCGGAACGCCCGCGGGCTACTACGACCTGCGGATCGAAATCACCACGGGCGGCGCGCTCGCAACGGCGGTCTTCCGTTGGTCGAAGGACGGCGGCGCCACGTGGACGATGTCGGTGGTCACGGGCGCGAGCGTCGCGCTCGGAACGACCGGCATCACGGCCACGTTTGGCGCGGGGACGTACGCGCTCGACAACGTGTACACGGCGCACTCTGCGCAGGGCATCGCCGTAATCGCGGCGTACCTCAACGGCAAGATGGAAGAGTGGTTCACCGCAGGGCGCGACGCGCTCGCGGTCATGTCCGCGCCTTCCGGTCCCGACTTGAAGGACGGCGCGCTCGAGCGAGCGACGCTGAACCTCACCGCGCTCCGCGTGAGCGTCTGCGCAGACACGGCCGAGGTCGTTCTGCAGAACGGGCAGTCGCAGCGACGCTCTTCGAGCTGGCTCGCGGCTCAGCGCATCGGGCTCCGTCCAGTGCACGAGCACCTCGGGCGCGTCGCGACGGGCGGTCTTACGGGCTGCACGGCGCTCTACCGCGACGAGTTCCGAACGCCGCTGCTCGACGGCGCCAGGTACACGACGCTGCGCACGATGACCGAGGCCTCGGGCTTCTTCATCACGCGCGGGCGTCTGCTCTCGTCGCCCACGAGCGACTTCAAGCGCGTCGAGCACCTTCGCGTCATCAACCGCGCGATGCGCTTCACGCGCGCGCGCGCCGCGCTCACCGTGGCCGAATCCTTCCAGGTGAACGCGGACGGAACGCTCGATGCTGCGACAGCCGACGCGCTCGACAAGGCGCTCACGCGCGCCGCGGCGAACGCGGTGCTCCCCGCGAGCGCGAGCGACGTTCGCGTCGTCGTCGACCGCACGCACGACGTGCTGTCCGACGATCGCATCCTCTTCACGCTCGGCGTTCGCCCGCTCGGTTACGCCGAGTTCGTGACGCTCACCGGCGGCTTCGCGCGGCTCCCACAGGAGGTCTGATCCATGCCACGCATCAGCGTCAACGGCACCGAGTACTCGTTCGTTTCGCTCCGCTTCTTCGCGGACGGCATCGAGCTCGAAAACTGCACGTCCATCGACTACAAGGGCAGCATCGAGCGCGGATCCGTCATGGCGAACGGGCCGGGCGAGGTCGGGCGAACGCGCGGCATCTACAAGGCCGAAGGGAACATCGAGTTCACGCGCCGCGGGTACAACGACCTCATCGCGCAGCTTCGGCAGCGGTTTCCGACAAAGAACCCGCACGAAGCGCGCTTCGACATCGCCGTCGCGTACGGCGAGGACGGCGAGCCGCTCATCACTGACGAGCTCGTCGACGTGCAGCTCGGGGGCAACGAGCACAGCGGGTCCTCCGGCTCCGCGGATCCGATGAAGGTGAAGATCCCGCTCACGCTGCGCGGGATCATCGAGAACGGCGTGCTGCCGTTCGCAGGCTTCAAGCGCTGAGGAACACGACCACCATGGAATTGGACGACGAGACGATCGCGAAGCTGAAGGCCGAGCACGGCAACGACCTTCGAAAGTTCGCGGCGAACGGTCACACGTTCGTCTGCAAGATGCCGAACGCGAGCGAGTTCGACCGCTTTATCGCGGCCGTCGCCGACGAAGAGCGCCAAGCCAAGGCGCCGGCGAACCTCTTTCACACGCACGTCGTGTGGCCTCCGAAGCCCGAGCTCGCGACGATCCTGAAAGAGCAGCCGGGCCTCGCGTTCTCGATCGGCTCCGCGCTCGCGAAAGAAGCGGGCATCACCCGCAACGTCGAAGCGGGAAAGCTCTGAGCCTCTGGAAGGGCCGCGACGATCCATCGATCGCCGGGCCCTGTCTCACCGCTTACCGACGCGGCGAGCGATCACCAGAGGCCATCGTCGGCGCCGCCATCGAGGCGGAGTTCTACTCGCTGTTTCGCAAGCTCGCGAAGCGTCTATGACCACCCTCTCGTGGATCTTCCGACTCACCGACCGCGTGTCGGGCCCGGCTCGCCAGATCACGCGCGAGCTGCGCGGCGTGCGGTCCGAAATGGCCTCCGTCGGCCGCGGCTCGAGCGGGCGCGGCGTGCTCGGCGCGCTCGGCACGCTCACCCGTGGCGCTGTGGGTGCGCGCGGCCCGGTGCTCGATCTTCACAAAGGGATGACGGACGTCTCGCGCTCGGGGCTCTCGATGGGCGGAGTGCTTGGCTCCGCGGGCGGGACGTTGATGGCCGTCGCCGGCGCGGCGCTCGCCGCGAGTGCTGCCATCCTCGGCGTGGGTGCCGCTGGGGCTGAGAGCGCGATCAAGCTCGCACAGTTCCAAGAGAACAGCATGGTGACGCTGCGCACCCTGCTCGGATCCGAGGGCGCTGCGCGCGCGGAGTGGGGCCGCGCAATGGAGTTCGCTCGGCGCACGCCGTTCGATACGCAGGACGTCATCCGCATGCGCACGGGGCTCGTGGGTGCGGGCTTCACGGACTCGGGCGAGCGCGACGTGATGAGCGCATTGCTCGCCGACATCGGCGCGCTCAACCCGAACGACTCGACTGCGATGCAGCGCGCGCTGCTCGTGTTCTCGCAGGTGCGCGCAAACGACCGAGCGATGGGGAACGACCTCATGCAGCTCGCCAACCTCGGCATCAATCGCCGAGACGTCTTTCGCGAGATCGCGAAGCGACGCGGGATGCAGAACGCCGACAGCGCGGCGACGGCGCGCGCGATCGGCAACATGGTGAGCCACGGCCAGATCCAGGGCAACGAGTTCATCCGAGGCGTCATCGATGCAATGTCCACCCGCACCGGCGGTCGAGGCGTCGGGACGCTCACGGGCGGGATGAACGGCACGCTCACCGGCAACATCTCGAACCTCCGTTCGTCGATCGAAGACCTCTTGCTCGGCAACGAGGGCGGCGGAACCTCGCTCTTTCAGAGCGCGGGCATGCAGACCTTCAATCGTGTGCTGAGCGACACGGTCGCGCTGCTCGCATCGTCGAGCGCAACCGGCGCGCGCTTGCAGAAGGTGCTGCGCAACATGATCGACACGGTGTTCACGACGCTGTTCGGCGCCGCGGATCGCTCGTCGATCGAAGTCGTCATCACGAAGATCACCGACGCGCTCGAATCGGTGACGCGCTGGTTCGTTGTTGGGTGGCGCCTCGGCAAGGCGTTCTTCGAAGGACTGCGCATCACGCTCGGACCGACGATCGCGAAGCTCGAGCAGTTCTTCGGCGGCTTCGCGAAGAACGGCGCGTCGCTTGACGACACCGCGCAGAAGATGACGAACTTCGGCAAGTGGGCAGGGTTCGCGATCAGCAACGTCGGAACGGTCGTCGCCGCGGTCGTCAGTCTCGTCGCCGCGGTCGCCGGCGCCTTCGGCTGGCTCTACGACTTCTTCGAGGGCGGCGTGCAAAGCCTCAAAGACGCGTGGGACCAGATCCCAGCGTTCTTTCGCGGCATCGGCGACGCCATCGTGCGCGGCCTCACGTTTGGGCTGATCGACTCGTGGGACTCGCTGCTCGCAGTGCTTTCGACGCTGGCGCAGTCCCTTCCGGGTCCCGTGCGCGAGGCGCTCGGGATCGCGTCACCATCGCGCGTGTTCGCCGAGCTCGGCGAGCACACTGCGGACGGCTTCGCGCTCGGCCTCGAGCGGGGGGCGGATAGGGCACAGGGCGCGGCCGCGGGCATGATCGACGTCGGTGCGCTCGGAGCTTCGAGCGGTGGCGGGCGCGGGCTGGTCATCGAGCAGCTCGTCGTGAATGTCGGCGCCGGCGACGACGCGGACGAGACAGGGCAACGCATCGCGGAGGTGCTCATCGAGCAGCTCCGGCGGTCGTTCTCTGGCGGCGAAACGGTGGAGGCATGATTCCGTTCTGGGACGACTCACCCGCGGCCTGGCACACCGTCGCGCTCGATGGCGCGGTGCTCCCTGGCGTTGCGCGGATCGACTCGATCGCCCGCTCGCGCAAGGTGCACGCTGCGCAGCCGTCGGGCGTGCGCGGCGGGCGCGTGCGCGATCGCGGCGCGAAGCTCGTGAAGTTCAAGATCGTCGTCCGCGTGTGGACCGCCGAGCAGTTCGAGCGCATGCGCTTCCTGCTTCCGCTCTTCGACTACCGCACCGAGCCTGTCCCGCCGGCGCGCACGCGTGCAGCACGGACGCCGCCGGCGCTTCCGCTTTCCGACGAGGACCGAACGAACCTCACGAACCTCTCCGCGGCCGACCGACAAGCGGTCGAGCAAGAAGTCGCAGCGGGCGCCGAGGGAGCGGCTTCCGACGAGGACCTCTCGCGCAACCTGGTGAGGCGACGCGACCAGCTGCAGCGCATCGGGCTCCGGCCCGGCGAGGGCGTCGACGAGGGCGAAGTACTTCCCGCGACGACGGCGGCATCGCGCACGGTCGCCGCGAACGCGAGCACGCAGAGCGCAACCACGCGCTCGACGCGCACGCCTACCAAGCGCCAACGACGCGCTGTCTCGATCGCGCATCCCGCGACGGACACCGTCGGCATCAACCGTGTGTTCGTCGAAAGCGTCGAGTTCGCTCCGCCGAAGGACGGCAAGGACGTGGGTGAGTTCACGCTCGAATGCCGCGAGTACGTTCCGCAGCCGGTCTCGCCCGGCTCGAGCGTGACGCGCACCCCGGTCTCGATCGCCGACGCGCAGATCGCCCCTGCGCTTCGACCCGGCGCGACGGGCGCAGGAACCCCGAGCTGATGGACCTCTCGATCGACAACAAACCCGTGATCCAGGGGCGCCTGCAGCTCCCTGCGAAAGGCCCGTGGTGGGGCGAGTTCACGCTCGACGCGCTCGAGAGCTTCGACGTCGGCCAGCGCGTCACGGTGCGAAGCTCCGGCGGGCTCGAGCTCGCGGCCACCGTGCAGCGCACCGAGCTCGTCGACGAGGTGCCGCACGTGCGTCTCGTCGGCGGCCGCGGCGGACTGAACCGCTCGATCGCGGCACAGTGGCACACGGGCCCCGGGCTGTCGGCGCGCACCGTGCTCGCGTCGTGGGCCGAGGCTTCGGGCGAGCAGCTCTCGTCGACCATCGCGGCGTCGGTCCTGAATGCGTCGATCGATCGCTGGGTGCGCTCGAAGGGCCGCTCGATCGACGCGCTCGACGCGCTCACCGAGGCGCTCGGCGTGACGTGGCGCGTTCTGCCCGACGGGACGGTGTGGCTCGGATCCGACACGGACACCGCGCTCGATCGCTTCACCTACGACGTCGTCGCGCGGCGCGTGGCGACGGGGTCTGTCGAGCTCGCGGTCGACGCGCCCGTTCCGCAGCTCATGCCAGGACGCACGTTCGAGGGCCGAAAGATTGGCACCGTCGAGTACTTGCTCACGCCGCAGAAGTGCCGCGCCGTCATCGCGCTCATCGCGTCGACCGAGCAAGACACGCTGCAAGAGCTCGTGACTGCGATGGTGCGCCGCGCGCTCTGGCGCGAGCGGTACCGCGGAATGTTCCGCGCCGAGGTAGTCGCGGTGCAGTCCGACTGGTCCGTCGATCTTCGTCCCGCGAACCCCGAATGGCCCGAGCTCACTGCGGTCCCGGTGCGCTCGGGCTCGTCGGGCGTGAGGTCGAAGCTGTCGCCCGGTGCAAAGGTCGCGTTCGAGTTCGAAGACGCGGATCCGATGCGCCCCGTCGTGACGATGTGGGACACGGCCACCTTTGAGCCAACGGAACTGGCGATCAACACCAAAGCCGCGAGCGGCGACGTTGTGTTGCAAGGCGGATCGCTCGAGGTCGCTCGGCGAACGGATCCCGCTGGGCCGAGCTCCGCCATGACGACGTGGATGACCGAAGTGTCGACGCGCGTCTCTGCGCTGACAGCTGGGATGGGACCCGTTTTGAATCCGGCGCCGCTCCCGACGCTCAACCCTCCGGTCGGTGCGATCGCGACGATCACATCGGGCGCACCGAAGGTGAAGGCGTAGCTACGGCGTTGGACAGTCGCAGGTGAAGCGATCGACGCATCGGCAGCCGTGCTCGAGATCGACGCTCAGAACTCTCTGTTGCGTCGCCGTGTCGCAGCGAATTTCGCGGAAGCCGTTGGCGGTGCACAGCATGTGCACGAACGAACGCAACGAGTCGCCGGTGAGCGCTCGCTGAACGGTCGCCGAGTCACAAGACGTCATGTTCGCCAACACAAGTGAATCTCCCTCGACGACCGCTCGCCCCGGACGAAGTCCCTGATCTTCGATTCGCCCGTTAATCAAGTCGGCTTCGAACGCCCGGCTTCGAGGGCTGGAGTTGGAGTTGGTTGCGGAATACGTCGAGCACGGTCCGGGCGGCGCGGGAACGGGCATCGGTGCGAGCTGCGTTGCTCGCGCCTGCGCTTCGGCCGCATCGGCTTCTCGCTCCGCTCTGCGCGCGTTGCCGAAGACTGAGCAGACCAAGCACGACATGACGATCGCAGCCACCGCAACAACCCACACGAGGCTCTTCGGTTGGGGCGGCGGAGCGTGCGGCGAAGGTTCCCACCGACCTTGCGGATAACTCATCGACTCGATGGTCGCTCGCGGCTGCTACGGCACGCAAGTACCGGAAACGCATCGCGGCCGGAAGTCTTCGCACCGACGGCCACACGCACCGCAGTTGTCGGACTGGTTCGACAGGTTTGCGCAATACGGGTGCCCGATCATTGGCGAACAACCAGTCTGCCCCATCGCGCAAAAGCACGTCCCTCGATCGCACATCGCGAACAATGGGCAGCATCCGCGACCGCAGAACAACGAGTTGACGGGGCACGTGCCGGTATCGGCTCCGGTGTCCGCGCCCGTGTCTGTTCCGGTGTCGACGCCCGTATCAGCACCGCTGTCCGCGCCCGTGTCGATGCCGCTGTCCAACGCGACGCCTGAATCGACGCCACTGTCGACGCCCGAGTCGGGCGTCGAGCTCTCTGCCTCGAGGCCACTGTCGGGCGATGCGTCGACGGCGTCGGGGCTCGAGTCGTTCGACGCGTCGACGCTCGGCGCGGGTGCGCAGGCGAGCAAGAGCAGCGCGGGCAAGTAACGGGTCACGAGTAGAGGGTACATGGCAATCGACTTCGGCGACGACATCGACGGCGTGCTCGATGTGAACTCGGACTTCGCCATCGCGACGCCCGAGCGCGCGCTCGTTCAGGCGGCGCTTCGACGTCTTACGACGCCGCGCGGCTCACTCTTCTACGATCCCGAGTACGGCTACAGCCTGCTCGCGCGCGTCGCGGACACGATCGACGACGCCACGACCTTCGAGACCGCGAGCGGGGTGCGCGCCGAGCTCGAGCGCGACGAGCGCGTGCTGTCCGCAGAGGTCGAGGTGATCCGCACCGAGCTCGCGCTCGACGTGCGCGTGCGGCTCGAAACCAACGAAGGGCCGTATCGGCTCGTGCTCCGCGCGACCGAGGTCGCGGTCGACCTTCTTTCCTCCGAGGCTCTGTAATGCCAGTCACCCTCTCTCAGCTGCTCACACCGAAGAAGCGCGCCGAGATCTACCAGGACCTGCTCACCGAGCTCGCCGCGCGCGGGTGGGTGCGCTCGTGGCACTCGGGCTCGATCGGGCGCACGCTCTTCGAGCTCGTCGCCTTCGGCCTCGAGGAGCTGCACGACGTCACCGGACAGATAGCGCGGGGCGGCTTGCTCGACCTGGCCGAGCAGCTCGATGACCCGACGTGGCTCGACCTTCTCGGTGAAGGGTTCTATCGACTGCCGAGGAAGCTCGCGACGTTCGCGCGCGTCGGGCTTCGGCTCCGCGCTGCGCCGGGCGTCGGTCCACTGACGATCGGCGTCGGGCAGTACCGCGCGTCGCACGTGTCGACGGGACAGGTGTACGAGATCGTCACGAGCGGCAACGTCCCGCTCGGGGGGACGCTCGACGTCGAGGCCGTCGCAGAGCAGCCCGGCGCTGCGTACAACATCGGCGGGGTCGTCGCCTCGATGCAGCTCGTGAACCCTCCCGCCGGGCTCACCGTCGAGCTGCGCGACCTCGGCGGCGGCACGGCGATGGTGTCCGAGGGTGCGGACCTCGAATCGAACGCGGCGTACGCGCAGCGCTGTCGCCTTCGGTGGTCGACGCTCGCGGTCGCGGATCCGCGCGACAAGCTGCGCGCGTGGGCGTTCGAGGCCGACTCGCGCATCACGAGCGCGGGCGTCGACGACGGCAACCCGCGCGGCCCTGGCACCGTCAACGTGTGGCTCGGCGGCGGAGCGGGGCCCGCGGTGGGCGCCGCCGTCACCGCCGCGAACACGATCATTCAGCAACGCCGCGCGCTTCCTTCGGACATCCAGGTCGCCGCGGCGCTCGCGTCGGCGGTGTCGGTCGCAGGCACGGTGTACGCGCGCGGCCGCACTGCGCCCGAGGTCGCCGCAGACGTCGCGGCTCGACTCGGGGCGCTGCAAGCGCGCCTCTCCGTCGGCGACACGCTCTACCGCGCGCAGATCATCGAAGAGGTGATGGCGCCCGTGGGCGTCTACAACGTGGTGCTGTCGTCGCCCGTCGCAGACACGTTCTGTGCAGTGAGCGAGATCGCGACGATGGCCAACAGCCTCACGGTGACGATCACATGAGCGACGGGCCGTTCACGAAGTGGCTGCGCGACACGCTCGCTCCGCCGGTGCTCCGTGGCCCGTTCGGGTCCGCGCTCTCGGCGACCCTCGGCGCCGCGCTCGACGACGCTCGAACGCGCGCGATCGACGCGGTGAAGGCGCGGCTCCCGAAGCACGCGCCGGCCGACGCGCTCGCGTACCACGGCGCCGACAGGCTGCTCGAGCGCTATCCGGCCGAGTCCGATGCGATGTACCGCGGACGGCTCGAGGCGGCGTTCGACGTGTGGAACGCAGCGGGAACCTACGACGGCGTTGCGACGGCGCTCGGCGCCGCGGGCTTCGCCGTGAACGTGTGGGACGTGTGGAGCGCTCCACCGTGGTGGACTCCGCTCACCGGTCGCGCGTGGCCTCCCTCGCCGCGCGGCCCGAAGCCGTCATGGTGGACTGGGGTCTGGCCGCTCCCGGACGGACTCGTCGATTGGTGGTCGCTTTTCTGGGTCGAGATCGAAGGGCCGGGCCCGTTCGCTTGGCAGCCTCGGGCGTGGGGCGATGGCCACGAGTACGGCGACGGCGGGACCTGGGGCTCGACCGCGACCATCACCGAGGTGCAGTTCGTCCGCTCGATCATCCGCAAGTGGAAGAGCGCGCACGGGGTTTGTGAATCGATCTTCGTCCGATGGCCCGCGGGCCAGATCGTGACTTGGAAGGGAACGCGTCCGTGACACACACAATCAACGCAACACCGACGTTTCAGAGTTCGTTGCCCGTTCCCGACGACGGCGACCCTGCGCAGGCGTCCGCGCCTGGCACACCGCCGGGGCTCTCGACGATCGAAGAGATCGCACAGACAGTCCTCGACAACACCAAGGCGCTCGAGTCGTGGGCGGTCTCGACGCTGTTTCCCGCGAGCGACAACAACGCGCTCCTGCCGGCGACGTTCGATCCGAGGCTCATCGGTCGCGTGTGGTCGCGTCCGCAGGGCATGACGTCGAACGAGTGGCAGCTCGTCGACGACTCGATCGACTGGACCGACCGCGACCTCTTCGTGTTGCACAAGGTCGTGTTCGTCGGCGCGACGAGCGGCCGCGGCCAGTCGGACGATTGGAACCAATCGGCTTCCATCTCGATCGAGTACCAGTGGGGCTACCTGCGGTTGCCCGGCGCCGACGCTGGCGGAAACGACCCGCGCACCTCCGGCGCCACACCCGTCAACAACGCCACGTCTCACGCGATTCTGTTCTCCAGCGGGCTTCGGCTGTTTGTGCGCGAGGGCAAGCTCTACGCCTTCAACGCGCACGGTGGCTCACGCTCGCCCGAGTTCTGGATCTTCGCGAGCGGCAAGACGACGACGGGCGACGGTGGAAGCGCGAGCGCCGACGGCTCGACGACCGTCGTGGGCGGCGGAAACGCCGTGCAGATTCAGGGGCGGAATGTGGACAACGCCGCGCCTGCGAACGGCGACGCGCTCCGGTGGGATTCGGGCGCGAGCAAGTGGGCTCCGTCGGCAGTGGGTAGCGGATCGCTCCCCGGCGGCACCAACGGCGGCGTGCTCGCGTACGCTGGCGGCACGTGGGCGTCGACGGCCGCTGGGAGCTCGGGCCAGCTCCTGCGCTCGAACGGCGCGGCCGCTCCGACGTGGGTCACGGCCGACGCTGCGTTCGTCGGCGCCGTCCCGACGTCGCGCACGGTCAGCGCGGGAACGGGGCTCAACGGCGGCGGTGCGCTGAGCGCAAACATTAGCTTCAGCGTCGCCACCGACGCGACGCTCGAATGGGAGGTCGAGCAGCGATTTCTCAGCGTCGTCGACTTCCAAGGGCCGGTGCGCAGCACCTCGCTCGACGTCTCGACCACGACGCACACGCTTTCAAAGACCGGCGCTGGGCGACTGCGTTTCACGAACGCCGCAGCGCGCACGTGCACGCTCCCCGCGGCCGGCAGCATCGTTGCGGGTGACGCCGGTCTCGAGTTCGTCGTCCACGACGCCGCCCGCACGGCCGACTCGGCCAACATCACGATCACGGCGCCAGTGGGCGTGGTGCTCAACGGCACGAGCGGCGGATCCGTCGTGCTCGACACGAAGGGCGGCGCGGTTGTGCTGCGCGTGGTTGGGCTCAACACCTGGGAAACGGTGGGGCTGTGATCGCGAGCAACAACGTGCTCGCGGGCATTCGCCGCGGCTGGAATCCCACGCGCCTTGCGGGATCGGCTCCGACCGTGCGCGTGCAGCCCTCGCGTTCAGCGATCGCGAATAACGCCGAAGTCGATTCGATCGCGAACGACGGCTCCGTCGGCGGGGCGTTCGCGCAGTCGACCAGCTCGCTGCGTCCGTTGATGCGCCGCAACTACTACGGCTCCAAGCACGTGATCGACCTCGACGGCTCGGACGACCGACTGTCCGGACCTGCGATCTCGGGCATCGCACCAGCGTCCTGGACGTTCATTGCGGTGATCGACCTCGATGGCCTCGCGTCGCCCGGCGCCGACCCGTGGCGCGACGCTGCGTTGCTCGGGGATGCGGGCGGATACATCGCGCTCACGGTGCGAGACAACTCGGGCACACCGCAGTGCGGTGCGTATCGGTTCCGCAGCGGGACGCAGGCCGTCTACACGACGATCAGCGGCCCGGGCACCCGACAGGTGATTTGCGCGGCGTACAACAACGCCGACGGCACGCTGCTCGCGCAAGCGGGACTCAACGCTCCGGCCACAAACGTGGGGACGTTCTCGACGACGACCGGCGGCGCGGCGGTGATCGGCGGATTCGGCCCTACGTATCTGAACGGCAAGATCCTCGAGCTGTTGGCGTGGGGCTCGTTCCTAGACGGCACTCAGCGAAACGCCGTGATCGCCGGAGCGCAGGCGTTCTACGGAGCATAGGACCCCCCATGCTGACCATCTACCAGTTCCCGCTCCCGACCGAGCTCGTCAAGATCACAGTTCCTTGCGATCCCGCGCTCGAAGAGGTCCCAGCGAGCGCGGTCGTGTGGCTCGAGCGGCACGGCGTAACGACCGAGTACCCCGCGACGCTGCAGCCTGGCGCGACCACTTCGCTCGCCGTCGTGACGTGGGACCCGAGCGGGCGAGTGCTTGCGGCCGGGA
>LNEO01000046.1 GCA_001465015.1 Deltaproteobacteria bacterium Ga0077539 | reverse complement strand
CTCCATGGCCCGGCGCTCGGCGATCCGACGCGTCTCGGGATCTTGCGACATCTGCTGCAACAACTTGTGCGCTTTTTCAACAGCCGGGTCAGCCATCGCTACCTCCTGCAACTCTTCGTCGCTGCGGGCCGCGAGGAATCGCGCCCACGTCAACAGCCTCGTGTCTTCACGTTGTTCTTGATCGCTCACGCGAGCGAGCTTGGGAAGCTCGATGATGTGAAGCTCGATCGCGTTGGAGAATCGCTCGTGATCGTGCACTTCGAGCAGGTGAAACGTCGAGTGAACGCGGGTCCCTTGCAGCTCGCGATATCCCAGAAAGAGCACGGAGATCGCTGGGTGCAGGTCG
>LNEO01000045.1 GCA_001465015.1 Deltaproteobacteria bacterium Ga0077539 | reverse complement strand
GCGGTCCGACTGCATCTCGATGTCGAGGCGCGTTCCGTCCGACAGCTCGGCGAAGATGTCGAGCACCGCGCCGCGGTCGTCGGGAGCCTCGCGGACGAGCTCGGGGTTGCGAACGATCACTCGGGCAAACGGCTTCGCCGGCTTCAGCACCGCGGTCAGCAGCGCCACCAGCAGCGCGTGGCTCTCGGGACGGCTCGTGAACAACAGCTTGAACACGACGTCGAGCGACGGATCGAGCGTGCTTTGCCTCGACACAATGGCGCGACGCTACCACGCCGCGCGGCCGCGCGCTGTCGTCGCGCTGCCCGACTGCATCGCTTGCTCGAACGATCGCCGGACG
>LNEO01000044.1 GCA_001465015.1 Deltaproteobacteria bacterium Ga0077539 | reverse complement strand
GGTGTCAGCGGCCACCGAGGAACCACTGAGCGCTCGTACCTCGACAACGTCACCTACGACCGCTTCGGGCGACGAAGGCGCGTGACGTTCGGCAACGGTCCCCTGAGCTCGCGCGTCGAGACGGTGTACCAGTACGACGACGTGGAGCAGCGCTTGACGGGGATCGACACGCACACTCCGTTCGGACAGATCCAGAAGCTGCGCTACGGGTACACGGCGCACGGCCTCGTGGCGCACATCACCAACGACGTGGGAACGGGCGCGACGCAGGGCCCGACCTCGGTGACGTTCGAGTACGACCAGCTCGAGCAGCTCGTGCAATCGAACGGGCTGTTCACGCACGATGACGGATCGCAGCGGCGCTTCTCGCTGGAAATGCGCTACGACATCAGCGGTCGCACGCAGCAGATGAACCAAC
>LNEO01000043.1 GCA_001465015.1 Deltaproteobacteria bacterium Ga0077539 | reverse complement strand
CGTCGACTACGACGTGCGCAAGGACAAGCCGTACCTCACGTACGGCGAGGTCGACTTCGACGTTCCTGTCGGTGAAGACGGCGACAACTTCGACCGCTTCATGTGCCGGATGGAAGAGATCCGACAGAGCGTCCGGATCATCGAGCAGAGCATCGCGCTCTTGAAGAAGATCGACCCGCGCTCGCCGGACAACGAAGTCAGCGTGAAGAACCCTCGCGTGATCCTCCCCCCGAAGGAGGACGTCTACAACACGATCGAAGGGACCATCAATCACTTCAAGCTGATCATGGAGGGCGTCCAGGTCCCGGCCGGCGAGGTGTACCAGTACACCGAGGGCGGCAACGGAGAGCTCGGCTTCTTCGTGGTCTCACGCGGCGGGGGAAATCCCTGGCGAATCTTCTCGCTCGGCGCCGTCTCGGGGATGATCGTCGGCGGAATGATCGCCGACATCGTCCCCACCTTCGGCTCGATCAACATGATCGGCGGCGAGTGCGACCGCTGAATCGAACGCGCTAGCGACGAGATAGGGCACAAGAGCAGACATGCCGACCTTCAAGCTCGACGGCAAAGAGATCGCCTTCGAAAAGGGCGAGACGATCATCAAGGCCGCCTACAAGCAGGGCGTCGAGATCCCGCACTATTGCTGGCACCCCGGCCTCTCGGTCGCGGCCAACTGCCGCATGTGCCTGGTCGAGATCGAGCCCGCCGCCAACCAGCGGGCCATGATGCTCGACGTCCTCGTGTGGGACGCGCAGAAGAAAGACTACGTCGTCTCCAAGAAGCCCAAGCTCCAGCCGGCGTGCCAGATGGCCGCCGCCGAGGGCATGGTCGTCAAGAGCGAGACGAGCGAGCACGTCGCGCTCGCGCGCAAGAACGTGCAGGAGTTCTTGCTGCTAAACCACCCGGTCGACTGCCCGATCTGTGATCAGTCCGGCGAGTGCAAGCTCCAGGACTACTACATGAGCGAGCAGGCCACGCCCAAGCGCATGCGCGACGAGCCCAATCACAAGCCCAAGGGGCAGGTGTTCGGGCCCACGATCGTGTACGACGCCGAGCGCTGCATCGCCTGCACGCGCTGCATCCGCGTGTGCGAAGAGGTCATCGGCGACCCGATGCTCGACATGCGCGAGCGCGGCAACCTCTACGAGATCATCACGTCGCCGGGCCGTCAGCTCGAGGGGCACTACACGATGATGACCGAGTGGGTCTGCCCCGTGGGCGCGCTCACGACGAGCCACTGGCGCCACAAGGGCCGCGTCTGGCTGCTCAAGGGCACCCAGAGCGTGTGCCCTGGCTGCGCGACGGGCTGCAACATGTGGGTCGACGCCGACGCCCGCGAGAACACCGCGTTTCGCAACCGGCCTCGCGACAACGAAGCGGTCAATCAGTACTGGATGTGCGACGACGGCATGCTCACCTACGAGCGCGTCTACAAGCACCGCGTCACGACGGCCAAGATCGACGGCGAGCGCGAAGCAACGGCGAAGGCGATCGAAGAGGCCTCCACGATCGTCGCGTCCAAGGGCGGCCTCGCCGTCGTGCTGAGCGCGCAGCGGTCGGTCGAAGAGAACATGGTGGCCGTCGCCATCGCCAAGGCCGCGGGCGCGGACCTGTACCTCACGGGCAAGGCCTCGTGGGACGGCGACAAGATCCTGCGCAACGCCGATCAAAACCCCAATCGCGCCGGCGCGCTCAAGGCCGCGGGCGTCGAGTCGTTGCCGTCGGTCGCCGACCTCGTGAAGAAGTCCTCGAGCTACGCCAACATCCTCGTGCTCGGCGAAGACGCGGACGTCGAGGACCTCGGCGATCTCAAGGGCAAGAAGGTTGTCGTGCTCGCGACGCACGAGACGTCGAGCTCCTGGCTGAGCGTCGCCAACGTCGTGATCCCGATCGCGGTGTGGGCGGAGACCGACGGGACGTTCGTCAACGCCAAGGGCATGGCGCAGGCGTTCAAGCGAGCGCTCGCGCCGCGAGGCGAAGTGATCCCTGCCTGGGAGGCGCTCGCGAAGATCGCCCGCCAGGCTGGGCACGACACGGGTTACACGAAGCTCGCCGAGGTGCGCGCTGCTGCGGCGGCGAAGGGCATCGAGGCACCTGCGTTGAAGAAGCAAGACGGAGTCGCCCCGGCCACCGGGACGCCTCAGTCGACGGTGTGATGCGCGAAGGAATGGGACGATGATCACGGGCGCAACGTTCTGGATCGCGACAGCCATCAAGGTGTTCGCGATCGTCTTCGGTCTGGTCAACCTCGGGGCGCTCTTGCTCTGGGTCGAGCGTCGCCAGAGCGCGATGATCCAAGACCGCATGGGTCCCAACCGCGCCAGCATCAAGCTGTTCGGTAAGGAGTTTCGCGTCGCGGGCTTGCTTCACTCCGCGGCGGACGGCGTCAAAATGCTGTGGAAAGAGGACTTCGTCCCGCCCGGCGCCGACAAGCTCCTCTACCAGCTCGCGCCCGTCATCTCGCTCGTGCCGCCGCTGACCCTCTTCGCGGTGATCCCGTTCGGCCCGTCGATCTACCCCGACAACCTCCGCCGGGTCTTCGGCAGCGAGGGGTGGAACGCCGCCGCCAGCTACATCCCTCTGCACATCTCGATGGCCGACTCGGGCATCTTGGTGGTCTTCGCGATGGCCTCGTCCGGCGTGCTCGGCGCGGCGCTCGCGGGCAGCTCGTCGGACAACAAGTTCTCGCTGCTGGGAGGCCTTCGCGCCGCCAGCCAGATGGTGTCCTACGAGGTCACCATGGGCCTGTCGCTCGTCGGCTCGTTCATGGTCTATCAGACCGTGCGCCTCGAGCAGATGATCCAGTGGCAGGTCGATCACGCCTGGGGCATCTTCGTGCAACCGCTCGCCTTCTTGCTGTTCTTCACCGCCGCGGTGGCCGAGACCAAGCGCGTCCCGTTCGACGCGCCCGAGGGCGAGAGCGAGATCGTCGCGGGGTACTTCACTGAATACCAGCCCATGAAAATGGGCATGTTCGCCCTCGGCGAGCTGGTCGAAGTGATGACCTCCTCGGCGCTGATCACCACGATCTTCCTGGGCGGCTGGCAGTTTCCGTTCTTGAAGCTCGACGGGTTTCACTTCGAGCTGTTCGGCATCGCCAAGCCCATCTACATGAGCCACCTCGCCGTGGTGATCATCTCGGCGATCACGTTCATCGTGAAGGTCGCGCTGCTCGTTTTGCTCCAGATGCAGATCCGCTGGACGCTCCCGCGCTTTCGCTACGACCAGATCATGAAGCTCGGCTGGCGCATCCTGCTGCCGGCCTCGCTCATCAACATCATGCTCACTGGCATCGTGCTTCTGTTCGTCAACGCACGCTGAGACCGCACCGGAGTTCACTCAATGGCCGCAGGTACCATCGTCATCAAGAAGCCCCGCCGAACCGCGGCCGACCAGTCGTTCGTGGTCGAGATCGTCAAAGGCCTGGGCGTGACGTTCAAGCACTTCTTCAAGGGGCTCAATCAAATGCGCCCCGGCGGAGTCCGCCCCGACGTCACCAAGTTCAACTACGAAGAGGGCATCGCCACCCTCCAGTACCCCGAAGAGAAGAAGCCCTACGCCCGTCGCTTTCGCGGCGTGCACCGGCTCACCCTTCGCCCCAACGGAGACGTGCGCTGCACCGCGTGCCTGATGTGCTCGACCGCTTGCCCGGCGCAGTGCATCTGGATCAAGCCCGCGGAGTATCCCGTGGGACACGCGTCGCGCGGACACGAGCGATTTCCCGAAGAGTTCGTGATCGACGAGCTGCGCTGCATCTTCTGCGGCTACTGCGTCGAGGCGTGCCCCGTGGACGCCATCCGCATGGACACCGGGATTCACATGACCGCCCTCGATGACCGAGGCAGCTTCATCTTCGACAAGAAGAAGCTCATGAGCCACGTCTCGCAGGACGGCGATCAGCTCACGGCCAACAGCCGCCCCGAGCCCGGCGACGCCGAGCACAGCGGAATCACCCGGCTCAAGGGTCACTGAGCGCGCTGCGTTCGTCCCGCGAAGCGCTCGCCGAACGGTGGAGGTGGTCTCGTGAGCGACGCCGGCGAGCCAGACGACACGTTTCAGCGCGTCGACGTGGCTCGGCTCGGCAGTTCTGTCGCGAGCATGGTGCTGTTCGCCACGACGTATGGCCTGCCCTTGCTCGCGGCGATCGCAATGGCGTCGGGCCGCCCCGAGACGATGGGCGGCCTGCTGTTGCTCTGGCCACCAGCCGTCTTGTTGGTGTTCTTCTTCGCAGCGTCAAAGGGACTGCTCGCCCCTGTCGGCCGAGCGGCGAACGTCCACGTCGCCCCGAGCGGAATCATCATCGACGGACAGCTCATCCCTCGCTCGGCGATCGCGCGCGCGACGATCGTCGCCGACCCCAACCTCGACGGCTTTCGTGTCGTGCTCGACGACAAGCGCGCGCTCCGCGGCAAACACACCCTGCTCACTGAAGACGAGGCGACCGGTCAGACGATCGTCACGACGCTGGGCCTCGACGTGACCCGATCGACCGCCGCGTGGAGCACCCAGGGGGCCCCCACGTTCTCGCGACGCATCGACGCCATCATGATCCTGACCGCGATCGTGGCGCTCTCGTTCTGCGTCACCGGTGCGCTGATGAGCTGGCCCATCGTGGCGCTCCTGCCGGTCCCAGTGATGCTCGCGGTGTTCGCCCTGCGCCTGGTGAAGGGATCCGCGGTCGTGGGGACCGACGGAGTGCGCGTCGAATGGATGGGACTCTCGCGGTACTGCGCGTTCAGCGACGTCGAGCAGGTCCGGCCGTCCGCCAGCGGCGTGCGCCTCGTAAAGAAGGACAAAACGCACTTCGACGTCACGTTGGTCGACGAGGGCAAAGCGACGCGGGACCCATACGGAACGTTCTCCGCAGAGGTTCGAGCGCTGCAAGATCGGATTCACCAGGCGATGAGCCTGCCGCTGAAGGCGCGAGGTCCCGGCGCTTCGATCGATCCGTACTTGCGACACGATCGATCGGCGGGCGACTGGCTCGCGTCTCTTCGCCGCGTGTTCGGCGCAGCGAGCAACCTGCGCGTGGCGACGACCACCGAGGAGGCTGCGTGGCAGGTCGTGCTCGATCAGAGCACCGCTGACGAGGCGCGCGTGGGTGCCGCGGCGGCGATCGCAGTCAACGGCGACGCCAACAGCCGCGAGAAGCTGCGCGCGGTGGCAGAGACCGTCGCGGACACTCGCGTTCGCGTGGCGCTCGAGGCGGCGGCCACAGGCGACGAGCAGGCCATGGTGGAGGCGATGGCGAACGTAGTCGCACAAAAGAAGGGGTGAGTCGGCCGCGCCTGGCGCGCGGGGGACTCGACGTTTCGCTCACGTCGCGCGATCATCACTCCTGATCGGAGGCGTTCGATGTTCACCATCACAGCGCTCGTCGTGCTCGGAGCCATGCAATCCACAAAGGGCGACTCGCTCGATCGCGCGCTCGATCGCGACGACCCGGTTCGTGCGCTGCCCGTCGCGTGGAGCGCGCCCGACACCACGATGACCATCGACGAGAGCGCCATCGTGATCGAGTCCGTCGAAGCCTCGCCCCGAGACGAATGGATCGCCCGCCCGATCGCCCGCGTGCGCAGCGCCTTCTGGGCGCGCGTCCTGCGAGGCGTCGAGGCGATGTGAGCGACGAGCCAAAGCGCGACGCCACGTTCGAGCGCGTCGACGCGCAGCGGCTCGCGGTCTCGAACACGACCTGGGCTTTTCTGGCCTCCGCGCTGCTCTTTCCGTTGATCGCGCCGATCGGCAGTCTGCTCGGCGCAGCGTCGGGCGTGGCCGTGGCGACGCTGGGGTGGCTCGCGCTGTTCGTCGGCTTCGCGATTTATGGCGCGACCAAGAAGGCGTTCGGCCTCGTCGCGAAGGACGCGCACGTCGAGGTCGCCACCGCAGGCGTCAAGATCGATGGAAAGCTCGTCGCCAAGGACAAGCTCGACAACGCCGCGGTCGTTCGAGACCCCAACCTCGACAGCTACCGAGTGATGCTCGGCGGCAAGCGATCGATGGGCCGAAAGCTCTTGCTGTTGACCAAGGACGAGGCGACCGCGCGCAGCATCGTCGCGAAGCTGGGCCTCGACGCGAGCCGCTCGACAGCAACGTGGACCGTCCTCAGCGGCCTGATGGACTCGCGCGCGGCGGCGTTTGGGACGTTCGCGCCCGTCCCGCTGGCGATCTTGCTGCTCTTGATCGGGGCGTTCACGAGCTCGGCCGCCGTGGCGATCTCGCGGACACCCGCGTTCGCGTAGCCCTCGAGGCGGCGGCCACGGGAGACGAGCAGGCCCTCGTAAAGGCGATGGAGAACGTCGGCGCTGAGAAGATGGGGTGACCCTTCCCCACGTCCTCCCCGAAAACTGCCCCACTGCATTTTTCTCCCAAGGCCGGTCACGCTCGCTCGGTCCGAGCGAAGTCAACCTACGGCAACGAGGAGAGTCCCGATGAGCAAGCGAGTGGTCTCGGTGGTGAGCGCGTTCGTGGCGGTGATGATGAGCGTTCCTGCGTTTGCGCAGGAGAGCGGGCGCAACGGGCAGTGCTCGGGCGCGTCCGGCAGCTCATCGGTGAACCAGACGTTTTGCTTCGAGCCCGAGTCCGTCCGCGGCGGACTCGTGGGCGCGACGGGGCAGACCGTGCGCCCCTTGCGACGAGTGAACAGCGACTCGCTGCTCCGCATTCGCGCGCACTTCGTCACCGAAATGATGAAGACCGTCGAGAACCTCTAATCCCTCACGGATCAGCTCTTCTTCGCCCGCGCGCCCTTCTTCGCCGCGCCGTGCACCTTCGCTTCGTCGAGGTGCGCGCCGTTGAACATGCGCGGGAGCAGCTCGGCCAGCGACGTTCGATCGACGATCTTGCCGCCCACCACGAGGGCGATCGGCAGGTCCTTCGCGAACTCTGCGAGCACCTGTCGACACATTCCGCAGGGCGCCGCGGGGCGCGGCCCTTCGGTGGCGACCACGAGCCCGACGAGCTCCTTCATGCCCGCGAGGACCGCAGCGGCGACGGCGTTGCGCTCGGCGCACGCGCACAGCCCGTAGGACGCGTTCTCGACGTTGGCGCCGACGAAGACTTCGTTCTGGCCAGCGGCGTCCTTGCGGGCGATGAGCACTGATCCGACGCGGTAGTTCGAGTACGGAGCGTACGCGCGAGCGCGCATCGACTCGGCGAGCTGCGCGAGCTCGGTCCATCGAATCTTCTGAGGTTTGAGCGTCATGGCAACGGGGCGATCCTACAGCGGCTCTCGAGCGTTCAGCGGTCGGCTTTGCCGATCGCGGCGAGGGTTCGACACACCACGCGGATGAAGCGATCGCGCGTGGCCTTCGCGGTGTGCTCGACCTCGTCGTGCGAGAGCTCCGTCGCTGACACGCCCGCGGCGAGGTTGGTGACACACGAAATCCCGAGGACGCGCGCGCCCATGTGTCGGGCCGCGATCGCCTCGGGCACCGTGGACATCCCCACGAGGTCCGCGCCCATCGCGCGGAGCATTCGAATCTCCGCGGGGGTCTCGTAGGACGGACCCGTGAGCGCGACGTACACGCCTTCGCGCAGCTCGGTGCCCTCGGCGTGCGCAGAGGCCTGAGCCAGCGCGCGCAGCGCAGGGTCGTACACCCGAGTCATGTCAGGAAACCGCAGTCCCAGCGCAGAATCATTGGGGCCGATCAGGGGGTTGGTGCCCTGCAGGTTGAGGTGATCCGAAATCAAGACGAGGTCGCCAGGACGGCACGTCGGCGAGATTCCGCCCGCGGCGTTGGTCAGCACGACGGTCTTCGCCCCGAGCGCGATCAGCATTCGCGCGGGAAAGACCACGGTGTCCATCGAATGACCTTCGTAGAAGTGCACCCGCCCCGCGAGCGCCGCGATCACGGGGCTGTCGGGCACGCCAGGGAGCCTCCCGAGCACGAGCTTGCCCGCGTGGCCAGGGACCGTCACGACGGGCATGTGCGCGATCTCGGGAAACGGGATCACCGTCGCGTCGACCAGCGTGTCCGCGAAGGGCGACAGCCCCGAGCCGAGCACGAGGGCGATGTCGGGAGTCCGGCTGTCTCGGGCCCGAATAGAGGCCGTAGCGGCGTCGAGTCTGGCGCGTAGGTCGCTCGAATGGGTCATCTTCAGGACCGGCAATGGCACACGATCATCGCGAAGCGTGCAAGAGTGCTCGCCATCTAGCGGTACGTGAAATGACTGAATCGAGTGAAATGATCGTTGCGTCTCCGAGGCTCCGCGACCGTGGCTTCGCCCATGGATTCAGCACTCGCCTCGGCGGCGTCAGCGAAGCGCCGTTCGACACGATGAACCTCGGTCGATCCGTCGGAGACAACGCCGATCACGTCCGAGAAAACCACGCGAGGCTCGCCCGCGCTGTCGGCTACGAGGCCGAGCGCTTGTTCGAGCGATCGCAGGTGCACGGCGCCGCTGCGTACACCGTGCGGGGCGACGACGAGCCCGAGCGCGTGCGCGAAGGGCAGAGCGACGCGCTCGTGACCGCGGTCGAGGGCGCGGCGGTCGGAGTGCGGGTGGCGGACTGCGTTCCGGTGTTGATCGGAGATCCAAAGAGCGGCGCGGTCGCGGCGGTGCACGCAGGCTGGCGCGGCGTGGTGGCTGGGGTCGTGGGCGCCTCGATCGACGCGCTCGTCGCGCTCGGCGTCGACCCGGCCAACGTGATCGCGGCGATCGGTCCGAGCATCGGACCGTGCTGCTTCGAAGTGGGCGAGGAGGTCGCCGCGGCGATCGCCGAAGCCGCCGGGGACGGGCTCGTCCTGCGTCGCGGCCCGCAGAAGCCGCACGCAGACCTGTGGCGGGCCGTCGAGAGACAGCTCGGGCGCGCTGGCGTTCGCACGATCGACACGCTCGGCGCGTGCACGATGTGCGAGCCCGAGAAGTGGTTTTCGTTTCGGCGCGACGGAGCCAAGAGCGGACGCATGCTCGGCGTGATCGTCGCCAAGCGCCCATGAATTCAGCGATCGCAAAGATCGCAAAGATCGCATCGCTGCTCGTGGCCTCGCTCGCAGCAGGCTGCGGCGCGCGAAGCGAGCTCGTCGCCCCCCGCGCGGACGCCTCTGTACACGACGCCCGCGACGCCCGCGCCGACGTGCCCACGGCCCGGCCGTGCGCGATCGACGAGGAGTGCGACGACCGCATCGCCTGCACCGAGGATCGCTGCGATCGATCGAGCGGACGATGCGGGCACACCCCGCGCGATCGACTGTGCGACGACGGGCTCTTTTGCACGGGCGTCGAGCGGTGCGACCGAGCGACGGGATGCGCCCGCCAGCCGGTGCAGTGCGGCGACTCCGTCGAGTGCACCCAGGATCGATGCGACGAGGCGACGAGGCGCTGCGTTCACGCGGCAGACGACGGACTCTGCCCGGTGAGCTATCGCTGCGACGAGACCGACGGGTGCCTCGCTCGCGCCTACGCGCACGGCGCGCGAGGGTTGTACGAGGTGCTCTTGCCCTCGGCGCGCGTTCGGCTGATCGCTCCCGTCAACGCGTCGATCACGGACATCGCGCTGCACCCGGACCGAACGCTGTATGCCATCGGATCAGCGGGGCTCTATCGCTTGAACGCGATCGATGGAGCGGCAGAGTTCATCGTCCCCTTCGAGCACCCGTTCGCTTCGCTCGACGTAGCCCGCGACGGGACGCTCTACGCCGCCGCCGGGCGAACGCTCTATCGCATCGACGTCGAGCGGCGCCTGGCGATCGCCACCGGGAGCTTTCCGAACGGGCTCGAGTCGAGCGGAGACCTCGCGGTGCTGGCAGATCGCATCCTTGCGACCGCGCGCTTCGACGCGAGCACCCACAACGACACGCTCGTCGAGCTGTCACCGTTGAACTCAGGGACTCCGCGGGTGATCGGCCCCATCGGGAGCCGCTGCGTCTGGGGGCTCGCCGCGTTCGGGCCGGCGCTCTACGGGTTTACCTGCGAGGGCACGGTGCTGAGCATCGACCCGAACACCGGCCGCGGAACAGTGCTCGCGCTCAGCGAGTGGCGTTTCTTCGGCGCGACCTCACGGTGAACTACCATTCAGCGCGCGCGCCATGAGAGACACGAGCACGCTCCCTCGCTCGGTGGTCGCCATCGTCGGAACAGACGCCGACGT
>LNEO01000042.1 GCA_001465015.1 Deltaproteobacteria bacterium Ga0077539 | reverse complement strand
AACCGCGCGTGCGTTGCTACGGGGCCGCCCTCGAAGGGCCCCAACGGCGGCGCCGTGCGCGACGGATCAGGGACCGTCGCAGTGGCCGACGCTCGCAAGGGAAGCGAGACGTTTCCTGCGGCATCGAGGGCGACGACCTCGAGCGCGGCCATCGCGTCGAGCGCGAGACTGTCGACGGTGAACGACCGAGCGTCCGCGGGGAGATCTCGCGTGCTCCCATCCG
Organism: Deltaproteobacteria bacterium Ga0077539; assembly: GCA_001465015.1. Taxonomy (GTDB): domain Bacteria; phylum Myxococcota_A; class Polyangia; order Polyangiales. The sequence goes on along the minus strand of LNEO01000042.1, from coordinate 26,612 downwards.
CACGGCGTACGCGGTAACCAGTGACAGCGACGTCGTCCGTCGCCTCGGGCCAGGTGAACACAACCCGATCGAGCCCACCGACGGCGGTGAGCGTCGCGCCTGAGGGCCACTGCGGTGGCGCGCGATCGAGCCCCGCGCCGTCGTCTCCGTCAGCACCGTCCGCAACGAACACGTCGCCGCTGTCCACCGCTGGCGAAGGCCCAGGACAGCCAGCGAGCACGACCACAGCAGCGCCCACCCAGCGCCGCCACCCCAACCACCGCGTTTGCATCGTGAGCAGAGAATAGTGCGATCCATCGGGCAAGACAAACCTGGAAACTTCAGATCGAATGCAGGGTTGATGTGCAACCCGTGGGGGACCATCTTCGAGCCGAAGAACGGTTCGCTCAGAGCGCCGACAGCTCGCGCTCGATCTCACGGAATCGCTGCGCGTTGCCCCATCTCGCACCCCCACCGTGGGCGAGGAAGTTGCGGAGCGCGAGCCGGCTCTGTGTTGGCTTCTTCAACATCGACGGCAACGTTCTGCCCGCGTCGAGCCAACGACCGAACGACTCGTAGCTCCGCTTCGGCGCCATGATCGGCGCCTGCGGGAGCAGTCGCCTGTTGTCGAACAGCCGCTCGCTTCCGCCAGCGCTCGCCGGACCGCGTTCGTCAGCGGAGGAACCCGACAATCGCCTTTCACCAGTGAAATCGCTCGCGAACTGCGACCGATCCACATCAGTCTCTGCTCCCGCGCCCCGACTCACCCCTCCAGCATCCGCGCCGCGCGCTCGACGTCGCCGGCGGTGAGCCCCGCGCTCGGCTCGGTCCTCACGCACCACTTTTCAACCTCCCCCAGCGCTTCTTCATCCTCGAGCACGACCCACCGCTCGATGACCGCGCCCTCTTCGCGCGCGGCCTCGAGCCACGCGAGGATCTCGTCCCCGCGCGTGAGTCGCACGCCGTCGGCCGTGCGGTACAAGCTCGGCGTCACAGACAGCACCCGCTTGGAGAGCCCGCGCGCGCTCAGCAGCTCGTTGATCTCATCCAGCGTCGTTCGTTTGCGCCAGGACGAAGACAGCACCACCTCCGCGCCCGTGCGCGCCACCAGCACCTCGAGCAACGCCACCGCGCTCGGATCGATCGCGTCCGCGCTCCACCACGACGCGCCCGCGGGCCACGGATGCTCCGTGAAATACCGGTCGCTGTTGAGCACCCCATCGATGTCGAGAAACACGACGCGCATCGCTCGCTCGCTTCGGTCACGGAGAAACACCAACGCCGCAGAGCTCTTCAGCGCTGCGGCGTCTCGGTGTTGTCTCTACTTTAGTCGGGGCGAGAGGATTTGAAGCCATCGAGCCCATCCGGCATTCGTCATCATACGTGGAAAACCAGCGGCGACGTCGAGGCAGCGGGTGACGTATCCCGGGTGCTGGAGGGCGATAGCCCGGGGCGGTCCGGGGTATCCGCGGAGCGCGTGCGCGCGACCGTGACGGAGGCGCTCGCGGCGATGAGCAAGGGGCGGATGGATCTCGCGAAGGACGAGCTCGAGGCGCTGCTTCGAGCGATCGAAGAACAGGACCTGACATGATGAACAACGACTCGACGAACGGAAGGCCACCGACCCACGCGAAGCGCGAGTCCGGCGGCGGCGCAGGGAGCCGACGACACCTGAAGGGGCCGCCCGTGGAGGTCTTCGTCTACCGAGTGATCTACGGGCGCCGCGGGCGCGGAGGAAAGCGAACGTACATCGCCAACGTGCTCCTGCGGCTCGAGTTCGAGGTCGCGTATCGCACAGGCCCCGGCGTGTATCGCCTGGAGTACCGCGACGCGCGACGGTGGATCGTCGGAGTGAAGCTGTACCGAGTCGCCCCCAATGGCCAGCACGGGCTCGTCGGGCGAGCGAAGCGAGGGCCGGGAAGAAGGAGGTTTCCGCCGCCGTGGGATGGACGGGCGCGGTGAAGTGCATGGCCTGCGACGCGGTCGTCTCGGGCGTCGGCCTGCTGCGCCCCTCCGGAGCGTCGCCGGCCCTCGCGGGCGCGCTCGCCGCACGCGCGGCGACCGCCGCGGCCGCCCCCGCCCCCGTGAAGTCCTCGCGAATCACGCGCGGGAACGTACACACTACGCGTCGTGTCCGCCAACGGGATGTACCTGGTTCACATTCCGCTGATGGACCACGTGGTGCGGCACGCCGCCGTCGGGTTCTACCTCGCGCGCTGGCCGCTCTGGGCCACCTGGAGCATCTCGCTGTTCGTGCTGACGGTGACGAGCGTCGCTCTCGCGTACGTGCTGCATCTGTTCATCGAAAAGCCCGCGCTCTGACTCAGAGATCGCGTGACGTAGCCGCGAGCCCGGCGCGCGGTCTCTGCGTCCATCCTCGAACCGAGGTCGGCGAGGTTGGCTCCGATCGTGATGTCCGCGAGGCTATCGCCTGTTGATTCGCTCTGCATGGCCCGGTTTGCCTGCGCGGCGCACTCATTTGGACGGCCCTCGGACAGACGACAGCGGCTCGATCGTGGCAACGCATCGTCGTTTGCCGCTCCGGTCGATCGTCGAGAACTCGCGCGCCGGACACCGATCACGAAACCAAGACAGCGACCGTCGTCGTCACCCGATCCGCGGTCTTCGTGTAGCCCGGACCAGTCCCCGAGAGAGCTGCTGCGATCAGGCACTCCAAGGTGTCCACGCCGCGCCCCGCGCTGAGCGAGGCAACCACCACGCAAGGCACGACCGAGCAAACGCGACCGCCCACAGAGGCCAAGGCACGGCTCGTTTCATCCTCTCGCCGGAGAGTCGCTCCAGGACAAGGTCGAGCGGCTACGGACAATACAGCATCTCAACCAGGTGTCTCTCGATGCTCGATCAGGTGGACGCAAGTGTGTCGCCTCGCCGGGCCGATTTCAGGAGTTCCTCACGGTCAGGCGCTCCACGGTCCGATGAGCACAAGCGCGTGTCGTCGCATTTCTTCGGCGTTGATCCTCGCGCTGATTTCGGCGAGAGAGCTGTCGACGATTCGCTCGTCGTCCCAGCCGACGCGATAGCCGATAATGATTCGGCCGTGCTCACCGAAGTGCCGCCTGGCGATCGCGACGATCTGGTCGATGCGCTCGATGGCGAGAAACAGCGCGATGGGCGCGCCGATGGCGCACAGCAGTTCAAGACGCTGAGCCGCGACTGATGGCCCGTCTCGACCGGGGGCATACACGACCAGCGGACGGCCCGCGTCTTCGTCCGTGGCGTGCGCGATCCCCAGGCGCGCCGTCAACGCAAAGAGACTGCTCACGCCTGGCACGACGGTCGTCGCGATCCCCAAGGAACGAAGCCACGCTGCGCTGCGCGCAGCCGAACTGAACACCCCTGGCTCACCCGAGTAGAGCGCCGGATCCCCCGGTTCGAGCAGCGCGACGTGCGCTCCGGAAGATACGGCATCGAGGACGCGCTGCCGTATGAATTCGTCGTCGAAGTGTCGTCCTGTGAGCAGTGTCCCCGTAGCAAGCGCGCGAATCTCGTCGCTAATCATCACACCGGCGTAGATGACCAGCGAGGCGTCTCGAATGGCGTCGCGCGCTGCGAGCGTGAGCAGCGACGCCGAACCTCCAGGACCGATGCCAGCGATGGTCACTCGTCCGGTCGCGACAGCTTCGCTCACCATGTCGGCTCCTCGTCGTGATGCAACGTGTCGAGCTCGACAACGCATCGAAAACCCAAGAAAGCGTTCCGCTGCGATGCTCGCATCCCGAAGCGATGTGCGCTGCGGCCAGCGGTCGCGTGATGGCACGCTGAGCCTCCGCGAATCGATCGCTGGTCGCGGCGATCGCCCTCTGCCCGCCAATCGAAGCGATTCGCGCACCACTCCCAGACGTTGCCGGCCATGTCGAACAGGCCCCAGGCGTTCGAGCGCAACAGCCCGACGGGTTGAACAACGCCGCCAGAGTTGCGGTCGCTCCAAGCGTAGTCCAGCCCCAGATGAACCTCGTCGCCCCACGCGTAGACGCTCGACGCGCCTGCGCGCGCGGCGTACTCCCATTCGAGCTCGGTCGGAAGCCGCACTCGACAACGAAACCGATCGCTGGCGGTCACACAAAACGCGACAGCATCATCCCAGGTGACGCCGACCACCGGGAGTTCGTCCCGAGCGTTCACCGCTGCAAACGGGCGCGCCGTCCAACCATCGCTGATCGAGCGGCTCTCGGGCAGAACGAACACCGGCTGGTGGAGGACACCAACGTCTGCGCCCAGCGCGCAGAACGCCGCCACCGTCACCGGGGTCTCGAGCATCGCGATCGAGCGGCGAAATTGCACGATCCTGCGCGGTCCATTCGCGGCGTGCTCGGCGAACGAGCCGCCGTCCCAGTCGCGCACGACACCCTCGTTGCCGAGCGACGCGGTGCCAGTCGGAACTCTGCGAAACACGCCCAGCCCTGGCAGCTTCAGCAGGGCACCGCGTCGCTCAGCACTCGATTCCATCGAAGCTCTCCTCAGCGAGCTGCGAGAGAACTTCGCGCAGCGTTGGTGTCAAGGCCGCTCGCAGCGGCGTGTCGGATCGCTCGAGGGTTTCGACACTCTCGAGCACGCTCTCCTGCGCCTGGTTCGCTCGCTCGAGGGCGAGCTCACGGATCCGCGATCGATCTCCGAAGCGCCCCTGTTCGACCGCACGATATAGGCCAACGCCGAGAGCATCGGACAAGGCGTCGCGTACGAGGCTCGCGGCCGTGCCGACGGACCTCGGCGCGCGATCGTGCAGCAGCGGGATCGACACCTGGATCAGCGCAAGTCCCTTGGCACGCGCCCGGTGGCACCAGACCGAGTCTGCGCGTCGACTCTCGATCGCTCCGCACCGCGCAATGCCCAGCCACTCTGCGACGAGGGCCCGCGACGAGAGGAGGATCGTGTTTCCCCCCGCGACTCGAGGCGGAGCAAATGGGCCCCAGCACGACACGCCCTCGCCCTGCACCGCCAAAGCGGGTCTCGTGACGGGGAGCCCTGTCCGCAGCCTCGCCTCGACGTCGCTCCATAGCCAAGCCTGGTCCTCGCGCCACCAGGCGCGACGCCATGCCCTCGGCGAGTCCGCGCCGTGCATCTCCAAGCCGAAGCCATAGTAGCGACCACCCGAGCGCATCGCCTCGCGCGCTTCGTTGGGCGCCCACAGCGCTCGCTGCGGAGCCTCTCGGAGATCTCGCAACTGCGGCGCGAGAAGACCGAGCGCGGGCACGGGCGCAGCGCCAGAGTTGCCGCAAATGAGCGCGTCTGCGCCGCGGTGCTGCGCGATCAGCAGCTCCATTCGGTGCAAGAGCGACGAGTTGTGCACCCGTCTAAAGCCGCGCTCGTGCGAAGGAACGAGCTGCTCGAAGCGCATGTCGTCGTCGAGCACCCAGACCGGCTCCGACGGACTCGGCTGCCAGCCTCGGTCGAGAATGGCTCGAAACAGCGCCGCCCTCGCGTGCGCCGTGGACAGCACACCGCCCGCAGATGCGGTGCTGACAAAGTGGACGCTGATGGTGTCTGCGCCCGCTGCCTCGACGGCGGCCTGACGCTCGTGTTGGAGGCGAGGACTCGAGTCGTTCTCGAGCACGAGCACTTCGACCGCGTCGCTCGAACTGTCACCCGGACGCCATCGTGACCGCTCGAGCGACGCGCGGAGCGAGGTCAACAGCGAGACGAGCGCCGTGGATCCATCGGTCGAAATCACCGCGAGTCGAAGTCGCTTCACGATCGAGCCACCGAAGCTCGATCGCCGCGCGCACAGCTCATCGATGTCGCGAAGGGCACGGTCGACCGCATCGTCACCGTGATCGAGCGACTCGAGCACGCGCTCATCCAGCGCGCGAAGCAGCGGCGCGACTTGCCCCGGTCCACGAGCATCCTGCATACGTTCGAGCACCAGGTCAGCCCTCCACGGATCGACGTCCCAGTTGCGCCTCGCTCGCTCACGAAACGCGGCGCTATCGACACCTGACATCGAGCGCTCGTATCGAGCGAGAAATCTCTGCATACCAGGGATCACGTCGGGCGATCCGCGCTTGGACAGACGCTCACCGTCGTGCGCGTGGTACTCGACGAGCGGCTCTCGCACCGTCCGGTAGCGCAGCTCTCCTCGCTCGAAGACGCGCGCTCCCAAATCGACATCGTTGAACGACACGAAGTCCGCGTCGAATCCGCCAACGCTCTGGTAGACCGATGCGCGAACGACGATATTGCTCCCGCGGATTCCGGGGTTTGTGCGGACGAAGCAGGCTGGTCGAAGCTCGCTCGGAGGGATCTTTTCTGGAAACACACCTCGCGCCGTGTGCTTCTCGAAGCCCGTAAGAATCAAGTCGACGGCCTCTCCGTCGGCGAACGCGCGCTGAAGATACGTAGGCTTCCAGCGATCATCATCGTCGAGAAAGCACAAGAAGCACGCACTCGCGGCGCGCGCTCCGAAGTTGCGCGCCGCGCTCGCTCCGATGCGTTGTCCCGTACAAAGGACGCTCACTCCCTCGAACGCAATCGAGGCGATCGAGGCGCGTACGGCGTCCGCGACCTCGGCCAGTCCGTCGACCACGACGAGCACCTCGCGAGGACGTGCGTGTTGATCGCGCACAGACACGAGCGCGCGCCGGAGCATGGCGGCGCGAGATCCAGTCGTTGGGATGATGGCGGCGGCGTCGATGATCATGGTCGCCACCAATGACGAATCGCCTGCGCGATTGCTGACGCGCCGTCGGGGCAGAATCGTCGCGCGAAGTCATCTCGGGCCGTACGCAACGCGGGTGAGCCCTGCTCGGAGATCTGTGCGAGCACGTGCTCGATGATCCGCTCAGCGCGACGAGGCTCGCGCTCGATCGCGGCGAGCGCGTCGAGGACACGGTTCGAGTACGCTCGCTCGTCGCCGAGTTGGCTGGGAAACTCCGCGCCGAGCAGCGCGGGGAGGTTCAGCCCTTCGCGCAGCAGACCCGCAGACTCGTAGCGCGCCAACTGAAACACCTGCGATGCGTTCTGCGGAGGCAGAAACACTAGAGGACGTCGCGCAACGAGCGCCTCGAGCACCGCGTTGAGCCCGGGCGTGGTCAGGACGAGCGACGCGGCAGACATCGCTTGCGCCATCTCGGCGGCGCCGATCGTGCGGGGACGGAAGCGCTGGGGCAGTTGAACGCTCAGCCAGGTCGCTGCCTCTGTTCCGCACGCAACGTCGACCTCACCGCTGGGCAACGCGTGCTCGACGCCATCGAGCGTCGAGCGGATCAACGAAAGAAAGGATCGGCTCTGCAGGCTGTCGATGAACTGTGAGCGAACACCGCCGAGGTTCACGAGCGTCCGTCCACTCGGAGGACCCGGCGTGCAACGACGAATGACCGCGCCGACGATGGTCGGGGGACGGGCCATCGCCATCGCCTCGATCCTCTGGCGCACTCCTGGAAAATCCTGCACGAACGCTGCGGCTGCAGTGTCCCAGACCGAGTGAGTCTTCTCGTCTCCGTACCAGAACAAGATGTCGAGAAAGAACACCGGGATCCCTCTGGATCGATACAGCTCCAGGTTGTTGCGGTTCGACACCACGAGCACGGCGTCGAACGAGTGCCGCTCGAGAACGCTCGCGACCTGCGCGATGTCCTTGTTGTCCACGGGGATCGCTGCGTGCACTGCGCGATCGTGCGTCAGCAGTTCTCCGGTGATCGCCCCTGTCATCGCGGTGTGGTGCCCATCGATGTGGTCGAGCACAGCGAGCATGGCGGACGTCGAGCCATACGCCATCGGGTTGCTGTCGCAGAGCAGTCGGAGCGGCTGTCTCATCGCAGCTCCATCGCCTCCAGCGCCGCTGCGTTCTCTCGGGACTTGGGGATCAACCACCCGTTCACCCATGCGAAGTCCAGCGCGGTCTGATCGAGCGCTTCGATCGCTTCGCTCGCACGGTGAATCAACGGTCGCGCCCGAATGTTGAATGAGGTGTTGACCAGCAGCGGCTCTCGTCCGAGTGCGGCGACGCAGTCGAGTAGCTCGTGCAGCAATGAGCCTTCGCTCACAGTCTGCACCCGTGCGGTTCCGTCGACGTGCGCGATCGATGAGAAGCGTCGCGCGATCTCGTCGCGCAGTCGCGGTGCGAAGGACATGTATGGCGCTTCGACGGATCCCTCGAAGTACCTCGCCGCGTCCTTCGATCGAACGACGGGTGCGACGGGGCGGTACCACTCGCGAGACTTGATCTGCTGGTTGATTCGCTGGCGAATCTCCGCTCCGCCCGCGAGGGCCAGGATCGATCGGTGACCGAGCGCGCGAGGGCCGTGCTCGGCTCGATCTGTCGCTACACCCACGAACGCTCCGGTCGCCAACACCGACGCGAGCGAGCGCACCGAGCAGCGCCGCGCGCCGCGCGCGACCAGCGCTGGCTCGGCGACGTCTTGCACAAGCGGAAGCCCAGCGAACGCGCTCGGCTTGGCGGTCGGCCGTGTGACGTCCCAGAGCGCCCCGACCGCGATGCCCGCGTCGTTGGGGGCGGGAGGCACGTGCACGGGTCGTCGCCATCGCTCTCGCAGCCGCTGATTGGCGACGACGTTGAGCGCGCATCCGCCGGTCAGCACCAGGCCGTCGTGCTCGACGCTCGCGAAGCGATCAGCGATAGCATCGAGGCAGCGCATGAACGCCTCCTGCGAGCTCGCGGCGAGGTCCCGAGCCTCTTGTTCGCCGAGAGAGTCCACCTCGAGATCGAGGCCGATGGCGTCGGAGAGCGCGTCGAGCGCCTGCAGCGGCTCGTGGTAGTTCTCGAAGTAGTCTCGCAGTGCCTCGAGCCACGACTCGCGAACTCGACCAAGCGCGGCGTAGGCCATGATCTTCCCGGAGAGAGCGAGGCTGCCCGCACGCGGCTGCGGTCGCCGCCCGGTGATCTCGGGCATCGTTGTGGCGAGTAGTCGGTACGGCGTCCCGAGGTTCAGTCGGACCTTCTCGAGCGGTCGAAGCTCCCTGGAGTCGGCGGAGAAAACCCGAAACGTCCCGTCGTTGCCGCCGCCGTCGTAGGAGAGCACGAGAGAGCGCTCGAAGGGTGAGTCGCAGTGACCATGCAGCGCGTGCGCTCGATGATGCGAGACCTTTCGCCACTCGGTCGCCTGCACCAGCCCCTCGAGGATCCTCCGCTGAGACGGCGAAACCCAGCTCGTGACGCCGACGTCGAATCGGCGCACGCCCACGAAGTCGCACACGACCTCGATGACTTGTCGCCACTGCGCCTCGAACTGAGCCAGATCCGACGAGCTCTCGAAGTACCGCTCGCCGAACAGTCGCTCGAGCTCGAGTACGACCGCGAGCCGACCGTCAATCGCGACTGCGACCGACGCGTCGTGCTGCACATGAAAAGCGATCACATTCATGTTGTTCATCCCTCCTCGATCGTTTGCAGAAGCGTCACCCACTGCGCTGCGCTCGGCGCGAGCGTCCAGCGGGGCAGCGACTCGTTGGGGCTGTGAATGTTCGCGAGCTCGTCGTTGGGGCCGAGGGCCAGGTAGCTGGCGCAGCCCATCAAGGCCTCGACACGCGCGGCTCCGGCGGGCGAAACGCGGTTCATCACGCGGCGCTCTCGCAGGACTCCGAGTCCCGCGCCGTTCGCGACGGCTTCGACGACGCGAACGGCGCACTCGATGGGATGATCGCGCTCGATGCAGAGCATCCGCTGCGCGTGCACGCCAACGAAGAACCCGGTCTCATCGACCCACACCGAAGGCTGCGCGTCTCGAACAACCGAGACCACTGCGTCCAGCGCGGGCGACCCTTCTTCTTCACCTCCTTCGATGACCCACAGCACCGCAGGCCAGTCGCGGACGCACCGCGCAGCGAGCACGCGCAACGCGAGCGCGCCGAGGTTGTCTGCGACGCCCGCACCGAAGTAGCGCTCGCGGTCGAGCACTAGCTCCGACGGGTCCGTGCGCCAGTCACCAGAGGGAGGCTCGACGTCGTAGTGGTTGTAGATTCCCAGCGTGGGGCGCCCCAGCGAGAGGCCGCGCGTCGCGAGGATCGTCGGCGCAAGCCCCTCGACACGCGAGAGCGCAACGTCGAATCCGAGCGACTCGAGGTGGCCGACAAGCGAGGACGCGACTTGCTCTCGACATCGCATGGGAGCAGCGCGCGTGGGGGTCTGCGACATCCATTCCGAGACGGTCGACGCCCACCGAGATTCGCTCCATGTCATGGAGAAACTCCTTTTCGAATCGCGCGCTGCCCGAGCGAAGACGCCCACCGCGGATCGTCAGTGACGATGAACCGAGGCAACGCCATCAGGTCGCTCGTCAGCGCGACGGGCTCGTCTCCGAGCGCCAGCGCTCCACGGAACCCGCGCGCGCGCGCCCACCCGCGGGCCGCTTCAGTGTGTTGTCCGTCCGGCCATGCGAGCCACGAACGCGCGCCGATCCGCAGCTCGTCGAGGCCGCTCAACATGTGATCGAGCTCCCGCTTGAGCTCCTGCTCGTTGAGCGTCGACAAGATCGCGTGCGTAGCGCCGTGGCCCCCCACCGACCAACCTTCTCGCTCGAGGTCTTCGAGGTCCGCGCGGTTCATGTACAGCTCCTCTCGAACGGCGCGATCGCCGTCCAACGCTGACTCGAGGGCTTCGAGGATCGCGTCTCTGGTCGAGGGCGCAGCTTCGAGAAACGCCCGGCGCTCGGCTCCCATCACCAGCCGCTGTCGGCCTACGCTGTCGTCGAGGTCCGCGTCCATGGTCCAGTCCGCGGCGCGAGCGGTCCCGCTGCGTCGACGCGCAGAGAGCAACACCGAGTACCATTGATCGGCCGGGAGCGCCGCGCGCCCGAGCGCGACCTCCGTTGTGACGAACACCGATGCGCGGGCATCGAACCGTCGCAAGATCGGCAGCCCGATCCGGATCGTGTCCCGATAGCCGTCATCGAACGTGAGCCAGAAGCGAGCGCTCGATGACCCGTTGTCGTGCTCGAAGCCCTGCCGCAGCGGGTTCAGCGGATCGACAAACGACCCGAGTCTGCGGAGTTCACGAATCTGCGCCTCGAACGTCGAGCGTCGAATCGCGGTACCTCGCTGGAGGTAGGGCCACGCGTGCGGATCGTCATCATCGACGACCCGGTGAAAGCAGAGGATGACGAGCGGCGCCATGGTCGCTTACTCGAACGAGCGAGCGTTGGCGGTGCTGACGGCGAGGGTCGCCGCGAGAGCCACGGCGGCGCCCGGCGCGAGCGGTCCGTGGATGATCGTCGCGAATCGGTCATCCACGGCGCTTCCCGCAAGCGAGTCAGCCCATCCCTCAGATGGACCAACAGCAATGATTGGACGGCCGAGCTCCCACGCGATCGCGAGCTCGCTCAGCGTGCCTGCCCGGCCTCCAATCGCGAGCACCACGGACGCGGACGCGACGAGCATCACGTTGCGTGCGTGATTCATGCCGGTGCACAGCGTGATGTCTGCTGCGGCGGAAGCCGTGCCTGCATCGTATGTTGGCAAGACCGCGATGGTGTCTCCCTCTCGATAGCGTGCGGATTGGCGCGCTCCGCGGAGGGCCGCGTCCATGACGCCCGACAGACCGCCGGTCATCACTCGAAAGCCGCTGTCGATCAGCGCTAGTCCCAGCTGCGTGGCGAGCCGTCGTTGTTCGTCGCTCGCCCGCGCGCTTCCGATCACCGCGGCCGCACGTCGACGGTCGCGGGGTGTTGCTTCGCCGTTGATCATCGACGGTATCGACGAGCGCTGGGTCCCGCTGCTGACACGGATCGATCGTCCTTGTGTGGTCGCGGTGTTGCGCTGCTGTCAGCGCCCCAACCCGCTCGACTCCTGCTCGTCCCGCGCAACATGCTGCGGGGTAACATGCAGGAGCCACGTCGCCATCGGGCGTGACGCTGCGCACAGCCAACCGATGGAGCGCTTGTCCGCGCTGCCAACGTCGATCGACAGGCGTGCACCGGCAGTTCGCCCGATGAATGACGTTCGGTCGGCAAGCGCGATCGTCACGTCGCGGGAAGGTCGCGAGTGTATCATCGAAGGCGTTGATCGATGCCGTCACGCAAGCACGAGAAGCCTACTGACCCGGCGAGCGGTGGCAGCGCAGGTAACGGAAAGCTCCCGGCTCCATCGAGTGTGCCCGAGGCAGATCGTGAACGGTGCGTGCAGTTCTACGTCGATCAACTGCACAAGTACGTGCGGCGCGCTGCTACCTGTGTCGACGACGCTGATCGTGATGATGAATTCTTGTGGCATATTCGGCGTGGGCTCGAGTGCATCTTTGCAGCCGTACTCGAGGCCAGCGGAATCGCGGCGACCGAAGGCAGCGGCGCGCTGCTGATGCTGGAAACGCTGCGCATCGAGACCAACAAGATCGCCCGCGTCGAAATGCTCAGCGACGCAAACTACCAGAGCCTCGCGGAACTCTTGCAAAAGAACGCCAATCGTGGCGTGCACGCGGAATCATTTCAGCACGGCTCGAGTTCGGCACGCGCCAGCAATCCTTCGGGGCGCACGAGCAGCGCCGGCGTAACCGTCGCGAAGACGCCGTTTGTGGTGCTCGTGCGATGGCTGCATGGCTACCTCGAGCGATCGACGGCCAGCATCGAGGCCGATCTCGTGGCGATCGAGCATGGTCATCGCACATCGCCGACGCCTCCACCCACGGCCGTGTCGCGGATCGCTGCGATCTCCTTGATCGCATTTGCCCTCGGGATCGTGGTGGCGGTCGTGGGGTTGTTGTTGCTCCAGCGTCACACACGGACGGCGCGGTCTGACGCACGGCTGCCGTCGATTCCTCAGGCGCGAATTGTCGCGGGGACGCGCGACGCTTCGCCGCCACCGGACGCCGGCTTGATGCACAGCATCCCGGCGCCGATGGCGCTCGCCGACGCCCGATCGAGACCGAACTGCCCAGCCGACATGCTGCTCATCGCCGCCGACTTGCTACGCGTGAACAAGCCTGGATGGCGCTCAGGATCGCCCTGGAGCTACTTCACCGACGGCGAGATCCGCGCTCACCGCGCGTGTCTCGCTCGCGCGCTCGTGACCCGCCGCGAGTACGACGACTGTGTCGCAGCAGGACGCTGCGCGTCGCTCGAGTCCAGGATCGCGCAGAACGTCACGTGCCGAGAGTCACCGACAGAGAGTCCCGTTCGGTGCGTCTCGCGCGACGAGGCTGGGCGGTTCTGCGCTTGGAGGCATCCCGCGGCAAACGGCTTTCAAGAGGGGCGGGTGTCGTCAGTCGTGGACTGGGAGTCGCTGCGACGTGCGTCGCCTCGGGAAGCCGCGACGGTTGCGCGCATTGTTGACGACGTCCCCGCCGATTCGGAGAAGAGGCAAGGGGAGTGGGTCGGGGATCCGGTCCCTCCTGCGCTCTGGAGCCGGGTGAATGGGGGCTCGTACGTCACGCCGCAAACGTGGCACCTATGGCGGCTCGGCGGTTTGCTTGACACTCGCGCTCCCGCTGCGTGGCACTCGTGGAACGCCCGATCCACAACCACGCCTCCATTCGAGCGCATTGGCTTCCGTTGCGCGATCGACCTCGCTGATTGAGCAGTCCGCGATGCTCGTTCCCCATGCATGAGCGTCGAGCTTGCGGCGGCCGGGATTGGCGCTCAGCTCTTCGCCGCCGCAGGGTCGGCCCGTGGCGTCCGCTCGTGCAACTGGCTCCGAAGCAGGGTGGCCCGCGCCCCGATCACGTCCGTCATCCTCGGATGGCGCTCCGACCGTCGCTCCACCAATGGGGGACGCACGCCATCCGGCAGGCTGCGGGCTCGACCAAACTTCGTCTCTACGACTGCTCAGACATCGCCTTCGCGATACTCGGGCCGATCGAGATCGGTGGCGCCGCGCACGAGCCACGCACTCGCTTCGTCGCGCCGGCCATCCGGCTGCAGTGTGAACTCGATGCCGTCCGCTCTCTCGGCGGTGACGTGTGGCGCGTGGAGCGTCCTGGGCTGCTTGCTCCTCCGGGCGGAGACCACGCAACCGAGACGGCTCGACCAGGGCGCATCGTTCAACGCGACGCTCGTGAACGATGGCACGATCGACGAACTGAGCGTCCGCGTGAACAACGCGCTCGTTCACCGGTGAGCACCACAGGCGCGCCGGAGTGAGGCCTGCGTTCGAGGGACGCATCTCGTCACACAGCGCCAGCCTGCAAGCAGCGCTGCGAACCGGCGCCACGGTGTGACCGCGCGCGTTCACAGTGCCAACAACTGTGCCCGATGAACGTCTCGAGCACGGCACCAGGCCTGTCCCGCAATGCGGTCCGGCCCCAAGCCACGATTGTTGCTCTCCTGGTTCTGCCCAACACGCCCCTGGTCTTGCCTCGCCCTCGTCAGCGATACTCCGCCTCACAGTGGAGCAAGCGCACCCCAATCGGTGGCTGTTGAGCATCGACGAATCGGGCTCGTTCGAGGGGGACGACTCAGCCGCCGTGGTCGGCGTGCTCGTGCGACACCCGGCTCCCGATCGCATCAACGCAGGCATCCGTGAGACGCTCTCCACTCTCGCGCCAGAGATTCGTTGGCCGCTGCACGCCACCGATCTGCGGCTCCCGCTCTCTCTGTACACGAGCTGGCTGGGCCTGCCCGAGGAACTTCGCGCGCGATCGCCAGTGAGAGATCAGCTCGTGCAAATCCAGGCACGGCTCTCGGTGTCGACCGACGCGGACGCCATCGCTCTGCGACAGGTCCTTCGCGAAGAGGGCCGCGTCAGTCGCACCGTGCTAACCAAGGCACAAGCCTGGGCGCAGCACGCGGCGCCCCACACGTTTGAAGCGTTGGAGAGGCGCGCGGCTGAAATTCTTCACACCATCCGTGACCTGTCCCGGGCGCTGTTTCGTGTCTCGGGCGCCGGCGGAGCGGCGGTGATCGCTGCGGTCGCACCCCGCGACGCTTCGGGCGATCGATACTTGCTCACGCTTGCAGCGCTCATGGAGCGGGTGCTGCTGCTGCTCGGTTCGACCCGCCAGCCCCACGACGCGGTGCGCCTGCAGATCGCGGGACGTCGGGTGCAGCGAGCGCCTGACGACAGCGTCTATCTCACCCCATCTGCGGTCATGGAGTGCGTCGCAGCCGCGCAGAGAGCGATTCACGAGGCGATGACCGACACGTCCGCAACCGCCGCGGCCGACGTCGATTTCGCCTGCGACCCGATTGTTGACTACCGGTACGACGCAACCGGAACGCTTGTCCTCGCAGACTACGTCGCGAACTCGATCGTGCCTCGGCTCTCGAACAACCGGTACACCTGGGAATCTCTCCGCCAGTACGCCGACCGCACCCTCGGGATGCCCATCACGCTCGTTCCTGCTCAGCCAGACGAGGCGCAGCCGATCTCCACGATCGCGCCTTCGGACCCGTGGAGGACCGCTCTGCTGCGAGCGCTCGCTGGTGTGAAGGACCCTGCCATCCGACTTCTGAGGGCGCCTGCCTGGTGCAATGACGTTCACGATCGAGACCTGGCGTGGGCCCGATCGCTCTCGAGGGGGGCACGATGAGCGAGAACCTGCTCGCGCTGCTGACGGGCACGCGCTCGAAGGAGACGGTGGGCGCCTTGCTGGCGTTTTTCACTCGTCGCGCCAGTCGTCTGCGCGGGATCACCGACGACGTGCGCGGCGACCTCGTGTCCGAGGCCGTGCTCAAGGTCCTCAGCGCGCTCGAGCGCGGCTCCGTGCGCCTGAAGAACCGCTCCGAGAGCGGCGCCGAGGCCTACCTGCAGACCGTCCTCAAGAACACGCTCACAGACTTCGTCAGGCGTAATCGCATTCGACCGGTCAGCGCCGAGGCGCCCAACGAAGACACCACGCCGGCTCCCGAGCAGCGCACGCTCGACGTTGCAGACGATCGAGTCCAACAACGTATTGGTGAGATCGATCTCGTGGTGGTTCGCCAGCAGCCCGCGCTCGCCTCGGCGCGAGCGCAGATTTTCGCCATTTTGACGGGCTCAGTCGGGGGGATCAGCGCGTTCGTGCCCCGCGATCTATCGCCGGCGGACGCCAGACGCGCACACCTTCGAATCCAGCAGCAACACTCGCGCTGGCGACAACTCATGGAACGCGAGGTCCAGGCTCGTCGGGATTCGGGCTCGCTCGACAGCGAATCTGCCGATGTTCTACTCGTCGCGATTCGGGGCTTTCGGCTCCGGGCCCGGTCGTCCTCGCGCTGAATCCGTCGTCTCCGTGTCAGCAAGACGCCTCTTGCATCGTTGCCCGCTGTGACAGCCCGACGTCCTTTCACGAGCAGTACCGCGATGACCGACAACAACGACCTCTGGTTGACTGTGAACCTCGACGACGACTCGGCGGACTCCGCGCGAGAGGTGGTTGAGCGCAGTCACGTTGCGATGGGATTCGCCAGGGGCGAGCAGCTCGACGAGCGCGCGCTCGTCGGCGCGCCGCTCCCGGTGGTGTCTCAGTGGCTGTTCGACCGGGGCGCCGCAGAAGCCGCGCTGGTACGTTCGAGCACGGTTGACGGGGTCTTCGCGCTCGACCCGGAAGGCTTCTCCACGCGTGCGACCAATGGCGTCCGCGCGTTGCCGGACGGGCGGCTCGCGATCGACGCGCGCACCGATCCGCAGCGCGTGTTGCTCGAAGGACCGTCCGTGCGACTGCTGCTCGCGATCGGGCTCGACGAGGTGCGCGCCGTCTCGCTCGGCGTCCCCGCGCTGCCGCTGTCGGTGCCCGCTGCTCCAGTACTTCCCGAGGTGTGCGCCATGCCGTGGTTGCTGGGCGAGCGCGTGGCGCCGCCCTGGCTCGTCGACAAGTTCTCTATTCGTTCGCAGGGCTCTCTGTATTCTCGAGCGGTGGCGATCGCGTCCGTTGCGCGGCTGTGTCCGGCGGCTTCGACGCTGGCTGCGTTCGGCGCAGCTGCGGTCGATCGGGTGCTGGCTGGCGACACGCCGGACGCGCGCGCAGGTGCCTGGCTCAGCGCGCTTCCAACCGAGACGCGTAGCGCTCTCGTGGTCGCGGCGCAGCAGGAGTGCGACGCGCTTCGCGACGGGCTCGACATCCTGATGGAGCACTGCGCCGAGGACTCGGCTGGAGGCGCCCGCATCGCGACGCAATGGCTCGAGCGTCGAGACGACCTCGAGTCCGTCAGCATCCTGTTGCGCAACACGGACGGTGTCGCGCAGTTGCGCGACGATCTCGCACAGCTGGACGAGCAGGCGCGCTCTCTTGCGTCCACATGGGACGCGCTCGCGCCCGAATGGAGCGAACAGCTCCAGTGTTCGGCGAGCGAAGACCCGGGAACCTGGTGGACCGAGGAGCGATGATCACTCCACGAGCGCTCGTCGATCGAGTCCTTCGTGGAGAGAAGTTGCCCCGCAATCTTCAGGCGATGGTCGGGCCGTTGCTGCGAGAGCCATGGGCGATGCCGGTCGGCTCGAACCCGGGCGCGAGCGTCGAGACGTCTGCTCTTGCTGATCCCGCGCGAGGCGAGGTGTTGCTCGTCGCCGTGGAGCGTGACGAAGGCGTGTTGCTGGCCCTGAGGGACGACGCTGCGCTGAGCTTCGGACGAGAGGCGCTCGAGGCGATGGAGCTCGCGCACTCGCTCGCGCGTCGGTGGTCTCCGACGCTCGCGTATCCGGGATGCGCGCGCCGCGAATCGCCGCGCGCTTCGCTGCTCTGGTGCCCGAGCGCCGCGCCTCGAACGCTCGAGGGAGCGTCCTTCGGCCTGGCGTTCGTCCTCGCGGAGAGCTCTCGCATCATGGGGCATTCGGTGCCAGCGGACCTGTGCGCGAGCGCGACGATTCGTTCGGATGGAGCGCTCGGTCGCGTGGAGGGCCTGGAGAGCAAACTTCGGGCGATCGCAGCCGCAGCGCTTCGGGTCCGTCGGGTGCTCGTGGCGCGCGAGCAATTGGCTGAGGCCGAGGACCACATCGCGAAGCACGGCTTGCTCTTGCACGCCCTTGGTTACGACCATGTTCGTTCGGCCATCGACGCGGTGTTTCACGAAGTGGCCAACGAGCCGCCCGCGGAGTGGGCGGATCCAACCAATCGCGAACGCGGGATCGCGGAGCACTACGAGCACGCGCACCAGGGGCCGCCAAGGCCCGACTGGTCGAGCGTCGTGCGCGCGGCCCGGTGGCTCGTCGAGCGGGCGCCGGAGTCGCCCCGGGCTGCGTTTGCGCTGGCGATCTCACAGCGACATGCTGGTGCGCCCGCTGCGACGATTCCGTGGAACGACGAGCACGTGGATCGGTGGGGCCTCGCGCATGTCGCGCAGGTCGTGCAGGCGGCGGCAGACGCCGGCGACGAACAGTGCGAAACGTACGCTCTGCGTGCGCTCGCGCTCGCGGATCAGTGCCCCGCAGAGCCAGGTGCGATTCGCGCTCGTGGCGCGATTGCGCGGGCGTTCGCGATTCTCCGCGACTATCCCCGCGCTGCAGAACAAGCAGAGATCGCCGCTCGACGGTGGGAGCGACGCGACGAGCGCTCGGCGGCGTCGATGGTGGTGTGCGAGTGGCTCCGAGTCGCGAGCGTGCTCGGCGACGAGCGAGCATTCGAGCGAGCGGCAGCGTTGCGTCCGTGGTTCGAAGCGAGCGCGACGAGCCTCTCGTACTTTGATCTGGCAGAGTGCGCAGGGCTCGTGCGGCTGGGCCGGTTCGACGAGGCGCTTCGGGTCGCGGAGCGCGCACCGACGAGCGCGGACGCACAGTCGTACGTGGGGCGCTCGATGGCGCGGTGGCAGGCACGAGCGTGGTCTGGCCGTGGCGAGGCCGCGCGTGCAAGCGAGGTGCGCGAGGCACTGCATAGAGTCGCGCCCGAGTCGATCGAGGTAGCGCTCACCGAGTTGGATCGGGCGATCGAAGCACGCGACGCGAGCGCGGCAACGCTGGCGTGGGAGGCGATCGTCGCACAGAGTCCCCAGGGTACGCGCTGGCTGGTCGAGCGAGCGAGCGTGGCGGAGCGAGCGAGAGTTCTCGCGGACGAGTATCCGTATTGAGAACGTCCTCGCCCGCGCCGCGGGGATCGAGGCATTCTCGCTCCTGTCGCACAGGTCGCCTGCGTACCTACCCAGGCTGGCAGGCACTTGGCGATTGCCGATATTTGCGTGTCATTGACCGATGGGCGGGTATTTGGTGAACTCACTTCGTGTCGTTCTTGGCGAACCGGGTGGAATCATGCCGCTGTTGACGCCTGAAGAGCGGATCGGCCGAACCATCGCAGGCAAGTACCGAATTACTCGGCTGCTAGGCAAAGGCGGCATGGGCGTCGTGTTTGCCGGGGTGCATGCGTGGACGCATCGCCAGGTGGCGATCAAGGTCCTCGCGTCTGAGCTCGCGACGACAGAGGGCATCACCGAGCGTTTTCTCCGGGAGGCTCGGGCGGCGGCGATGATCTCGCACCCGAACGCCGTCGAAGTTCTGGACATGGGGGCCGACACGGAGAGCGATGGCTCGATCTACCTCGTGTTGGAGTTCTTGCGCGGCGAGTCACTCAACGCTCGACTCGAGCGGTGCCGAACGTTGTCCAAGGAGGAGACCGCCGCCGTGCTGCTGCCCGTCATGGACGTGCTTCGCATCGCTCACGGCAAAGGGATCGTTCACCGCGACATCAAGCCTGACAACATCTTCCTCTCGTACAACGAAGAGACCGATGAGACTCGCCCCAAGCTACTGGACTTTGGTATCGCGAAGGTCCGCGAGGCTGAAGGGCGAGTAGGACTGGCGACGCAGAGCGGCATGACGATGGGCACCCCGGCGTACATGTCCCCTGAACAGGTCAGGGACGCCTCGAGAGTGGGACCACCCGCTGACATCTGGTCGATGGGGGTTGTCTGGTACGAGTGTCTCTCGGGTTTCCTTCCGTTTCGCGGAAACACAGCCAATGAACTGCTGATCGCGATTGCAACGACCGCGGCGATTCCTCTGCGAACGGTCGCGCCCTCGCTCCCGCCGCAACTCGCCGCTACGATCGATCGGGCTCTTCACCCGAACGCTGGGAGGCGATTTACATCGATCGTTGAGTTCGCGGATGCGCTGGCCGAGGCGTATGAATCCGCCGGAATTGCACTGCCACGGCTGCGACGGGACAACGCCGTCGAGACCGCCGCGATCAGCATCTCGGACACAATTTCGGCGGTGCACAAGATCAACGCGCCTGCCTTCGATACCGATGAGTTCACCGAGGAGCCAACAACGCCGGTGCAGGTGGTGCCGACGACGGCGCCCCAGCCATTCACGCCGAGGGTAGGACAGGCAGTTTCCGCGGCAATGCCGATGGTAGGCGCGACCGAGACGCTGTCACCAACGATCCGCCGATCGAACCCTCGCCGCTCCAGAGTTCTTGTCGGAGTCGGGGCAGTCTCGCTCATCCTTGCAGGCACCGTCCTGGGCGTATCCTCGCAGATTCGCCATTCTTCGCCACAGACCTCCGAGAGCGCAGCGCGTTCGACACGAACGGTCGAGATCGAGGCGCCAAGTCCTCGTCCCCGGCACCTGGAGGCGACTGCGCCCATCAATCCGACGAATGCGCCCGACGCAGGGAGGATCACGTTGGCAAACACCGCCTCACGCGCAATCGTGCCGTCCGCAGAGACTGGCACTCGATTGCGGCCAGCGGCGGCGCGGATGACCCACACGGGCCCAATCACGGCACCTTCGGCCACGTCAGGCACAGCGGCGCAGCGACCGACGCCATCGCCCCCTGGCGCCGGCGGACCGCCCGCGACCGCCGCGGGAATTGCCCGCATTCGTGCCGTCGAAGAATTCTAGCCGTCGCGTTTTCCGCGGAAGGGATGCCATGCAGACTCCGTCGCTCCTGAAACTCCGAGCGCATTCTCAACTCGCGGGATCCCTCGCTCTCATCATGGTCCTGGCCGGGATCGCCTGCGATACTGCAGCTCTGGCGCAATCGCAGACGTCTGCCCCCGATCTCGCTCGTGCGCGGTCGCTGTTTCAGGACGGGCTCGCCATGATGCGCGCCGAACGCTGGGGCGAGGCGATTGGCTTTCTGCAGCAGTCGCTGTCGATCGTGGAGCGGCCTAGCACCTTGTTCAACCTCGGAAGCTGCCTCGTCCGACTCGGGCGCGGACAGGAAGCGATCGTTCACCTCGAGCGCTACTTACAAATCAGCGATCCGACGCAGAATGCGCAGGAGCGTATCGAGGCGACGCGGCTGCTCGACGACGCACGAAGCGCCCGAACCCGCCTCGTGCTCCTGCTCGATCCTCCGACCGCGACTGTGGAAGTCGACGGGGTGGTTCAGGTTGGCCAGGGCGCGGAGCGTACGCTGTCGCTCAACCCTGGCGAACATCGCCTGCGAGTCCAGGCCGACGGAGCGCTCACGTCAGCGTTCGTCATCAGTTTGCTGTCAGGGGAGTCGCTTCGGCGTGAGGTCAGGCTCGAATCTGCCCCGACAGTTCTGTCTGTATCCGTTCACCCCGCAAACGCAGTGCTGTACCTCGATGGTCACCAGGTGGCGTCCGAGCGACCGCTCTCACCCTCGCCGGGTCGGCATTCGCTGGAGATTCGAGCGCCGGGATACGTGGCAGTGACCCGCGGGGTGTCGCTGCAACCCGGACAGAGACTCTCCGTGCAGTTGGTCGCTGCGCGGCAGCAGACGGCGGTCTGGACGCACCCCGCATTCTGGATCGTCACCGGGCTGGTGGTCGTTGGTGCAGGCGTCGCGATCCCGCTTGCCGTCGTGCGGGTTTCGGATGCGCCGTACACGGGGAACACGAACGTGATTATTCAGGGTTTTCGAGATTCCCGAGGATGGGAGTAGTTGATGAAGCTGACTCGATTTCTCCTCGCTCGTCACCTCCTCGCTTCGTGCCTTGTGGGGCTGGGTGGCTGCCGTGTGCCCGCAACTCAGCTCACGGTCGTAGTCGATAGCGATATTTCTGCTTCGGAACTTCAGACGATTCAACTCGTGGTGGAGAGCGCAGACTCTAGTGGAACGTTCAGACTCTCAGAAGATCGACAGTTTTCTCCAGGCGCAGGATCCATGCCGCGACTGCCTATCAGTCTCGCGGTGGTTCCGCGCGACGGAGATGCCCGTCGTCGGGTGCGAATCGTCGCAATTGCGCTCGACCGAGACAATCGGACACTGGTCCAACGAAGCACCGTGACTGGATTCATCTCGGAGCGCAATCTGCGTGTCGACTTGTTTCTGGCCACAAGATGTCGCAACGTACCGTGTGTGGGGGGGACTACCTGTTCCGAACTGACCGGACAGTGCATTGCAGAAGAGCGGCCCGCTGCATCACTTCCGGCAATCCCCGCAAATCCAGCTGGATCGGAACTACGAGCAGACGCCCAGTCTGCTGGCGACGCATCGCGAGCAGACGTAGCGTCGTTCCCGAACGACCGAACAGAAGCCGACGGTGCGACTGATTCGGGTACCGGCGTTGATGCGGGCGCTGACTCTGATGCTCGGACTGATGCATCTCGAGACGCATCGAGCGACGGAGGGGCTCGCTGCACGCCGGGTGAGCGCAGAACCTGCCCTGGCGCGATCGGCCTTTGTGCCCTTGCGACACAATCCTGTTCGGTGGCTGGTCTCTGGCAGGGATGCGACCTATACGCCCAGCGGCGTGAAGTACCATGCAACGGAGTGGACGAGGACTGCGATGGTATCACGGATGACACTGAGTGCCCGATCAGCGTCCAGACGTGTCAGTCTGGCGTCTGCGCGTGTCCGGCTGGATCGACGGAGTGCAACGGCGCATGCGTTGCGGGGAGTTGTTCCGGGGCATCAGATATCTTGGAACTGAGTGCTGGCGGGGCCGTTGCTTGCGCGCTTCGTAACAATGGACGAGTATGGTGCTTCGGCGATGCGCGCTATCTTGGAGCAGGAGATCGAGTCACTTCTGCCGTTCCTGTTGAGGTATCCGGTATCGATGATGGAGTTCAAGTCACTACGGGGTACGCGCATTCGTGTGTTCGACGGCGATCTGGAACGGTATGGTGTTGGGGAAGAAACAGTTCCGGAGAACTTGGAATCGGGACGCGAGTGGACGCGACTTCGCCCGCTCCCGTTACTGGAATAACGGACGCGATTGATGTTGCCGCAGGCAACGGGAACACATGTGCGCGACGATCGTCGGGTGAGATCTTGTGCTGGGGCAGAGACAGTCCGATCTCACCCATCCCAATGATCGCGGGCGTGTCGAAACTGGTCGCGGGTTCCGACGTCATGTGTGTTGTTCGCGACTCAGGAGAAGTTAGCTGCTGGGGGAACACACAGTTCATTCTTGCGGATGGATCAATGTCTCTCCATCCTCTCCCGACTCCAGTCGTTGGTGTCTCCGGTGTTCAGCAGTTGGCAGCAGGTGGAAGTTCGCTCTGCGCACGTTTCTCCGCTGGTGGGATATCGTGCTGGGGACAGAATGCCGCCGGTCAACTTGGAGATGGGACAGGGGCCCCTCGAATCATGCCTGTTCCAGTCATGGGCCTCTCGGCAGTGTCTGATATTTCGGCCTCGAAATATGGTTTCGATGGGTTTGCATGCGCCGTTCGCCCTGCTGGAGATGTCGTCTGCTGGGGTGCGAATGGAGGGCGACAGCTCGGTGATGGGACCAGCGTGAACCGACTGGCACCGGTGCAGGTCTCGTCGGTTTCGAATTCAATCGATGTGGTCACCGGAGAAGCGTTCGCGTGTTCTCGAGGACGAGACAATTCGCTCTGGTGTTGGGGATCCTACGCGGGACGTGGATTCAGCGGATCGAACGGACCGTCTTTGCCCGCTCGCCTTCAATTGACCACCCCTTCATTGGCGAACGTTGCGCAGGTCACTGCAGGGAACACCCACGCCTGCGCGCGGCTGTCATCGGGACAGGTGACGTGCTGGGGCGCGAATACGTCCCGTGCTCTCAGTGCAAACGGCAATGTCGAGAGACTCGCGGTCGCAGGACTCGAAGTGCCGACGCTCTCGACGGTGACGTCGATCTCCGCAGGCGCTGACACAACTTGCGCGATTCGTGCCGACCGATCGGTTGTGTGTTGGGGCGACAATACCTCCAATCAGTTGGGCAACGGAAGTACGTTTCCGTCCGCACCAGCAGGCGCGCCGGTAACGGGACTCACGGATGCTGTCGAAGTTGGGGTGTCTTCCAGGAGAGGCAGCCGTGTCTGCGCGCGACGCGCGACTGGTCAGGTCGTTTGCTGGGGAAACGGCGTTCGAACACCTGTTCCAGTCGCAGGCATCAGCGATGCCTCGTCGATTGCAGTCGGAAGCGATCATGTCTGTGCTCTTCGCCCATCCGGGGAGGTGCTATGCTGGGGATCCAACCGATCCGGACAGATCGGCGATGATACTACGATCGATCGAGCTGCGCCGACCCCTGTGTTTGGGCTTGTAGATGCAGCCGAGATCGTTGCAGGGCAGATGTTTACCTGCGCTCGTCGGCGCTCGGGCGCCGTCGCATGCTGGGGGGCGAGCCCATTTCAGGGCGCCGCTGCAGTCTTGACTCGCCCCTCTGACGTTCCTGGTATCTCGAATGCGGTCGAGGTGTCGGCCTCGACATACGCATGTGCACGATTGAGCACGGGTCAGCTGACTTGCTGGGGATCCGGCAGTTTCGCCAATCTCGATTTTCGCTCCGGAACTGGGGTGTATGGCGGCCCCGACGGCGTCGTGCTCGGATTGCAGAACGCAGAACAGATTGCAGTCGGAGGGAACTTCGCTTGCGCGAGGAGGCGCGGCAATGTGTTTTGCTGGGGACGCAACGTCGAGGGCCAAGGAGGAAACGGCGCCTTCGATAACTCGTCAGTGCCGGTCCCCGTGGTGGTAGGCTCGCCCTAAGACCTTCGGTTACTTCACGGCCGCAAATCCAGCATCACCGCAGCGCGCTCTTCGCTGGTGAGTCGGCTTCGGTCATCGGTGACCACGTCTTCGGTCGCCCCGTCGGACTCGGCGCCCTCGACGCGCATGTCCTTCGCCAGCTCGTCCCTCTTGGACCCGATCATGATCTGAAACCACGCGTCCCGCTGCATCACCGTGTGAAAGATTCGCTCTTCGTACGTGTCCTTCAGCAGAAAGAAATTCACCCGCACCGCGCCGTCGTCGCTCGTGCGCCGCCCCTCGCGGTCGACGCGACCTTCGCGCTGCTCCATCTTCGCAGGGTTCCACTCGACGTCGTAGTGCAGGACGTAGCGAGTGTGTTGTTGCAGGTCGATGCCCTCCTCTCCGACGGCGCTGACGAGCAGCACCACGGGGGCGTAGGGGCGGTTGAAATTCTCGCGGCGCATCTCGCGGTCATCCGTGTCTACGTCGCCGTCGTATCGCCCGACATACTGCGGCGCGGCGAGGATGCGCGCGAGGCGTCCGATCTCCCGCCGGGCCCGCTCGATGTTCTCTTCGGACCAGGCCTCGCCTTGGAGGGGCGTGTCGTCGAGGTAGTGATCCACGATCCGATCCAGGCTCGCGGCCAAACGCTCCATGATTCGCAGCGTCAGAAAGTCTCGCACCGCGTCGATGTCCGCCGGTGTCCCGGTTGCGACGCACCAGCGCGCGAGCCGCAGCACGAACAGCGGCTGGATCATGTGATTGATCAACCGGTCGAACATCACGTCCACGATCTCGCGCTCGCCCGACTCGATCTCCACCCCGGTCCCCTTCACGTGCTCGGGGCGCAGCATCAGGTGGTCGGGCGCGAATTTCGAACGGAGGCGGGCGCGGATCGTCTCGCGCTCGTCGGCGACGACGTCGCGGACGAACTCCTCGACCTGCTTCCGACCTGAAAAACCCGCGGCAGCAAGGCTCTCGTTCACGAACGGATCGAGCTTCGTCCAGACCACATCTTCCAGGGCCTCGCGCAGCGTTCGCGCCGTCTGGAGCATCGTGTTGAACACGAGGATCTTGGACACGAGCCGCTGCGGACTCTCGCGAATTCGCATGATCTCGTCGTCCAGAATCGCACCGACAGCGTCGCAGATCGCGCGGACCTTCGGGTGCGGGTGCCCGCTCTCGCGTGCGGCGCCCAGGAGGGCTCGAACCTGCTTCGCGCGAGGGAGGTCCGTCCGTTCGACGAGCGAGCTGGCACGGAGCTGCTCGTAGCTCGAGAGCATCTGACGAAGATCGCCAGAGACGAACGTGCGCTTGCTCGAGTCGTCGACCCCCGAGGCGAGCGCGTCGGAGACCAGGTCGCGGACGTTGAGGTAGATCCAGCGATCCGTCACTTCGAACGGGATCAACGGGCTGCTCGACACGAGCCGCTGGATGTCGTCGAGCTTACGGAACGGCCTCGCGCGGACCGACCCGTCCTGCCGTTCGACGAGCGAATAGTCTCGCTGCCCGACGTCCTTCACGTTGCGCAAGAGATACCGACGAAGCAGGGCCTCGAGCCCCGGCGTCGAGGGATTGTCGCCGCCGCTGGCGTTCTCCACGCGCAGCGCGCGCAGAGTCTCGACCACTCGGGTCCGAGCGGGCTCGGAGGGGTGCAGGTGACGGCGCGAGTAGAACTTCTTCAGGGTGGCCTCGTACCGAACGAGCCCGTCGGACAACGCCGCGACGTCCGCCTCCGGGGCTTCGATGATGCGAAGCAAATTGAGGATCTCCTGGACTTTCAGCTGAAATGGCGTCGCCGTCAGCGCGAGGACGTACCGCGCGCTGAGCCCCTCCCCACGAGACTGTGGCGTTTCGTCCGGGAAGAACAAGGGTGCGGCTCCCTTTGTGTCGCGGCGAGCGCAACCGTTACGTCTGCGGGGAAAACGCTCGCTGATCGTGGGACGAGAGCTCCGGGCTGACAGGGGTG
>LNEO01000041.1 GCA_001465015.1 Deltaproteobacteria bacterium Ga0077539 | reverse complement strand
ACGCCGCTCCCATCGCCACCAGCGGAACGGACGCAGCCACGGTCCACCCGAGCGCGCGCCGCACGGCGCACGGCCCCGCGTCCATCGAGTACACGAGCGCAAACGCCGCGAGCGGGCTCACGAGCGCTGGGTGCACCCACACTCCGAGCGCGCGACCGACGAAGGTCTCCCTGCTCTCGTTGTTCTCTCGGCGAGCCCACACGATGAAGCCTACGAGCGCTGCCGCGGCGTCCACGCCGAGGTCGAGCAGCTCTTCGATTCCAAACGCTCGACCGCGGGCGAAAACCTGAGCGAGCTCCTGACCGACCGCGACGATCGCGAAGAGCGTCCAGAGCGATAGCCACCGTCGGATGCGCTCGAGGCGCGGTGCGCGCATCGCTTCGTCCGAGAAATGACTGGCGATCAGCGCGTACCCGAGCGCGGCGTACAACAGCGAGTGAAGGACCAGATGCGTGAGCTCGTGGCGAACCAGCGGCGCCACGACGGCGCGGAGGGTGGACGGCGCCAACTCCACCGCGAGGGCAAGCGCGAAGATCGCGACCGCCGTCGCGAACACGGTCAGGGCGCGACGCACGTGCTGCTACTAGCGCGGGCGCGACCTGGAGCGAGCGACAGATGGCGCGATCGATCGCGAGGGTGGTGCCGGCGGCTCGAAACGGCCAGCGAGCAGCGACGGGCGTGTCGCGCGCTCATCGCTTCGGTGGGGCCCTGCGTCCCCGCGTGTCGCTCACTCGGTTTGGTCGTTCGTCACCGGGCTTCCGTCGCTGGTCTCTTCGGTGCACGTCTCGTCGCCTTGCTGCTCCTTCGTGCACGAAGGCGTGCCCGCGGCGTCCACCGTACAGCGGGCAAGCCAAGAGCCCGCGCAGGCCCAGTTGCGCGTCGCCGTGGGTCGCGCGTGCGTCTCGCGCCACTCGACCTCGAGCGAAGCAGCTCCCGCGTCGCCGCCAGTCGCCCGCATCCGACGCACTTCGAGCGAGGGATAGCTTCCCCCGCCGCCGCCCGGCGCACAGTCCGCGACCTCGACGAACGGAAACAGCCCCGTCGGCGTCCTCACCAACAGATCGCACCGAACGACGTCCGTCGGGTTGGCCGCGCGCGCCATGAAGTACGCGCCGAGAAAGGGCGTCGCCGGTCGCTGCAACGAGGCCTGTCGGTTGCGCGCAGTGAACTGCTCAGGGGCGTTCGGCCCGGGCATTTGGCCGCAGAAGCACGCGGGCTGCCCCCGCTCGGTCGCCGCCTGCGCGCAGCGCGCGCGCTGAAACCGCCGTCGCTGCATGGCCGTGCAGAACTGCTCGACGGACTGCACCGTGGCTTCGGCCGTCAACGCCGCGGGCGCGGACGGTGTCAACGGTTCGGGCTGCTCGTTCTCTGGCGCCTGCGCGGCGGACGCGTCGGACACGGTCGCAGCCGCTGCAGCACCGTCCTCACCACCGTCCGTGTTCGGCGCGCTCGCGTCCGTGTCGGCCGCGTCGGGCCCGGCCATCCCCTCGGGAGCGGACCCGTACAAAACGAACTCGCTCACGCAGAGCTCCCTCCAGCTCGGGCGCGTGCCCGCGCGCTCGGCGGTGATCGTGAAGCGATAGGTCCCAGCGTCTCCCGAGAGACCGAACACCTGCATCGCGCGGCTCTCGGGATCGAGCGCGAACTCCCCCAGCGCTGCGCCGTCGCGCGACACGCTCACGCGCTCGACGCGGTGGTTCGACGCGAAGAGGTCGTTGCGGCCGCTCTGGCTGGTGAATCCCGCGGTCATCGCGAAGGACGCGACCGTCACGCCTGGGGGGACGTCGACTTCGAACCACGCGCCAACGAGGTCTCCCGTACGCGAGTTCCACGCGGTCTGCAGGTTGTTGTCGAGCATCTTGTCGGCGGTGGTTGCTCCGCCCGTCGTCGACGACGCGCGTACGGTGAGCCCCAAGCGTCGAACGAGGTCCTCGCCCAACGGAGCCCCGATCGGCGGGCTCGCCGCGGGCCCAGTCGCCACCGACGGTGAAACGGTCGCAGCCGAGTCAGCGATCCCCGCATCCACCGCAACGCTCGGCGCGACCACGGGCGTCGGCGTCGGTGTCAGCGTCGGCGTGGTCGGCGCCGGCTTCTTGCAGCCGCCGAGAGTGAAGAGCGCAAGGCACAGCACGGGCACAGCCCGACTCGTCGTCATGGACAAGGGACTACCCCCGCACGAACGCTCTGCGCAATGGCCCGCTCTTCGCGCCAGAAACCGGGGATGCGAACCGCGCCCGCGCCCGCTCGGCACCTCCCGACGAACGAGCGACCGTCGGCGCGATCGCCGCGCGCAGGATCCGATCGAGAAACGCGCGATGCCCGCCAGGGTCGCGCTGAAGGATGACGTCCGCGCTGCCTTCGGCGCCAGCCGGGTAGAACACGCCGCAGCTCGTGTTGATCTCGAGAAACCACGCGCGGCCCTCGTGGTCGACGCGGAAGTCGCAGCGCGAGTAGCTCTCCGCGCCCAGCCCCGAAAACACCGTCCGCGTCGCGTCCATCACGCTCGCGCGAGCCGCGGGGTCTTCGCACGGCCGCCACTCGAATCCCTCGTAGCCGAGCCACTTCAACTCGAAGTGCTTGAACGTCTCCCCAGGAGGAAAGCCGCACTGCACCGGCTCGTACACCCGCAGTCCCTCGGGCGCGCTCGGGTCTTCCGACGCGAGAACCGTATATTCATCCCCTTCGATAAACTCCTCGATGAGCGCCCCCCCCGCGGCGGCGATCATCACGTTCGCTTGCTCGACGAGGGCTCGCGCGTCGGTCACCCGCGACGCTGGCGTGAGACCGATGCTCGCGCACCCGTCGATGTGCTTGACGATCGCGGGGTAGCGCAGGGTCTCTGCCGCCTGCCGCGCCTCGGCCTCGCTGCGCGCGATGGCGAAGGCCGGCGTGCGCACTCCGTGCGACTGAGCCCAGCGCTTCATCGCTTCTTTCGTCAGCGAATACAGCGACGAACTCGGCCCGGTGAACGGAACCGACGCGGACTCGAGCGCCACGACCACTTCGGGCCCGGCGATGTCCTCGAAGGACATCCCGTCACATAGATTCAAGAACACGTCGAAGCCCTCGGAGACGAGCTCGGGGATCGCTCGCTGCGCCTCGGACTTTTTCAAGTCACGGATGCGCACGTCGTGGCCGTGCAGCCACGGGGACGGATCGGGCATCGGGTCGAGCGAGGCCATGGGCGACGCGGTTCCGTCGTAGCTCGATCGAAGGACGCAGATCCGCATGTCCGTGTTCAGCTCGTCGTGTGGGGCCAGGGCGCGGCGAGTGGCGAGGCGCACCTCGTCGAGACGCAAGGGTGTTGGCGTTATGGTCGGTCGGTGTGGGCAACGGTCGATCGCCACGGGGCGGTGCGTCGAGCACGACCGCAGCAACGGTCGCCGACGCCCAATCCATTGCGAACGAGGTACGATTCTCACAGATGGCGCGGAGGACAGGAAGTCCGTTCGAGGCAGCAGGACGCCACGCGAAGGCCCGCAGCGCGTGGCGCGACATACCCATCGAACAGTGGAACGATCTGCGCTGGCAACTCGAGCATCTCGTCCGGACCCCCGACGCGCTCGGCGCGCTGCTCGGCCTCCCCGCAGAGGAGCTCGCCGCCCTTCGCGCGCAGGGTCAGCGATTTCGCTGGGCGATTTCGCCGTACTACTTCTCGCTGATCGATCCAAACGACCCAGCTGACCCCATCCGTCGGATGGTTGTCCCGAGCTCGCAAGAGGACCTCTCGTCCGGCGAAGACGACCCGCTCGGAGAGAAGCACGACCAGGTCGCGCCTGGGCTCACCCACCGATATCCGGACCGAGTCCTGTTCGTCGTGACCTCGTTCTGCTCGAGCTACTGCCGCTTTTGCATCCGCAAGCGCAACTGGCGCAAGAGCGACGCGGCGCGGTCCCGAGACGAGATCGACGAGGCGATCCGCTATCTCCGCGCGCACGAAGAAGTGCGCGATGTGCTCGTGTCTGGCGGCGACCCGCTGACGCTGCCGCACGAGCAGCTCGAGTACATCCTCTCGCGGGTGCGCGAGATCCCGCACATCGAACTCGTGCGCATCGGCTCGCGCGAGCCCGTGATGCTCCCGATGCGAATCGACGACGCGCTCTGCCGCGTGCTCGACCGCAACGGCCCGCTCTGGATCAACACGCACTTCAATCACCCCAACGAGCTGACCGAAGAGGCCGCCACGGCCTGCGAGCGCCTCGCTCGACTGGGGATTCCGCTGGGAAACCAGAGCGTCCTGCTCGCCGGCGTCAACGACGACGTCGGCACGCTGAAGAAGCTCTTCCAGGGGCTGCTGCGCATTCGAGTGAGGCCGTACTACCTGTATCAAGCAGACCCCGTCGTGGGCGCGACGCACCTGCGCACCAGCGTGAGCAAGGGCATCGAGATCATGGAGGGGCTGCGCGGACACACGACGGGGCTCGCCGTCCCGACCTTCGTCGTCGACGCTCCAGGCGGCGGAGGAAAGATCCCCCTCGCGCCCGACTATGTCGTCGAACGGACTGCGGATCGCCTGGTGCTTCGCAACTACGCCGGAGAGACCTTCGTGTACCCAGACGGCGGCCGCCCGGCCGAGGCGTCCAAGCCCGCTGCGCTCGATGTGCGCTACGGCCGCGGCGCCACGCGCGCCCTCCCGGTGCTCTCAGCAGCAGCGCCCGTGGACAACGACGGAGAGTGAACCATGCGCGAATCGCTCGACATCGGAATCACCTGCAACCTCAAGCGAGACGTTCGCGCGCGAGACGGCGACGCGCCGGACGCCCTCGCCGAGTACGACGACGAGAGCACGCGCGACGCGGTGCGAGATGCGCTCGAACGAGCCGGGCATCGCGGACGATTCCTCGGGTACGGAGAGGCGATG
Organism: Deltaproteobacteria bacterium Ga0077539; assembly: GCA_001465015.1. Lineage (GTDB taxonomy): Bacteria > Myxococcota_A > Polyangia > Polyangiales. The sequence goes on along the minus strand of LNEO01000041.1, from coordinate 8,809 downwards.
CTCGACGCGATCCGCGCGCGTCGACCGGACCTGGTGTTCAACTTCGCCGAGGGCATCGGCGGCCGCTGTCGCGCGACGCACGTCCCGGCATCGCTCGAGATGCTCGGGATCCCGTACACGCACGCGGACCCGCTGTGCCTCGCGGTGTCGCAGGAGAAGGCTATCGCCAAACGACTGGTGCAATCGAACGGCGTGCGCACTCCGCGGTTCGCGGTCGTCGAAGACCTCGCGCAGCTGAGCGAGCTGTCGCTGACCTTTCCTGTCTTCGCCAAGCCGGTCGGAGAGGGTTCGAGCATGGGGATCCAAGCGGACTCGCGCGTGGACTCGCTCGACGAGCTGCGCCCGCTCGTGACGAGATTGCTCACTCTCTACCGCGAACCCGTTTTGCTCGAAGAGTTCTGCCCGGGCGCGGAGTTCTCCGTCGGGATCCTCGGGACCGGACGCAGCGCGCGCGTGCTCGGCGCGAGCTCGATCACGCCCGTCGCCGTGAGCTCCGATCGCTTCGTGTACTCCCGCGCGCTCAAGGAGACCGCGGACTGGCGCGCGCACCTCTGCATCGAGTGCCCGCCTCGCTGCGCGCCGTCGGTTCGCGCGGACGTCGAGCGCGTCGCGCTCGAGGCGTACCGCGCGCTGGAGTGCCGCGACGTGGGGCGCGTGGACGTTCGGCTCGATGGCGAGGGACGCGCGTCGTTTCTCGAGCTCAACCCGCTGCCCGGAATCAGCCCGGGATTCAGCGACCTCACCCTGATCGCCGCGGGCATGGGCGTGACGTACCCCGCGCTCATCGAGAGCATCGTGAACGAAGCGCGCGCGCGCTATCCAGGCCTGTAGGACGGAGATGCCGCTGGCAGCGGGGACGGTCCCTACGCGAGTCCGCGAGGATCGGGCAGCAAGCGATCGTGCGACACGCGATGGGTGTGATAATCGCTTGGTCGCTCGCGAGCGTTCTCTGATCGAACTCGATCACAATCGAGGAACAACGAAGGCCCTCCGGGATGCAAAACTCAGCTCGCTTCGCCTTTCGCCCGATCGCCGCCGTCTTCGCGCTGTGCGCGGTCGTGCAGTGCCGGGATGCCCGTCAATCGCCGGCGGTTCGGCCCGAACCGATCGACGCGTCAGGGACAGACGGGGCTCGCGTCATCGAGCGAAGCCACACAGCCGACGCTTCGTCTGTCGATGCGATGGCTTCGATGGCCCTGACGGATGCGGGCTCGGACATCGCCGACTCAGTCGATCGCGACGCAGAGCCGATGATGTCGCTGCCCGACGTCGTGACCAACCCTCGACGCGAGAACGGACTCGAGCCTGGCAGCTGCGCCACCGGCCCAGAGTCGAGATTCCATGCGGTTCCATTGCCTGTGGTTCCGCCGGAGCTGCGGACGTTGGTCTCGCAGTATCGCGTGCTCGCCGCGCGTGCGTCGCGGTGCTTCGAACCGCTTCGGTTGGAGCACGTTCGCAGGCCGGACTGTCGCGCCGCGATCAACACGCTGAGGGCTGGCGGTGCGGCAGCGATGCACGCGATCGGGCAATACGCGTACGACGAGCAGAACGCCAGATTGACCTTCCGAGAGCGCGACGCGTCGGTCGTGCATCTTCGCGTATACACCGGGAATTCGAGCTTCCCGCAGAGCACGTCGATCATGCTCGGAGCAGAGAACCTCGCCGCTGTGCTCGCCAGCTTCTCTGCGCGCGAGGTGGTGCCGTACATCCTCGCCGCCGTGAATCGACATGCGAACTGTGATGAAGGCATACGCCGCGACGAAACGAGCGGGTTCCGCGTGTGGCTCAGCTATCTCTCGGTCGTGACAGGCTGGGACCTCGAACCGGAGCTCCCGTGGGAGATGCCTACGTCTATGAGCGACGAAGAAATGGATTCCGCTGCAGAAGAAGCGAAAGATACGTACGCGACCTGGATGCGTTGGTATGACGCACACAAAAACGAAACGCTCGAGCAGTGGAGAGCGCAGGGGCTCGAGCGAGCGAGGAGCGCGCTCTCGAGACGCGACGTGCCCTCGCGCGTACAAGCGATCATTCGACTGTCGAGCGAGCACGTGAGCGCCGAGGATCGAGAGGCGGCGAGGGTTTCGCTGGTACAGCTCCTCGCAGCGCGGCGCCTTTCCAACGCTGGTCGTCGATACATGCGAACGCTCGCCGAGAGCGCCGGCTGGCAGCTCGACGCCGACGCAGGCGTGCCGACGGACAGTGGTCTGCGACGAGACTGAGCGGGTTACGTCAGCCGAACGCGGATGACGGTCGCGCTCTTTCCGTCCCATTCGAGCCGATCGCCGAGCTCGCTCCGAAGCGTCGCGAGCAGGCTCTTCTGGTGCTTCTTGCTGATCGAGTGCTGCGCTGCGATCGCGCCGCCGGACTCGAAGTACAAGCGCAGCTCGTGGTCGAGCTTCACCGCGAAGATGATCGTCGAGCGGTCTTCGTCATCGACGTCGTCGAACTTCTCCCGCGCGTAGTCCCACACGTAGTCGATAAAGAATTGGCCCTTTTCGTTGACCGGCAGCGGGACGAACAGGGTGCGAACCCCGAGCGCCTCGAGCTTGCTCGCGACCTGCGTGCGCAGCTTGTCGAGCACGGCCTTGCTCCGGGCGTCGAGCCGCTCGAGCCACAACCCCCAGTTGTCCTGCTGGATCGTCGGAACGTCGTACAGATCCAGCACCGACAGCCCTCCCCCGCTGCTCGGCGCAGACTCCTTCACCGGCGCGGCCTCGGCCTTCTTCACCGCCGCCTTCTTCGCGGGAGCGGGCTTCTTCGCAGGAGCAGTCTTCTTCGCGGGAGCGGGCTTCTTCGCCGCGGCCTTCTTCGCAGGAGCAGTCTTTTTGCTGCTCGATGCCGCTTTCTTCGCGGCGGGCTTCTTCGTCGGTGAGGGCATCTTGGACTTCGCGCTGGCGCTCTTCGTGGCTTTCTTCGTCGAAGGGGCGCTCGACTTCTTGCTTCTCGTCGTCATGCTCGTTGACCTCCCAAGTGCGCAGAAATCGCTGCGACGGCCGCGACGCAGCGATGCTGTCACAGACCGGCGCGACCAAGGCGGTAGAATCCATGACACGCGATCGGTCGGCGCGCGGCGCACTCTCACGCACTCGCGTCGAGCGAGCAGGCCCTTCGCGGGGATTCGCCCAGCGGCAGCGCCCGCCGCCCGAGGCGAAGGGTCGAACCGCGTAGCGTCGGCGCGAGCTTGCAGGGCACACTCCTCGGTCATGAGCGACAGCGATCGACCAAACGGTGTGGCGGGCTGCGGACTCGCGGCGTTCTGTGTGGCGCTGGCCGCGTGCGCTCCGATGGCGTCTGCTCCAAACGACAGCAGCGCCCCGCCTGCAGGCAGCGACAGCAGCGCTCCGCCGGTCGGAGCTGACGCGAGCGCGCCCGCGCCGATCGGCGAGTTTCGCCCGGGAATCGCGACGTACTACGACGCCACCGGCGCTGGCGCGTGCAGCTTCGACGCGAGTCCGGGCGATCTCATGGTGGCGGCGATGAACACGCCCGAGTGGAGCAACAGCGCAGTGTGCGGCGCGTGCGCCGAGGTCGAGGGCCCCATGGGGACGGTCAGCGTGCGCATCGTGGACCGCTGCCCCGAGTGCGCCGCAGGGCACCTGGACTTGTCGCGCGAAGCATTTGCGCGCATCGCTCGGATCGAGCTCGGACGCGTCACGACGCGATGGCGCTTCACGAGCTGCCCGGTGTCCGGCTCGATCTCGCTCAAGTGGAAGGACGGGACGAACCAATGGTGGGCCGCCATTCAGGCGCGCAACCACCGGTTGCCGGTCGAGCGGATCGAGGCGAGGCCGAGCGCGGGCGGTGCGTTCAGCGCGCTGGAGCGACAGAGCTACAATTACTTCATCGGGACGAACCTCGGAGTCGGTCCCTTCGATGTGCGCGTGACGGCGTCGGATGGGCAGCAGTTGACGGAGACCAACGTCAGGCTCGGGGACAACCTGGTGGTGCCGGGCACGCAGCAGTTTCGCTGACCGATCGGGAGTTGACCCGTGGGTTGCGCTCGCGGAGCGTCGCGAAGAACCTGGCGGGTCGAACGGCGCAGCGAACGGCGCAGCGAAGATCCGGCTTCTCGGCGACGAGATCACCCGACCGCGCTGCTCGCTCACTGGCACGTGTGCGGTGCTCGAGGCAGCGGTACGTCGAAGAGAGCGCCGCGGGTCACTGACGAAACCCGCAGCGGTTGGTATCGTTGGAGTTGCTATGGCGCGAGTGATTGCGGAGTGTGCGGGGACCGAGCTCGTCGAGGACGGCGCGCGGCTCGTGTTCGTCGATCGCAGCGTACAGGGCGCGGCGATCGCCGCGTTTGTCTCGGGGTTGCTCACGGTGATCGCCACGCTCAACAGCGTCGTGCAGCTCGCGCAGGGCAACGCCGAGGCCGCGCTGGTCATCCTGCTGGTGGGCGCGCTCGCAGGGCTCGTTCTGTGGTTCTCGCTGCGCGCGATCCGACGCAAGCGCGCGCGGCCCGTCGAGGAGCTGCCCCCGTTGCTCGTCCTCGATCGCAGTCAGGGTGTGCTCTGCGATAGCTCGGGGCGAGCGCTGGCCCCGCTGTCGGATCTCACTTTCGCGCCGCAAATGCAGCTCGGATCGTCTTCGTCCGCGCTCGTCTGTCGCTGGCCCGGAGGAGAGATGGTCGTCGCCCGGGGCAGCCCCTTTCTGGGCTCGATCGACGATCTGCGCACGGCGCTCGCGAGCCTGGGATTTCGTGCGTAGTCACGGCGATCGACGCGCACTGGAATGGCGAGACGACACGGGGTTGCTCCGAGACGCCCTCGCCCCGAGCGCATCGTGGGCCGCCGCGGGGGGGTCTATCGTCGGTGAGCAGCTCGAGGCGGTCGGGGACGGTCCTCAATGACTCAACTCTTCACGGCAAAATCGTTGAGTGATTGAGGATCGTCCCCGACCCGATCCTTCATCACTGGCGGCAGAGGGTACGTCAGCTCGAGCGTGCGCGAGACGAGCCAGCGCAGAAGCGAGCGCTCAGCGGGGCCAACGTCGCTCGCGCTTGATGGCGTCGCGCTCGTCCTCGGTCATCGCGCAGAGCGACGCGCGACGCTCGTCGGTGAGCGCGATCGAGAGCACTTCACAGAGGTCAGCGATGGCCTCGCGCAGTCCGAGCACGTGACCCTGCGACAAACCCTGCGACAAGCCTTCAGCAATCCCCTGAAGCTTGCCTTCGGCGCGCCCCTCGAAGTGTCCCTGTGCGTGCGCCGCGGCCTTCATCGCGGCGCGTTCGGCCTCGTTGATCTTCACCAGCTCTGCGTAGCGCATTCGCAACTCCTCGGTTGGCTTCGAACCTGTCCGCATCATCCTGTGCAGATCTCGATCCATCTACAACAAGACATCGTCGATGATCCGCCGCTCCCACGCGTCCGCCGCCAGCGCCCGCGCTTCGGCCACCGCGTCGCGCAGCAGAGCGCCGCTGCCCATCAACCGAAGCAGCAGCGTCGAACGGTCCCTCGGCAACTGCGAGAGCACGAGCACCGACGGCGTCGCGTGCTCGCGGCCCGAGTACACGCCAGAAGGCCAACCGACGCGGGGCTCGAGGCCCCAGTGATCGATGGCGCTCCTCGGTTCTCCGGGAGAGATCACCCAGAGCCCGTAGACCTGGCGCCGTCGCGCGCTCACGAAGAGCGTTCGAGCAAAGCCGAGCTGAACGTCGAACCGCGCGGGAGTGTCCGAGAAGACCTCGATCGCACATGAAGTGAGCGCCATGCGGCCGAGCATTCCGCGAGAGTGCCCACGCGCTGTACCCTGTGCGCAGCGGGCGAAGAGCCCAGCGAGGAGTTACACCGTCCAATCCGTGAGGGTATCGGTCATGGTGATCGAGCGTTGGGGGTCAGAAGCAGCATCGCGCCGACGGGCGCGGAGAGGCGACCCGCGATCGAGCCGCAGAGAGCTCACGCGTGCTCGATCGACCTGCGTTGGAGCTCCTATCCTCGTGCTCTGGTCGCTCGGCTATCCCGCGTTCGCGAGCGCGCGAAGCCAACGCACGAGCGACGCGTTGCTCGTCTCGCGAGCCCGCTGGGCGCACTGTTCGTCGGTCATCGTGTGCCCGAACGCGCGAGCGTCGGCGCACAGTCCCGCTGTGTACGCTGGCACGTGCGCGCGTTGATCTCGCTCGAACGTGCGCAGCCGCGCGGCGCCGCCCCGACGTGCTCCGACCGTGCGCGCCTCGGCGAGCGCGCGATCGTCTCCATCGGACACCGGCAATTGCGGCGCGAGCGTTGCGTCGAAGAGGGCGGCGGTCGCGCCGACGGACATGCCGATCCACATCGTTCCGCTCTCGGACCGAGGAGCGACGCTGCGCCGCTGCGGCAAGCGCTCGGGCGAAGTGTGTGTGATCGACAGCGTCCGTCGCGCAGCTCGAGGCGTCGGTGCTCGGGCGAAGCATCGTTTGCATGGTGAACACGGGAACCTCTGCGGCGCGTTGCTCCCTCGAGCGCTCGAAACCCGTTCCTCGTGTCGATGCCGTGCCACCGCGCGTGCCAGAAGCGCGTCGAGATCGAGCGGCTTCGACGCTGTGCAAAGTGACCGCAGGACCAAGGCTCGGTCTGGCTCCGTGAGACTTCAACGCTCGAATTTACCAAACGATCCGTGTGTCTCGGCGAAGGTCGCGTCGGTCCGGCCCTCTCTGGGCGCCATCCGCGCTAGCGTGCTGCTGCGATTCGATGAGCGTCTTTTCGAAACCCAAGACACGCGAGCAGCATCTCGCAGAGATCTCCCACGCCGTCACCGCGCTCGGGTGCTCCGTGGTGCCGCCGGAGATGTCGTACGCGCTGCTCGCGCCGCACCTGCCGAAGCTCGAGCATGCGGTGCCCGAAAGGTACGGCATGGGCGCGGTGGGAAAAGTCAACGAGCACAAGTTCGCCATCGTCACCGGCGAGTACAGAGAGAGACACGGCAAGGGCAAGGTCCGTGTGCGAGACGTGGTGCTCGCCATCGTCGAGCACCCCAATATTCAAGGCACCGCGGGATTGTACCGCGACTGGAAGCACTCGACGGCGGGCGCGATCATCGACAAGCTGCTCTGGATCCCGCCCTTCACCATCATCAAGATGCTTCAAGTCGCGCTCGACAAGAAGATGCCCGACATCGTCATCGGCGAACCTGCCTTCGACTCGATGTTCAAAGTGCACAGCGAGTCATTGGCGCTCGCACAGCAGGCGGTCCCTCCAGCCGCGCGGCGCTACCTCGTCGAGTCCAACTTCGACGGAACGATCGTGGCCCGCCCCGGCGTGCTCATCTACAAGCTCGAGGGCGCCCGGAGCGACGTCGAGTCGATCACCGCCGCCATCGCCGCCGTTCGCCCCTTGCTCGAAGCATTTGCTGCGTCGAGCAGCGATCACCCCATGCGTTGAACGGTCACTGCGGAGGACAGGACATCCAACCGCGGTCGCGCTTCGGGCTTCGCGGATGGCAGCCACCGCTTGCACGACGGAGGCCTCGCGCGCCACGCGTGCGAGCAGAGCGTTCAGACGTTGCTCGCGAGGTAGACAGCGGGCGCGAGCGGGCGAGATTCGTTCATCCAGCCTCCGCCGCGACGCAGGGCTGGCAGGCTTGGAGGCGTCGCGTTCGGCCATACCTTCTCCCGGATCTCTCTCCGCGAAGGGTCAGTTCTCCGACACATTCAGCCCTCGATCAGACCCTCGGCTGGGTGGTGCCCGCTCGAAGAACGACCCCGACATTGCCGGGCGGGCGGGTAGTATCCGTGCGCTCGGCCTTCCATCGCCCCTGCCGAGATTGTTCGAACCTCCGAGCACGAGCGCACGCATGAGCCATGACACCGTGATCCTCGCCCAGGTCCCCCTCCCCGAGCGCGCCGGCGGTTGGCAGGGGCAGAGCGGTCGATCGCCTCTTTGGTACGCCGCGGTCAACCTGCGCGTAAAACCGTGGAACGACGCGCAACCCGACTACGCCGCGCACGCGGCCGCTCAGGGTGGTTGCACGCAGGTGGTGAGCCTCTCGTACCGGCACGCCGCCTACGAGTTCGCCGACCGCTACATCGACGTGCTGCGGGCGGCGACCGGCGGCACCGTGATCACCAACGGCGTCGTGATGAGCACGCTCCCGGCGCGGCCCAGCACCGTCGAGGCGATCGAGCAGGCGCTCTTCGAGCAGGATCTCGCGGCGCTCGACGACGAGCCGCCGGAGGGGCTCTCGGACTACTGGATGGAGAACGAGCTGTATGCGCAGATCTTCGACCGACCGCGGCCGAGCTTCGCACCCGACGTGGATCTCGTGTACCTGCTCGAGAAGGATCCACCCGAGGCGATCCCCGGGGTGCGCGTGCAGACCCTGCGCGAGTGGGTGGGTGGCGAGCCGAACCTGCTCGGCGTCGCTGCGCAGGTCGTACGCGACGGCGGGTCGCTCCGGCGTACGCGCGCGGTGGTGACGGGCCTACGCGGCGTACCGCTCTCTCGCGACGAGGAGCGCGCGTTCGAGCGCTACGTCGAAGCGTTGATCGACGTCTACCGTGCCCGCGAGATCACGCTGCCGTCTCGCCGGGCCTGGTGACGAACACCCCCTGCTCCCCCAACGCGCGTCCGATGACCACACACGGAGTCTCGGACGATGTCACCCGTCCCGCGTGCAGCCGCTCGGTCGTGACAACCCGCCGCACGCTCTGCGCGAGACGAGCCAGCGCAGAAGCGAGCGCTCAGCGGGGCCAGCGTCGCTCGCGCTTGATGGCGTCGCGCAGGATCGAGAGTTCGTCCTCGGTCATCGCGCAGAGCGACGCGCGACGCTCGTCGGTGAGCGCGATCGAGAGCACTTCACAGAGGTCAGCGATGGCCTCGCGCAGTCCGAG
>LNEO01000040.1 GCA_001465015.1 Deltaproteobacteria bacterium Ga0077539 | reverse complement strand
GGGGGCCGCCGCGCGGCTTGGTGACAAACGTCGTTTCGTCTCTCGATTTGCAACTCCAACTCGCTTGTTATGCCGTGGAGTTTTCGGCGCCTATGCCCCCGAACCCCGCGGCGTCGCATCGTGAAGTGACGGTGTTCGTCGACGAGGGGCATCCTGCGGCACCGAGGGAGACGCAGCGCGATGGGGACGGTCCTCGATCACTCGACAACTTCCGCTGCGCGCAAAACGACCCCGGACCCGACGACCGCTACATCGGCAGCCCGACGAGCGCGATCGCCAACATCCGTCGCGCTGCAGGAAGAAATCGTTGAGTGATCGAGGACCGTCCCCAATCGCTTCAGAAGCAACCCTCCGGTGGACACTCGGGCACACACCCCGTGCGGTCCGCCAGCATGGTTTCTCTCCTCCTGTTACCGCAGTTTCCAGGGGCGGCATACTGGCAAGCCTGAAAGCTGCCATGCTGGGCGCTCGACGCCCTTCCGCAGCCTACGTACCTGGTGCCTCGCCACAGGACTTGCGTGAAGTGTCCTCCCCAACTGGCTTCTTCGTTCTCGACCCAGCGCGTCAGAATGTCTGAAATGGCCCTCGACTGGGTTCCGCCATTCCATGCCAGATTCTCGCCATAAGGCGAATCGCTGTGGCGCCAGGCGCCGGTTCTGGCCATCTCCTCCGCGTATCTCGTCGCGCTCGCAGCAAGGGAAGCGCTCCACTTCAAGGCGACGTAGGAACTGCCGTACATCGTGTGATACCGCTGGCGCCGAGAGTTGTGCTCCGACAGCCACGTCATTGCCTCCGTTGAAAGAGGGACAGCTGCGTCGCTCGAAACAGCGGCGTCCAAGCGCGCGCCGCTGTCGCCGCTGACGCCACCATCGCGACCGCCGACCCCACTGTCGACACGGCTCGCGACACCGCTGTCGACAGCGCTGCTATCGCGGCCGCCGACACCGCTGTCGACACCACGGTCGACACCACGGTCGACACCGCTGTCGACGCTACCGTCGACGCTACCGTCGGCACCGCTGTCGACACCGCCGCACGACGAGTTCATGAACGTCAGCGACAACAGCACGGGGAGCGTCTGAATGAATCGCATGGTTCATCCCTTGGGATCCGTTTGGAGATCAGATTGGAATGACGGAAACTCGCATCGAAACCAATGCCGCGACGGTCGTGCCGCGGCAGCGCGGAGCCGATGCAGAAGCCCATCGGACTACCGCGAACACCGATCCATGCTCGACCGACTACCGTTGGATGTCCTATCCTCTGTGTCCGCTCGCTCGAAGGGACGCGTCAGGGATTGACCGAAATGGCTACCGCATGCCGGGGCCCGTGTTTGCCGGATCGCAGCCCGCCTCGTTCGGATTGCAGTAGAGATTCGGCATCGAATTGCCTCCCCACTTTGCTCGGAGGATCGCTACGCTGCCGTTGTTGGCAGGGTCGCCATCCCAGAAGCTGAAGCCGAACGTCTCGCGGTGAAACCACGGACCCACATGTCCGCCCCAAAATCCTTCTGCGGCGAGCGTGTTACACAGCGCTCGAGACCATTTGACCGACCATGGAATATTCGACTTGGGACCACTAAAGATACCCTCTGAGCCAGGCGCGGCGGTGCAGGTGGGGTGCCCCTCCGGGAGATACGGAACCTGATCCTCCGCGCTGAGAAGGAAGGTCGCACCACAATGTGGATTGGACGGTCCCATACAGGGGCCCGCAGCGGAGTTGAGCATGCCGGGGTAGGCGGCATCCCACATCATCGAACGCTGTCTCTGATCTCCCCAAAGTGCGCGTGCAAACAAACAATGGTCCGGCCGGACCTGGCGATTTGGGCTTGTGTATCCGATCAGGGCGCGCACGTGGTTGATCGCGATTCTGTGCCAATTGTCGACCTCAGCTCGCGTTGGGTTGCGGTTATCCGCGAAGGGTCGCTGAGCGTAGAAGACCTCTCGGATCCCCCTCACTTGATCGACATGAGGGCAGATCGCACGAAAGAAGTCTGTCCTCGACATTCTCGAGGGATTGTAGACGGTGCCATCCCACCGGGCAGTATCCCAAGAAGCCGCGTTGAGATACTCCACGGAGTTTGGATCATGAGCCGTGTGTCTTGCAGCGATGGGCTTGCTGGCAAAGGTGCTCCAGTTTGCTTGTTCTGGAGTGTATCGAATCAGTCCTGACGAGCCACCGCTCGAGCCACCATCGCTCGAGCCGCCGTCGCTCGAACCGCTGCCATTCGAGCTCCCATCGCTCGAGCCGCTGCCGTTCGAGCTGCCGTCGTTCGAGCCTGTGCTGCCGTTTCCGTCCGTGACACCGCCGTCGTTGCTCCCGACTCCGCCACAGGACGCGGCGGCCATCAGAACCCCGGTGGCCAACGCGACTCTTTTCATCCGTTCGAGCTTCATTCTCTATGCCTCACTCTCGATCGAAAACGTGTCACAGACGCGACCGCCCACCACTCTTCGCTGTGTTCCGAAGCCGTTCACTTGCTCTTCGTCGTTCCACACGGCTGTTTCTACTCCTGCTCCGCAGAGCGTATCGAACGGTCCAGTTGAGTGTTGCCCGCTGCGCCCAGCGCACGCGCGAGAGCATGCCAAGCTGCCGACTACTGGCATGCGCGGATCCTGGGGTTGGGCTCCGCGCCCTGGTCGGGGTCGTCGCACGCGAGCGTGGGTGACGTAGCGTGAGTGAAGCACTGGCCGGGGTTTGCAGCGCAATAGGCCGAACACGTAGCGGCGTTGCACGCGCCCCAGTTGAGCGTGTGAAAACCCGAGTCGCGGTCCTTGCCCCAGCTGAAGCTTCGGCAGCCCGGGCGGAGGATGGGGCCGCAGTGTCCCTCGCAACGCATCACACCGTTGCGGTCAGGCGCACGCTCGGCCACGAAGCCGTCGATGACATCCGCGCACGTGGCGCCGCCTCCTTGGCCCTGGGCGCTCTCGCCGCAGCGGGTGAACGAGCTGTGCGCTCCGTTCGTCGCGTCGTGCTCAGATTCGGAGTTCGAGCACTCGTGGCAGGCGGTGCACTCGGTCATGGGCGGCAGACCCGCGGGCGGGCACTCGACCCAGCCCTCTTCGCACGCGCGCTTGCGCCAGTAGTTGATGCGCGCGAGGCAGCTCGTGCCTTGCGTGCGCCACGTGGCGCGCGTGGTGTCGTGCGGGGCGCATCTCCAGTTGCAGGCCCTGTCCAGCGGTTGGACAGTGCACGGACACACGCTCGCGTAGCGCTCACCGAAGCAGTTCGCGTTGCCGGGATGCGTATCGCAGCTGAGCACTGTCTCGTTCGGGAAGTAGCAGCTTCGAGCGCCGCGCTCGTCAACGTCGATCGAGACGAGGTACTGGCCGTCGCCCGGCGCCTCGCCGCTCCAGCACCCGCCCGCCCGGCACTCGAAGCCGAGACCGCGAGCGATCGGGGCGAAGCTCTCCATGTTGCGATGCGCGACGGTTGTCCCCTCGGCGCACGTGTAGTACGCGCAGTTGTTGGGTAGAGCGTCGCGGCAGACCTCGGTGCAAGTGGGGCCGTTGATGTTGCCCTCTGTGCGCATCACCCAGACCACGTTCGGGTCCGCACCATCCACGCAGCGGAAGCCCGCGGAGCACACCCTGCCACTGGCGGTCCGCGTCGGGATTTGAACGTCGGCGTCCGAGGAAATTGTGCCTCCGTCCGTTGGCGCGCTCCCGTCCGGACCGAGCACCCTGGAGTCGCTGGCGCATCCTCCAGCCCCCAACGTGCTGGCGACCAAGAGTAGCGCCCAATCGGTCCAGAACCGCGCACGCGCCGCTTGCTGTGTGTTGGAATCAACCATGGTGAGTCTCGGTGACTGCGAGGCCGTTTGGAGACTGAGGTCAGACACAAGTCGTTGGGGGAACAAAAACGGCTCACGAAATCGTCCTCTCCATCACAGACCGATGTGAACACCCGCCGTCGCATCGAGACCGACACCCTGCAACGCCGTGACGGTGGCAGTTCCGTCCGTCGCCCGCACCGCGCGCAGAGCCCCCGGAACACCGAGCCCAACGACCCACCGGACCCTGCCAGTTTGCAGCCAGAATCTGCCCCTGCCGTTGAGCGTGATGGTCCAATCGATCGCGTTGCTGGCGTAGGCTCCGGGCACGGGCGTCGCGTCGAACGTGACTCGGAGCGCAGACGCATCGACCTCGATTTGCAGACCCACGCGCCCGGTGTTCGGCGTCACGGCGAACGCGACGCCGAGGCCAGCCAGCAGGTCGTTTCCGCGAGCCTCCCCGAAGACCGACGTGCGTGCCAGACCCACGTGACCGCCTGCGTGGATCGTGAGCGCGACGCGGGGGTGCGCCCACACATGCGCGGTGAGCAGACCGCCGAACGCTTCGCGCGACCCGAAAAAAAACGTCGACGAGAAGAGCGCGCCAATTTCGAAGCGCGGAGAGAGAACCGTCGCTGGCCTCGCGGCGGAAGCCCGGGGCGCGAGAGACGCGGCGACGGCGTTCAACAACGCTGCGGGAGGGGTTGTGCGCGGCGGTGGAGCGTCGTTGATCGCGAGCTCCACCCAGCTCGCGCGCAGCAGCTCATCGGTCGAAGCCGCGACCGCAGTGGGGCGAGCGTCGACGGGCAAGCGGGAGAGGTCCATCGTGCGCTCGACGGTCTTGTCGGTGACCTCGTCGCGCACGCGCAGGGTCGCGACGACGGTGCCTTGCGGACTGCGTTCGATGAGCAAACGGACCAGGGCGATGCGGGTTCGCGGCGCGACGCTCCCCTGGCAGACATCGATTCCTCGCGCGTCGAGCTCCGCGCGAAGGTGGTTCTCGAGCGCCGTCGCGATGAATCGATCGGGCGGCGTCACATCGAGGACGAGCTCGAGCGCGGGCCGCGGCGAGTTTGGACACAGCGCTTGGGCAAACGCAGGCGGGCTCGCTGCGAGCGCGCACGCGAACGCGAAACCGATGAAGAGCGCGCTTCGGCGCACGGTCATCGAGGGCACATCCGGCGCACCCGTTCGGCCGAGGCGCTACGCGGGTGCGCCTCGATGAACCTGTCTCGCCAAGCGACGCAACGCGCGAGGTCGCCGAGCTTGTCCGCAGCCTCGACGCGGGCCGCCGCGGCGTCTTCGAAGAACGGGGATCGCGTCGGGTGCTCCAGGACGAACGAGAACGCTTGGATCGCTGCTTCGTGTTGGTGGAGCGTCAACAATCGAATGCGTCCGAGCTGGAAGGCCGCGAGGGGCGCACGAGGATCCCGGGGAAACCGGCGGACGAGCTGCGCGAGATACGACGCGGCTTCCTCGTGCCGCCGCGCCGAGCGTGCAGAATCGGCGCGCGAGAACAACTCGCGTGCGGTGGGTTGGGCCGGACGCGGCGTCGGCTCGGCGACACCCTGAAGCGTCGGCGCCACCGCCGCGGGCGGCGCTGTATTGGGCTCTGCGGTTCGATCCCGCGGCTCGCTCGACCAGAACGCTCCAGCTTGAAGCAAGACGCTGGGTTCGCGCTCCGAACGGCGAACCTCCACCGAGCCCTGCTCGACGCGGACGTGCCACCCCCCCGCGTGATCGGACATCGCATGCCGAGCGGCGGTCACTCGGAAGCGGGTGCCGCGGACCGCGATTTCTCCACCGCCAACCTCGACGACGAACGTTCGCGCAGGGCGATGTGCCACGTTGCAATCGACAGAGCCGTTTTCCAAGCGCAGTCGAACGCGGTCGCCGTCGGCAGAGAGGACCCACAAGCGACTCTCTGCTTCGAGGAGCAGCGTGCTGCCGTCCGGCAGCTGGACCGGCTGCATGGCGCCGTGCGTGTCGATCACCCGGCCCTGCATCGACGGAGGGTTCGCGGCAGCCACGGTGCCGGAGGCGCGGTGAGCACCAGAGCGATGCAGCAGAACAAACACGAGCAGCACGGCCGCGGCGGACACCAGCGCCGCGCGCGCAAGCGAGACGGCGCGCGGCGCGGGGCCGAGCCGCGCGCGTGACTGAGCCTGCAAAGAAGACCACACCTTCTCTGTTCGGCGTTCATCCCACGGCACGGAGACGTAGTCCGCGATACGCTTTGGAACCAACTTCATCGCGTTCCCTCTTGCGATTGGGCGTCGAGCATTTCAGTCGCGGAGACAAGGGCACGTTTGACCGTCGCAAGCGACCATCCAGTCTGTTCGGCGATCTCGTCCAACGAGAGCTGTTCAACGCGACGAAGAAGAAGCACGACGCGCTCGCGGGTCGGGAGCTTGTCGACGAGCCCGTACACGAGGCGGAGCTCCAGGATGACGTCGGGCGGCGCCGACGGCGAGACGAGCGTGTCGATGTGAACGGGGGCTGCGTGCGCGAGTCGAAACCGCACCAAGAGCTTGCGACGACGAATGGTGTTGATCGCGGTCCTCGTCACGATGGCGGAGAACCACCCGTGAAATGCCTGCGGGTTCAACAGGCGCGACAACGTGCGAAACGCGACTGTGAAGCTGTCCTGCACGACGTCTTCCAGATCGTTGTCGTTTCCCAGCAAACGAAATGCGAGCCCGCTCGCGAAGGACACGTAGCGGCGGTACAGAGCCTCCTTCGACCGATCGTCCCCCGCGCATGCGCCTTCGACGAGCGCAGCATCAGTCGGCGGCGAGACAGACGATCGTAGATGGAGCTCGGACAAAGAGGCCTCTCGACGAAACAAGTCGTTCGACGCGCAAAAACGGCTCACACAATCGTCGGCGTAGAAGATTTTGTCGTGGCGGCTCGGCGGGCACGCAGGAATACGCGAAAGAACCCAATCCAAGCTTCTGCGACAACCGGCTCTGCCAACGTAGCTGAGACTGCGAGCCCGGCCATGAATCTATGGTGATGGCCGAAGGAGAAGGCTCGCCATGAAATCAAGAGTCGCAGCGACGAGCCCGCGCCTGCTTCGGGTCGGTGAAGGCCGTTCGCTCGGCCTCGGCCTCGTTGCGATTTCGTACGATTCGCTCGCGGCAGGCGTCGGTCGCGCGCTCGCTCGAGCCGTCACACGCTCAGCCGGGCGCGTCGTCGGTCGACTCGGCGACGCGGCGGGCGCCGCCGCAGCGCGGGTGAGCGCGACGCGCTGCTCTTCGCGCGCGGGCTGCACGGCGTCGAGGAGCGCTCCGTCTTCGAAGCATCGGTACGAGCCTTCGTCTCCGCACAGGAGCACGGGGTTCGCAGGCGGGGGCTGTCGCAACGCAGGGACGTCCGCGCCAATTCGCCGCCGCCGTCACCGCCCGAAGAGCAGCAAACACAACACCGGCGTCAACGCTGCGAGCGCGGTGAGCGCCACCAGAGCGAGCGCGAGCCACACACGGTGCGCACGTAGCGGGCGCCGACGCAGCCACAGCACCACGCCCCGTCCAGGCACCAGACCAAGCATCGCTGCGACGATCCCGACGAGCGCCACGGGGTTGTCGTCTCCGGGGCTCGTCACCACGCGAAGCCAGATCCACACTCCCGCGGTGACGTAGCCGAGGCCGAGCGCTCCGATCACGAGCAGCGGTGATGTCCTCACGCCGTGAGTATACACGCCAGCGCTGTCTGCGACCAACTCGCGAACGCCTGCAACGCGCCAAACCGCGGTCGACGTTGTCTCTTCAGTCGCCGCGCTCGCATGCGGCGAGACGGTGCCGAGGATTCACCGCGCGACACAGCGCGCATTGGACGCGCGGCGCCAGAGCCTCGCGTTTCCTCGGGCGCCGCTTCTCGAGCGCGACGTGTTCTTCACGGACCCTTCGTACCCGACGACGTCGCTCACGATCGTGCGAAAGCGACGCGCGAACGGGATGTTCGCGGCCGTCAACATCGGGGGCGCGCGCCCGTCACCAGGCGGATCGGGTGAGCACGCGTGTGCAAATTTGCAGGGCAAGCGCGCGGTCTCGCCGGGCCTTCAACCGGGACTCGATCTCCGCGAGCGCCGCCTGCATCCGCGCGATGCCGCGGACACGCCCCTACAGCGCCGCGACGATCTGCTCGGAGACGGTCCACAGGCGCTCGGCCATGGCGAGGTCGCGGCCGTGCTCGGAGCTCTGCGCGACGTTGCAGTCCGCGAGATATTCGCCGTTGATCGCGCCCGCGTCGGGGTGCGCCGCGGCCCAACACTGCGTGGCCGCGCCCTGCGCGACGGTCTTCATCGCGAGGGCCACGGCGATGGGCTGCAGCGCGCGAGACACCGGGCTCATGTGCCGAGACAAGTTCGTCGGAATCACCCCCGGATGCACGGCGTTGGCCACTCTCCCTGTGCCCGCGAGGCGCTTCGCGAGGGAGCGAGCGAACAAGAGGTTGGCGAGCTTGGACTGACCGTACGCCGTCCAATCGCGGTAGTTGTTCGCGAGGGTGAGGTCGTCGAAGGCGATCCCGCCGCGCGGGGTGAACTTGTGCGCAGAGCTCGAGAGCGCCACCACGCGCCCGTCCTCGGCGAGCCTCGGGAGCAGCCGCGTCGCGAGCGCGAAGTGCCCCACGTGGTTCGTGAGAAACTGCAGCTCGTGCCCGTGCTTCAGCGTGCGCGTCGGCAGGGCCATGATCCCCGCGTTGAGCAAGAGCACGTCGATGGTCCCGTCCACCGCGGCGACGGCGTCTGCGCACGCGCGGACGCTCGACAGCTCCGAGAGCTCGCAGGCGAACGGGAGGTGCCCCTCGCCGAACGGCCGCAGCGCCTCTGCGGCCTTGTCGCGGTCACGCGCGAGCCCGAGGATGCGCGCGCCTCGAAGCGCGAGCACGCGCGCGCTCTCTTGCCCGAGGCCGGAGTTGATCCCGGTGATGAGCACGGTCTTGCCTCGGAGATCGACGCCAGCGGTCACCTCTTCGGCCGTCGATGCGTAGCCGAACCCGCTGGCGCCGCGGCGCCCCTTGATCATCGCGTAGAGTGAGGACACCGCGGTAGCGTGAGCCCCGAGCGCGCGCGCTGTCAACGAGCGGGGCCGCGATCCGCGCCGTTCGCGGCGCGTGCGGCGGCACCGACGCGCTGCGAATGGCGCGGATCGAGGTCGCCCCGCGAGGTTCGAGCGCGCTCGGGTCTCCCGCGGTGTGCGTGCAACGAACAGCGCCGCCCGCGGTCAACGCGCAGCTCTGAATCGCTGCGGCGGAGATCGCGATCGCGCTGCGTAGACCTACGGCCTCGACCGGAGTCAGGCTGCCGCCGATGCCCGCGCGACCGAGCTGCCCGCGCTGGTTGTCGCCCCAGCACAGCACCTCGCCGCCCTCGCGCCGAGCACACGCGTGCGACCGCGCGACGACGAGCTCTCTCGCCGTCGAAATCCCTGGCGTTTCTCAGGCAGCAACGGGCGGAGGCCGACGGCGAGGCAACGGGCCATCGGGTCGCCGACAGCTGACGCGTGCTCGAGCGACCGCCGTTGGATGTTCGCTCCGCGGACGCCCTCAATCGGTCAACGGCTCTTGATCTCGTCTTCGACCGCAGCGAGCGCGGAGCTCGAATAGGTCTTGCCCGCTTCGAGCCCCGTCGCGCGCCACGCGAGCATCAGCAGCTTGTAGTGCTGCTCTTTGGGCGCTTTGGACGGCGGAGTCTTGCTCTCGTACTTCAAGAACGGCCAATAGTGGATGCGGCTCTTCGGCGGGTATTCGTACTGCAGCATCGAGCGCGCGCCCGGGTAGTCCTCGGCGAGCCGCGAGCCTTCGAGGCTGTCGAGCACGCGAACGAGCGTGTCGCGATCGGGGGCGAAGGGGATCTCGCTCTTGTGGTAGCGAATGGTGAGGTCGATTTCGACGAGCGGCGCGGTCCCTGCGGCGAAGCGCTCGACGAACAGCGCACGCGTGGGCTTGCGGTGCCCCGTCGCCTTCATCGCGGCGAGCGCGCTCTTGTCGCTGATCGCGTCGGGCTTCGCGCAGGCTTCGTCGATCAACGAGACGAGCGCCTCGCGGCTGGCGTCCTTCGCGGGCTTGCCGAGCGCCTTGGCGATCTTCGCCACCGCAGCGTCGTCGAACGAGCTGATAAATTGCTGTCGAAAATCGCTCGCGCCGATCTCGTCTCGGCTGTGCACGACCACGTCGAACGAGCGTCGACCCGGGTCTGGCTTCGCGAGACGCGCGCGGACCGCGTCGGTATCGGGGTGCTCGTCGTACGCCCACGTGTGAGCGAAGCCGTTGTCGATCAGTCGCGCGATCACCTGCGTGAAGGTCGCGGGCATCGCGTGCGTGAATCCGTCGTTGTCCCAACGAACGAAGCGGGCGTTCTGAGCGTCACCGAGCATGAGCACGCCCCACGCGTCGTCGCTTCCGAGAAAGAAGAGCACGTCTGTCGCAGGATCGACGGCGCCCTCTTGAAAGAAGTGCGCGGGGTACCGCTTCGCGGCTTGTCGAGGGATCACCAGCCGCGAGCGGAGCGCGTCGATCACCTTCTTGCCGTCCGAGTCGAGCGAGAGCAGCGCGAAGCCGTTGTGCGCCGCGGGCTCATCCTTGAACGAGTAGCGAAACACCAGTCCGTTGACACGCGAGTAGAGCTCGAACATGTCCGCGGGGAGAGCGTCCTTCCATTTGCCGATCGGGCCGCTCCACGAGCGGGATTGTTGGTGGACGATGACGTCGCTTCGTCGCGAGATTTCGCCGACGCGCGCGAGCAGCTTCTCTGCGAGGGTGAGGTCTCTCATGGCCGTGGTGCCTTCATCACAGGACCGCGCGCGGAGGTCAACGACGAGCGCGACGTCGTTCTTCGATGGGATGCGCTCGAGCCGCGCGCCCGGGCAGTTCTCGTCGTCGCTGAGGCCGAGGCAGGCCAGCGCCGATGCCGTCGTTCACGCGATCGCTTGGGGCTTCTGCTTGCCGCGGCGAAGGGTGAGCGTTCTCTCTGTCGGCCGTCGCAGTCAATCGCTCACGGGACCGCGCTCGGGCACGGGCGGAGACGCCTCCCGCGATGCTCGCTTGCCTCGCGAGCGCGGACTGGTCGCGGCGTTGCTCACGATCTTCTCGGCCAGGGCCATCGCGGACGGCTTGCGACGATCGCGGGCGGGCAAGCTCGC
>LNEO01000039.1 GCA_001465015.1 Deltaproteobacteria bacterium Ga0077539 | reverse complement strand
GCAGGATCCGCAGTGGTTCCCGAGTCGATCTTGCGGACGACCCCCAACGCGTGGGGCGAGACCGGAGAGCTCGACGCCGTGCGCGACGGCGCGCTGCGCCGCGACGGGAGTGACATCGCTGGGCCGGTCGATCTCGCGCTCGCGTCCCGCGTCCCGGATGCGCGAGCGAGGCCCGGCCGAGCCGCGAACGGACGCGTCGTCGTGTTCGGCTTCAGCTATCTCGCCACCAACGAGTCGATGACGCCCAGCGCGCGCGCGCGCTTCGCAGACTCCGCGCTGCTTCAGGCGTCGATCGGCTGGTTGATCGAGCGGCAAGACCTCGTGGACGTGCCGCCGAGGCCCGCGAACGCGGCGGCCTTGATGGTCTCGGCCGAGACCGTCAAGCTCGTGCGCTGGTACGCCATCGTGTTCATCCCGCTCGCCGCGCTGCTCGTCGGGATCGCCGTGTTGCGAGCGCGAAAGAGCGTTGAATAAGTGTGTGTAAATTCGATTCTCGACGGGATGACCGATGGCTAGCAAGGCTCAGCTTCGAACGACGGGGTGGCTCTCCGGCCTCGTGATCATCGGCGCCGCGGCGCTGTGGTGGTCCAACAAGCAGGTCCCCGACGTCGTGCGCGACGAGCGTCGCGCCCGTGTTTTCACGGCGCTTCGCCGCGATCAAGTGCAGCGGGTCGAGGTCGACCGCGGGATCGAGCGATTCACCTGCCGAAAGGACGGCGCGCGCTGGGTCGTCGAGGTCAACGGCCGCAGCAACGAAGCGGACGACACCGAGGTCGAGCGCATGCTCAACGAGGCCGAGTTCGCGCAGCCTACGCGCGCGCTCGGAGCCCTCGACGCGACGACGCGGAGGCAGTTCGGCCTCGACGCGCCGCGCGCGCGGGTGACGCTCCACGACTCGAGCGCCTCGGGCACGACGCGATTCACGATCGGCGCCGACGTCCGCGACGAGCGCGCGGTGTACGTCGAGTTCGAGCAGAAGGGCTACGTGGTCCCCAGGTCTGTCGCCGACGCCTTTCTCGTCCGCGCGCGGGACCTCCGCTCGCGCAACCTGGTGGAGGTCGAGGTCGATCGCGTCTCGCGCATCGAGCTCACGCGGCCGGGCTCGACGGTCTCGCTCGACAAGCAGCCTGGAGCGGGATCGGTCTGGCGAGTCGACCGCGGAGAACGAGCGTCTCGCGCCGCGATCGAAGCGCTGCTCGGCGACCTTCGCGAGCTGCGGGCCACGCGGTTTCTCGAAGACGAGGCGACGCCGCAAACGCTCGCGCGACACGGGCTCGACGCGCCGTCGGCGACCATGACCGTCACGCGCGCGAGCCGTCCCAGCCTGGTGATTCGGTACGGAGGGCAGTGCCCCGGACACTCGGACGAAGTGGTCGTGCGAAGAGACGACTCGAGCGCGTTGGCCTGCGTCTCGCGGACGTCGCTCGAGAACGCGACGCGGCCCGTCGAACAGCTTCGAGACAACACGCTGCTCGCGACGCGGCCCGACGAGGTCGAGCGCATCGTGCTTCACAGCGCATCCGGTGACGTGACCGCGCGGAGGTCGGGAGAGACCTGGCGGCTCGAAGGCGCGCCAGGAGCCGGCGATTTCGACAGCGTCAACAACTGGCTCGACGCCCTCGCCGCGCTTCGCGTCGAGTCCCGCGAGGACGCGACCCAAGCGCAAGCGCGAGGCCTCGCGGCCCCTTCGCGCTGGATCGAAATCACGCGGACCGGCGTCGAAGGACGCGAGCGCATCGAGGTGGGAGCGCGCGACGACGATCATGTCTACGTCCGTCGCGAAGGCGAGCAGACGATCCTCGCGTTGGCCAACAGCGCGGACTCGACGCTCTTTGTCGACGCGGCGCGCTTTCGAGCCTCGGCCGTCATCCGCGATGTGCCCGAAGAGCTGCGCGCGCTCGTGACCGACGGTCTCGGATTTCGCGACGAAGCCACCAGGGACGCGGGTCGTTGGTCGCTCGTGCACCCGATTTCGGCCGGCGCCGATCCGCTCGTGATGCGCACGGTGGCAGAGCGCCTCGCGTCGCTCGACGCGCAGCGCTGGGTGTCGCTCGAGACCCGTCCCGAGCACGGCCTCGATCGCCCCGCGGCGCGGATGGTCGCGCGCTTCGAGGGCGCGGGGGTCGCGACAGAGGACGCGGGAACCGATGGCGGTCCCGCGCGGGTCCGCGAGTACACGGTCCTGCTCGGCGCCGTCGTCGCGACCGGCGGGCGCTACGCGAAGCTCGCAGAGAAGCCGGGAGTGTTCGTGCTCGCGCAGAGCGTGATCGATGAGCTCTGGCAGCCCCACCTCGAGCGAGAGATCCTCTCGTTCGACCGGGCCGCAGCGCAGAGGGTCGAGTGCGTGCAAGCGAACGGGCCGCGGCTCACGCTGCGTCGCGAGGGCAACGGCTGGCGCATCGACGGGGGAGCTTCCTTCGATCGATCACGGGTCGAGGCGCTGCTCGAGACGCTCTCGTCGGTGCGCGCGCCGAGGGTGTTCGGCTACGGACCGCCGCCGGCCAACGCCGGCCTCGGCGAGGCTTCTGTGGCCATTTCCGTAGGGGGGGACGGCGGGATGCGAATTCATCGAATCACCGTCGGAAGGGAGTTCGCAGGGAGCCCGTCTGGGGTCTACGCTCGCGTCGACGCAATCGACGGCACCGCAAGCGTGTCCGAGGAGGTCTCGCGTGCCATCCGCGCCTGCACCCCATGAGCTGATCGGAAAGAAGATCGGCGGAAGATACGAGATCCGCACGCTGCTCGCAGAGGGCGGCATGGGCGTCGTGTACGAAGCGATGCACACGGAGATCAACCGCAAGGTCGCGCTGAAGATGTTGCATCCCGACGTGCTCGACAGCGAAGGCGCGCAGCGATTTCTCAACGAGGCGCGCGCGGTCAACGAGGCGCGACACCGAAACATCGTCGAGGTCAGCGACTACGGATCGGACGCGGGGCGAACGTTTCTCGTGATGGAATTTCTCGAAGGCGCGACGCTTCGCGAGTGGCGCGCCGCCCTTCCGGACGCGAGCCCGAGCGTCGTGTTGCGAGCGCTTCTTCCGATCGGGCGCGCGCTCGCGTTCGCTCATCAACGCGGCTTCGTTCATCGCGACGTCAAGCCCGAGAACATCCTGGTGGCCCGCGAAGAGGGCGCTTTGGAGCCGACGCCGAAGCTCCTCGATTTCGGGGTCGCGAAGATCCGCAACAATCGCGAGCGATTGACGCGTACCGGCGCGACGCTGGGCACCCCGATGTACATGGCGCCCGAGCAAATCGGCGCTTCACGCGACGTCGGACCCGAGGCCGATCAGTACGCGTTCGGGTGCGTGCTCTGGGAATGCATCGCGAAAATGCCGCCCTTTTCAGCGAAGAACCTCCCCACGCTGGCGATGGCCAAGGCCACGACCGACCCGCCAAATCTTGCGATCGCGCTGCCCGAGATTCCGGTGCCGCTCGGCGACATCATCGCCCGCGCGCTCGCGCGCGACCCCGAGGCGCGCTGGCCGTCGATGGACGCGCTGTGTGACGTGCTCGAGCCCTACGCGGACGGCGGGCCAACGCCGTGGGTCGCCGCTCCCGATCGACGCCGCGCTCCGACGTCGATCGAGCCGACGTTCGACGCTCCGCCGGTCCCCAGCGTCCCGGCGCCGTCGCGGTCGTCGATGGCGTTTGCGCCGACGGACATCCCGCCCCCCAACACGCCCGACCCCGACGAGAGCGCACGCGTCGCGCAGCTCGAGCTGCCCAAGAGCAAGCCGCCCGCGAGCCCGCCGAAGAGCAAACAGGACGACGAGACCAAGAAGGTCGCGGTCGCCCGCGTCACGCCTGAGGTCATCGAGCACGCGATCGCCAGCGAACCGCCGGCACAGCCCAGCTCAGCAGGCACTCGAAGCGCGATGATCGTCGGGAGCGTCGCGGTCGTCGTCGTGGTCAGCGTGCTCGCGATCGTCGCGATCATGCGCTAACGCGAGAGGCGCTCGAGGCCGTCGTCGGATGGATCAGCGTCCGCCTGCTGCGCGGCGCGCCGCGGGATCGTCGGGCGAAGGCGTGTCCGTCGTGTGGCTGCGGAAGTTGAGCAATCCGCGCGAGTCGGCCTGTCCATTGGGCGCCCGGCGGACGAACTCGCCCGTCACCGTCACCTGGGCACCCTTGAAGAAGTCCGGAGGAATCGTCGGCGGAGCCATCGCTCCGAGCTGCGCGCCCTGCGGCGGCGGCGCGGGACGGCCGCTGCGCGCGGCGCGCTGCGCGTCGAGGACCTCGTACTGAAACTGCGCGTAGCCCGTGACCTGGATCCATTTCTCGGGGTCCTGCTCGGTGGCGCTGTCCGCGAGAAACACGTGCGGGCGCTCTTCGTTGCAGTGGTCGCGCTCGAGGCACAAGCGCTGCGGGTTGGCGTTCGGCACGAACTCCTCGTGAACCTTCACAATGAAGCCACGCACCTGGACGCGCTTGGTCCAGTTTTTCGCCGCAAAGTGGCGGACGCCATAGACCGTGAAGATCTCGGTCGAACCTGAGGGGTGCGCCGGCGGCGGCGGGGGAAGGGTCGGAACCGCGGGCAGGTTGGCCCTCCGAGCAGTGGATCCCTCTTCGACAGTGACGTTGAGCTTGCTCTCACCGCCGCAGGCGACGGCGAGTACCGTGCCAGCGACGAGTCCCGAGAGGGCGAGCCAGGTGATGCGCATCGTGTGTTGGCCTCCGCGACGAAATCGTTCGCGCGGGCGGGACCGTATCACGCGTGCATTTCGGCGCTCAACCCTCGATTGCGCCCCGTCGGCGGTTCCTGTGTTTGCTCGGGCACACTGCTGCTTTCTGCTCGTAGACTGTGGCAGCCATGCTTTCGCCTCGCGGACGACGGATCTTGTTCGCCCTCGTTTCGGAGTTCATCGCGACGGGAGAACCTGTCGCGTCGAGCGCGCTCGCGAGAGAAATGGAGCTCTCGAGCGCGTCCATTCGCGCGGTCCTCGCGGAGCTCGAAGGTCAGGGATATCTCCACAAGCCGCACACGAGCGCCGGGAGAATCCCGACCGAACGCGCGCTGCGCGTGTTCGTCGACGCCCTGCTCGCCGCGGTCGAGCTACCCGCGGAGCTGCGCGCGAACATCGAGGCGAGATTTCAAGCGATCGAGCCCGGGCCCGAAGCGGCGCTCCGCGTCACGAGCAAGCTGCTCGCGGACGTCTCTGGCGTCGCGTCGATCGTGATGGCGTCGCCCTCGAGCGACCGAACACTCAAGGAGCTCCGGTTTATCTCGCTGCGGTCCAACGAGATCCTCGCCGTCCTCGTCGGCAGCGAGGGAACCGTGCAAAATCGCGTCCTTCGCACCGATCACCCCGTGAGCTCGGGCGACCTCGAGCGCGCCAACAACATCCTGACTCCGATCGTCGCCGGCAAGACCCTGAGCCAGGTTCGCGCGACGTTGAGTCAGCAGCTCGACACCGAGCGGGCCGTCGCCGACGCGCGTCTCCGACTGGCCCTCACGCTCGGAGAGCGAGCGCTCGCCAAGAGCGAGCAGCCCGCCGAGGTGCTGGTCGAAGGGACCGCGCAGCTCATTCAGCGCGCTGAATTTGCAGATATCGACCGCGCGAGGAGCGCGCTTCGAACGCTCGAAGACAAGGCCTTGCTGGTTCAGCTCATCGACCGCGCGATCGCGACGCCGGGCATTCAGGTGTTGATCGGCGCCGAAGACGAGATCACCGAAGCGGGCTCGCTCTCGGTCGTCGCCGCGCCGGTCGCTGGCGGGGCGATCGGCGTGATCGGCCCGACGCGGATCGACTACGGATCGGTCGTTCCCGCCGTGCGAATCACGGCAGTCGTGCTCGAACGCGTGCTCGACCCCGACGCGGGCGGTCGCGACGACTGACGGGAGCGAACCCGCTGAAGTTCGGCGATCGTCGCCCCGTGGGACACGAAATCGACTACTTTCCCGGTCGAATCAGTCCCGACGGAGGCAGTGCATTCGATGGCAAGCGAAGTTCAGTTCGAAACCCTGGTCGACATCTTCAAGCGCAGCGTCAGCCGCTACGCGAGCCGCGAGCTCTTCGGCGAGAAGAAGGACGGCGCGTGGACGTGGATGACGTACGGCCAGTTCGCGCAGATGACCGATGACCTCCGCGGCGGGCTGTCGCAGCTCGGCGTGGGCCCGGCGGACAAGGTCGCGATCATCTCCAACAACCGCGCAGAGTGGGCGATCGGCGCGTACGCCACGTACACGCTCGGCGCCGCGTACGTCCCCATGTACGAAGCCCAGCTCGAGAAGGACTGGGAGTACATCCTCAAGGACTGCGGCGCGAAGGTCCTGTTCGTTCCGGACGAGAAGTTCGCCGAGAAGATCGGCCACATCCGCGGCAACCTCCCCAAGCTCGAGCACGTCATTCGCATCATCGGCGACGCGAGCGACAAAGACACGATGGCCGCCCTGCGAAAGCGCGGCGCCGAGACCCCGACCCCGATCTATGAGCCCAAGACCGAAGACCTCGGCGGGCTCATCTACACCTCGGGCACGACCGGCAATCCCAAGGGAGTCCAGCTCTCGCACGCGAACATGGCGAAGAACGTCACGTCGATGCACGAGCTGTTTCCCATGGCAGCCGAGGATCGCTCGCTGTCGTTCTTGCCGTGGGCGCACTCGTTTGGGCAGGTCGTCGAGCTCCACGGCCTCTTCTCGATGGGCGCGTCGATGGGCATCGCCGAAGCGGTCGACAAGATCGTCGACAACCTCAGCGAGGTTCACCCCACGCTGCTCTTCGCCGTGCCGCGCATCTTCAATCGCATCTACGACGGCCTGCAGAAGCGCATGGCCAACGAGGCCGGTTGGAAGCGCGGTCTGTTCTTCAAGGGCCTCGAGCTCGCCAAGCAAAAGCGCGAGGGGACGCTCGGCGGCTTCGGCAGCTTCCAGCTCAACCTCATCGACAAGGTCGTCTTCGCAAAGGTCCGCGCGCGCTTCGGCGGCAAGCTGAAGTACGCGTTTTCCGGCTCCGCGGCGCTCAACAAAGACGTCGCTGAGTTCATCGATAACCTCGGGATCATGGTGTACGAGGGCTACGGACTCACCGAGACCTCCCCGATTTTCACCGCGAATTACCCAGGCAATCGCAAGATTGGCTCCGTCGGCAAGGCGGTCCCCGGCACGCGCGTCGAGATCGACCACAGCAACAACCCCACCGACGACCCCAAGCAGGGAGAGATCATCTGCCACGGTCACAACGTCATGATGGGGTACTTCAACCTGCCCGAAGAGAACACGAAGGTGTTCACGGACACCAAGGGGCTGCGCACGGGCGACCTCGGCTACGTCGACGCCGACGGCTACCTGTTCATCACCGGTCGCGTGAAGGAGCAGTACAAGCTCGAGAACGGCAAGTACGTCGCGCCCGCGCCGCTCGAAGAGGCCCTCAAGCTCTCGCCGTTCATCGCCAACGTGATGGTTCACGGCGCCAACAAGCCGTTCAACGTCGCCGTGATCGTCCCTGACATGGAGAACCTCAAGGCGTGGGCCAAAGAGAAGGGGCTCTCGACGGACCCGCTGCCCGATCTCTTCAACCACAGCGATACCCAGGCGCTGTTTCGCAAAGAGATCAACGAGCAGCTCAAGGAGATCAAGGGCTACGAGCGGCCGCAGAAGTTCGTCCTCGTGCACGACGACTTCACGACGGCCAACGACATGCTGTCGCAGACGCTCAAGCTCAAGCGCCGCAACGTCGTCGCCAAGTACAACGGCGACATCGAGGCGATCTACACGGACGCCGCCAAGCAAGAGAAGCACAAGGACTGACGCTCGCTCGAGCACCGGGGCTCGCGCGAAGCGTTCGGTCGGCGACGCATCGCACCGTTCTGCGCTGCTGCGCCCCCCGTTAGTGGCCCGAACGGGCCGCTCAGTCTTCGGCGAACAAGCGATCGAGCTCGGCGCGGGTGAGGATGCCCGAGACCTTCTCGTCCTGCTCCTGACCGAGCACGTTCTCGACGAGCTCGCGCTTCTTCGCGCTGAGCTCGAGGATCTTCTCTTCGATCGTGCCACGGGCGACGAAGCGATACGCCGTCACCACGCGCGTCTGTCCGATGCGATGGGCGCGGTCAGTCGCCTGGTCTTCGACCGCCGGATTCCACCACGGATCGAAGTGCACCACCGTGTCGGCGCCCGTGAGGTTGAGGCCCGTGCCTCCCGCCTTGAGCGAGATGAGAAACACAGGAACCTTGTCGTCCTTGTTGAAGCGATCGACGCGCGCCTGACGATCCTTGGTGTCGCCGTCGATGTACTCGTACGCGACGCCGTCGGCGTCGAGCGCCTTCTTGATGAGCTGCAGCATCGAGACGAACTGCGAGAACACCAGCGTGCGGTGCCCGCCCTGCTGCGCTTCGCTGATCAGCTCTCGCAGCGCGACGAGCTTGCCCGAGGTCTCGTCGTTGAAGGGACCCGTGACGCCGAGCAGACGCGGATCGCACGCCGCCTGACGGAGCCGCGTCAGGCCCGCGAGGATCTGCAGCTGCGAGCGCGCGAGTCCGTTGGCCTCGACCTCGCCCATGATCGTGTCCCGCACGCTCTTGAGCACGGTCTTGTAGACCGCGGACTGCTCGACGGGCATCTCGCACAGCCGCTCGGTGATGATCTTCTCTGGAAGATCCTGGGCGACCTCGCTCTTGGTCCTGCGCAGCACGAACGGGTGAATCGTCGAGCGAAGGCGCTTCGCCGCGTCGTCGTCGCCGCGATCGATCGGGCGGGCGTAGCGCTCTTCAAATTGAGCGAGCGCGGGCAAGAGCCCTGGGGAGACGAAGTCGAAGATCGACCAGATTTCGCTGAGGCGATTCTCGATCGGCGTGCCCGTCAGCGCGAGCCTTCGCTTGCCCTTGATGTTCTTCGCAGCGCGAGCCGTGGCGCTGGTGGGGTTCTTGATGGACTGCGCTTCGTCGAGGATCACGTAGCCCCAGTCGATCGACGAGAGAAACTCTTCGTCCCGACGCACGAGCGCGTAGCTCGTCACGACGACGTCCGCGCGCTCGATCTCGCTCTTGTACTGGGCGCGATCTGCGCCGGTCCAAGCGATGGCCCGCAACGCGGGCGCGAACTTCTGCACCTCGCGCACCCAGTTCGCGACGACGGACGTCGGCGCGACGACCAGCGCGAGCGGCCCGCCTTGATCGAGCGGCTTTGCGACAGGACCCACAGCGATGGGGCTGCCGTCTTCGCTCTTCTTGGCGGCCTTTTTGGCGGCCTTCTTGGCGCCCTTCTTCGCGCCATCGTCGTCCTCGTCGACCGAGGCTTCCTTGGCGGCCTTCTTGGCGCCCTTCTTCGCGCTCTTCGAGCGAGCGGCTTCGTCGCCCTCCTCCACGAACGGCTCGGACAAGCGCTTGACCCAGAGGAGCAACGCGATCGCTTGCAGCGTCTTTCCGAGGCCCATGTCGTCGGCGAGGATGCCGCCGGTGCCCGTGCGATACAGGTAGGCCAGCCACGAGAAGCCCTCATGCTGGTACGGGCGCATCGTCGCGTCGAGGTCCTTCGGAAGCTCGACGGCTTCGACCTTGTGCTCGCCGAGCGCGGCGAAGAAGTCCTTCGTGCTCTTGCCGACGTCGGCGCGCTGACCGAGCGTCGAGAGGAGGTCCTGGACGCGACCAGCCTGCGAGAGCGGGAGCTGACCCTTTCCGTTCTGATGGATCTCTTGCAGGCGGGAGAGCACCTCCTGCACTTGGAGGCCCTCGATGCGCGCGAACGAACCGTCCTCGAGGCGAACGAGCTTGTGACCCATTTCGAGCGCGCGTCGTAGGTCCTCTTCGGCTGCTTTGCTGCCTTCGCTCGTGAAGTCCACGTCGACCGACAACCAGTCGACGCCAGACGACACGCGGGCCCGCGGCGTGACGGGCGCGACGCGCACCTTCACGTTCGCCATGTGCTCGGGGACGTACTTGTCCCAATCGCGCGGCAACGACGGAACGCACTCGCTCCAGAACTTGACGGCCTTGTCTTCGGTCGCTTGAAACGCCCGAAAATCGTCGGTCACTTCGAGTCCGCCCTCGAGCAGCATGTTGACCGCGAGGCGCTCCGCTCCGACGTCGCGCCGCAAGCACTTCGGCCGCGGACCGTCGGCCTGCAGGATGACGAGCGGCGGCGGGAGCTCGACGGGAGGAACGGGAAACTCGTGCTCGCCGTACTTCACGTCGAGCGTGCCGACGACGCGGGTCAGATCCCCGGCCGCCCGCATCACGAACTTCGGAGCGACGTCGATCTCGTCGACGATCGCGCGGATGTCTGGGAGCGGCGCGTTGAACGCGAGCGCCACCTTGGGAAGGTGTTCGCTGAGCAGCCGGGCGACGTCGTTGGTGGGATGCGTGATCGCGGGCGTCTTGAGCAAGCGCTCGAGCAGCGTCGAGGTGACGTGCTCGCCGAGCGGCCGCGCGACGCCTTGGATCGGATCGAGGTGCCAGCCCGGATCGCCCTCGAGCCAGAGGCCCTGATTGAGGTTGAACCGCCTCGAATCGCCGGACTTGCGCTCGAACACCGCGCGCACGCGGACGTGCGACGGCGGCACCATCTCGAGCTCGATCCTCGGGACGAGCGGCTCATCGAGGTACCGGAGCTCCATGAGCATCGGCTCGACGAGCACGCGACGGCCCTTGAGCCTCGCGACGAGGTCTGCCGCGTCTTCGCCGCGCGCTTCGACCTGCGCGCCGCGGGCGCCCTTCGGGTGAATCCTTGCGAGCACGCGCAGGATGGGGCGATGGACGCTCGCGAGGGCGCCGAGCAAATCGATCGCGTCCGCGGGAGCGACGGGAGTTCGCGACTCGGCGAGGTACGGCGTGATCGCGAGCGAGTTGGACCGAACGTGGATGCGGTATTCGATCTCTGGCGCTTTGCGCGGATCGTTGTTGAGCACCCAGGCGGCAAACCCGCGAGGCTGTTCGTTTTGGGCGTTGGATGACGCGGACACCGACTGAACCGTCGAGAGCCCTCCGGCGCTCACGACCCTCGGTCCACCGCGGTCCATCACGACGACTTCGCGCCCCGAACCCATGTCGTCACGACGACGGTTCTTCTGCTCCCGTCGATCGTGCCGATCCCTGCCGCGGTCGTTCTCTTTGGGCTTCGCCGGGCGGGCGTTGTGGGTGTTGACGGGGGCGGCAGGCGCAGGTGGCGGCGGCGCGCTCGAGTCGCGCTCAGCGCCCTCGCCCTGCTGCGATCGCGGCGGTCGCACCTTGTCGCGCACAGCGACGAGCAGAGCCGCCACGTGTTTGCAATGACGGTCGGGTCCCCGCCAGGCGGGGCACGTGCACTGACTGGTCAGCCCCCCCTCGTCCGAGAGATTCACTTTGACGTCGTAGGGATCGCTCGCACGGCCGTGCACGCGCCCCGTGGCCTCGTTGCCGAGCACCGCGAGCGCGTGAACGCACGATTGCCTCGCATACACGCGACCACGCAGGTACGCGTTGGCGCCCACGAGGCGCGCGAGCGCACGATCACTGAGTCGAGCCACCGCCTGAACGACGGGGCTCTGCACATCCACCGCAGCTTCCGTTGTCAACACTGCTCTCCATGCGTCGACTACAAACGTCGCAGCGACGTGATGGCGCCCTCGACCCGAGTCGAATTCGCGAAAAGCCAGCGGGAAACTGCGCTAGCTCCGCGAGGACCGAGTTGCGCCGCGTCGCTCCGTCAGTGGGGGGCTGAGCTTCGGGGGAGGCAACCATGCGACGCCCCGATGGCCAACCCCCCCATTACGTCTCTGACGGCGTACATCTTCTAGCACACAACCGACCCCGGTCGTCCAGCACCAGACACGCGGAAAATTCGTTCTCCGTCGGTCGGTCCCAGGCGTCGGCGGGAGGATGGCAAACAGAGCGCTCTCATTTCGCGCACGCGCAGTGATACCGTCCGGCCCGTGCGATACTGGCTGCTTCGGGCTGCAGCGCTCATCACGATTTCAGGCCTCGCCGCGCCGCTCGGCTGCGCGACGACCCACCTTCTGCAGCCGGTGGGAAAGGACAACCTCCGGATCAACGCGAGCCTCGGCGGGCCGATTCTACAGCGGCCGCTGCCGATTCCCGCGCCCATCGCGACGGTGAACGCCGCGTACGGCGTGGAGGACAACGTGGATGTTCACGTGGGTCTGCAGCCGAGCGCGTTGGTGTTTGCGTCGAGTCCAGAAGCGTCGCCGATCCTCGGGATCAACGGCGGCGCTGTTTGGCATCCGATCGTGCGCGTCCCTCACGCCCTAGCGATCGGCGGCGAGCTGCAAGCGTTCGGAAACAAACGCGACGCGGTCGTCTACGCCAACGCGTGGATCGGCGGCGCGGGTCGGCCCACCCGTTGGCTGTTGCTCGGCGGCGGCGTGCACAACCTTCTCCGTATCGGCTCGACCGACCGCGAGATCGACGCCCGTCCCTTCTGGACGCCGACGCTCTTCGGCCTCGCACAGTTCTCTCCGAGCAGTCGGTTCTCGATCGACCTCGAAGTGCGTTGGTACGCGTTCTCGCAAAACGCTGGTCTCGCGACGGTCGACTGGCTCTCGCCCGGCGGCATCGGCGTCATCGGCGCGCTGCTCGGCTTCAACTTCAACTTCGGGCAGGGCGTTCGATGATCCTCGGGCTCGCAGCACTTTCGCGTCGCGCTCGGACGGCTTCGCTCGCCGCGCTCTGCGTCGTCGGCTCGTCGTGCGTCTCTCTCGACGCGTTCTTCTTCAACCCCACGCGCATCACCAGCGGCGACTACTCGCTCAACACGTATCCCGCTGGATTTCCTGAGGACAAGAAGATCCCGTTGGACCGCATCGAGCGACTGCAGCTCACTGCGTCCGACGGGACCGCCGTGTTCGCCGCGATCGCGCGGCAACCAGACGCCGCCGCCGCAGTGACCGTGCTCTACCACCACGGCAACGCGAGCAACATCGACGGCTACTGGTCGCGAATCGGCCAGCTCTTCGCGCTCGGCGCAAACGTTCTCATGTACGACTATCCCGGCTACGGACGAACGCCGGGCTCGCCCTCAGAAGAAGGCATCTACCGCTCAGCGCGCGCCGCGCAAGACTATCTTCGCTCCGCGGCGAGCGGCGTCGACGCGAGCAAGATCATTCACTACGGCTTCTCGCTGGGCGGCGGACCAGCCACGCAGCTCGCGTGGGAGTCGCTCAGCGGCGGGCTCATCCTCGAGGCGCCTTTCACCTCCGTGATGGGGCTCGCCGCAGACTCGAGCCTCGTGATCCCGTCGTCGTTTCTCATGTCCAACCGCTTCGACAACAAGTCGAAGATTCGCATCGCCGCGCAGCGCGCGGCGCGCGGAGTGCTCATCGTGCACGGCCTCGACGACGACTTCGTCCAACCGAAGTACGGACGCGAGCTGTGGGAGACGATCTGCCGCGACCCGGTCGCCAACCGCGCGACGCTCGCGCTCATCGAGGGCGCCGACCACGGTCACGTCGCGTGCAGCAACCGCGAGGGCGACTGCCTTCCCGCCGCGGATTCTTCGCTCTATCTGACGCAGGTGCGAGCGTTTTTGAATAGTGGTGCTGCCACTAGCGCCCAGCGAGTCTGCACAGAGCTCCCCACGCCTGCGGCGCGGTGAACCTGGCTCCCCCCTTCGCTCAGCTCGCGCCCTCGATCTCTTCGTCCGACGTCCACCACCACACGGTGAAGGCCGCGAAGCCGCAGAACAGCGCCACGAGCAGCGCGATCGCCACGATCCACCCTCGCCCGCCCTTCTTCGGCTCGGTCGGCACGCGGGTCGCGCGCACCGGCACCGCCGAAGCAGCCGGTGCGACATACGCGGGCGGAGCCTGCGCGAGGCCCGAGACGAGCGGCGCGGCCGCGAGCGGCGCCGCGAGCATCGAGATCTGCTGCGCGTACTCCGCGGTCGGTGGCGAGCCGGGAGCAGCCAACGCCGAGGGCGGCACGCCCGTGGTCGGCGCAGCCTGCACGTGCGCGGGCGGATGGTCGAGCGGCCCTGGTTCTGGCAACGCAATGCCCAGCGTCACGTTGACCGGAGCGGCGATTCGCGTCCCAGGAAACTCCCCGTTCTTCGCCAAAGGAAGGTCCACCGTCGCGCTCGGTCGCCCAGCCATCGTCGCGCCAGCAGAGCTGACCGCCACGTCGCTCGCCTGCGCCGCCATGAGCATCGCGGTGCGCATCTCGCTCGCGTTGACGAAGCGCGCTTCTCGCTCGCGCGCCATCGCCTTCTCGATGACCTCGAGCAGCCGCGGCGGCACGGTCGACACGAGCTCCGCGAGAGGCGTCGGCGGCTCGGTCAAGATCGCGGCGAGCACGTCGATGTGACCCTTGTCCGCGTACGGCGGCTTGCCCGCGAGGCACGAGTAGGCGATCGCGCCGATCGCGTAGATATCCGCGCGCAGGTCGAGGTCTTCGACGCCCCGAGCTTGTTCTGGCGCCATGAACCTCGGCGTCCCCACCACGACGCCCGTGGCGGTCATCAACGCTCGCTTGCCCTGACGCACGCGCGAGACGCCGAAGTCCAAGATCTTCACGACCTCTTCACCCTCCTGATCGCGCGAGACAAAGAGGTTGGCGGGCTTGAGATCACGATGAACGATCGAGCGGGCGTGCACCGACGAGAGCGCGTCGAGCACCGGCGTGAGCAGCGCGATCGTCGTCGCAGGACTGAGCGTCTTCTCTCGGCGAATCTTCGCCTCGAGCGACTCTCCTTCGAGCATCTCCATCACGATGTACGGACCGACCTTGCGGTCGACCCCAAAGTCGAGGACCTCGACCACACCCTTGCGCGCGATGGACGCCGCGGCGACCGCCTCTTGCTCGAATCGCCGAGCCGCCTCGACTTCGAACTTGTCCTCCGGCGGCATCATCTTGATCGCGACGAGCTTGCCGAGCGTGACGTGCCGCGCCGCAAAGACCGCGCCCATCGCGCCCTCGCCGATCAATCGCTCGATGCGATATCTCTCGCCGACGACGACGCCCACGCGCTCGAGAGCCCACGGACTCGGATCACTCACAACGGTCATGTGGGTACACGATTCGAAGGCCAACACACAATCCCGCGCCGCGGCCGCAGAGTCGCCGCCGGCGAGCCAGCGTCAATCCGTCGCATCGTCGAGGAGCTCGTCGTTGTGCGGCGATGGGTCGAGCACAGAGGCGAGCGCCTTTTTGATCGAGTCGCCCGAGAAGCCCTGCCTCGCGAGGTAGCCATAGAGCTTGCGACGCTGCTCGGATCGCTCGAGCCCCGCCAGCGATCGAGCCTTCTTCTGCGCAGCGCGCACGCAGAGCGAGACCTCGTCCTCGCCGCGTTCGTCGAGCGCCTCGGCCACGACCGCCGCCGCGACCGCGCGATCGACGCCGCTGTGCGCGACCTCCATCGCCGCTCGGCGAGAAGAGCGCCCCTTTGCCACCGACGATCGCGCCTTGGCCGCTGCAAACGCACGGTCATCGACGAATCGTCGCTCGACGAGCTTCGCGATGACGCGATCGACGATCGCCGGGGATTCGCCCTTGTCGAGCAGCTTCTTTCGAAGACCCTGCGTCGAGCGCGAGCGCGCGGCGACCATCGCGAGAGCCCGAGCGTAGACGCGCTTGAACTCGTCGTCTTCCGCGCTCAAGCGCTGACGGGTCCGAGGTTGGCGAGAACCCGAGTTCCCTCCGCGCCGAACGTCGGGAGGGTGACCCCCATCATCTTCGCCATGGCGATGAACAGGTCCGCGATCGGCTGCGAACCGACGTCGATGTGGCGGTCCGTCGTGAGCTGACCGCCGCCGCGCCCGACGACAAAGAGCGGGAGCCCCGTGTGAGCGTGGGAGTTTCCATCAGCGATTTCGCTGGAGAAGAACACCACGGTGTTGTCGAGGACGTTGGAGCCGCCGCCGTCGTCGATCATGCGAAGGCGATTGCACAGCTCGCCAAACTTCTGGATCTCCCAGGTGCCGATGCGCTCGAGCGCCGCGAGGTTGCCCGGGTCGTTCATGTGGTGCGACAGGTTGTGGTGACCTGTGCTCTGCCCGAGAAAATCGAACACGCGATTGGATCCAGCGTTTCCGAGCATAAACGTCTGCACGCGGGTCAGATCACAGCGAAACGCGAGCGCCATCAGGTCGTGCATCATGTCGACGTGTTCGCGAAACGGCAGCGACGCCGCGGGGCGGCCGGGCACCATGCACGTCGAGGCCTGCATCATCATCAGCCGCTGCTCGACCTCGCGGATCGCAGTCAGATACTCGTCGAGCTTGCGTCGGTCCGTCGCTCCGAGCCGTGTTTGCAGCGACGTCGTGTCCGAGCGAACCGCGTCCAAGATCGACTGCGAGTACGCCCGACGCCTCGCTTGTTGCGCCATCGTCGCCGCAGAGTCCATGCCCGCGAACAGCCGGTCGAAGTACGTCTGCGGCGCTGTGATCTTCGGCAGCGGCGTCGTCGCAGAGGACCACGAGACGTTTCGCGCGTACGCGCACGAGTAGCCCGAGTCGCAGCCGCCCGCGCTCGAGCCAGCGTCGATGCCCGCCTGCATCGACGCAAAGCGAGACATCGCTCCAGCGCGTGTTGCGATCGCCTGATCGATCGAGATGCCGTTGCGGATGTCCGCGCCGTCGGTCTTGTTGAGGCGCGCCGCGGTGAGATAGCAGCCGGTCCCGCGGGCGTGATCACCGGGTCCGTCGTTGGTCCCGCCGAAGCTCGCGGACGCGGGGCGATTGTGCAGCCCCGAGATCACCAGCGTGTAGGGCTTGAGCGCCGCGCCGAGCGGCGCGAGCATGCGCGAGTATGCCCACGCGTCTCCGGCGCCCGTAGCCGCCGGGCGAAAACCGCGGTTGTCCGAGGAGTTGATCCCGCACGGCGTGTAGTAGAAGAGCAGACGTCGCTTGGGGGCGGGCATCATCTGCGCCTGCGCCTCGCGCCGAGGAACGAGGCTCTCGAGGACCGGAAGCGCCACCGCGACGCCCGCTCCGCCAAGGATCACCCTTCGACTGATTTTGCTTCGAAGCATGGTCGGTAGACTCCTGTCGTTCAGCGCATCGAGGTTTCGGGGCGACGTTGAGTAAACGCCGGCGAGAGCGCGATCCGCTCGACCAGCTCGCGCAGCCGCTGACCGCTCGCGGCCCAGTCGCGGGCGAGCGATTCGAGCTGCGGGTCATCCGCCTCGTTGAGTCCGCGACCCATCGCGTAGGTCAGGAGCTGCGAGGTCACGCAGCGCGGAAAGCGCGTGTCGGTTTGCAGCAATCGCACGAGCGTCTCGGGCCCGGAGAACGCACGTCCGTCCGGGAGCGTGCCGGTCGCGTCGATCGGGAAGGTGCCGTCCATCGTGCGCCGCACTCCGATCGCGTCGAAGTTCTCGAGGGCGAAGCCGATCGGGTCCATCTGGTCGTGGCACGCGCGGCACGCGGGCTGCGCGCGGTGCGCCTCCAAGCGCTGACGGAGCGAGCCCGAAGGCGTCGGCTCCATCGGGAGTCCTTCGACCTCCGGTGGCGGCGGCGGCGGCGGCGTGCAGAGCAGCTGCGAGAGCACCCACTGCCCGCGCTTGACGGGCGAGGTGCGATCCGCGTGGCTCGTCACTGTGAGCAGCGTGCCTTGCATCATGAACCCGAGGCGGGTCGAGCCCGCGAGCGACGCGCGTCGGACGCCCGTGCCCATCGGCAAGGTCACGCCGTACAACGCCGCGAGACGGTCGTCGATGAACGTGAAGTCCGCGGTCAAGAACTCGCGCATCGTGCCGTCGCCGCGCAAGAAGTGATCGAAGTACGCTTCGGTCTCGGCGCGCATCGACGCGCGAATCTCCGTCGTAAATCGCGGAAACATCATGGCGTTGGTCTCGTGCTCGTCGAGCTGCCTCGAGTAGAGCCACTGACCCGCGAAGTTCTGCGAGAGCGCCTGCGCCTTGGGGTCCGCGAGCATCCGGCGCACCTGCGCGGCGATCGTCGCGGGATCGCGGAGCCGTCCTGCGTCCGCGAGGGTGTCGAGCTCGCTGTCGGGCATCGAGCTCCACAAGAAGTACGACAGCCTCGTCGCGAGCTCGTGGTCCGTGAGCGGATGCGCAGCCGGGGCGTTGAGGTCCGGGTCGATCTCGACGCGAAACACAAAGTTCGGCGACACGAGCATCGCGCGCATCGACAGCTTGACCGCGTCCTCCCAGCTCCCGCTGTGCATGCGCGTGACGCCGCGCATCCGGGTCCAGAGCGCGTCGATCTCTGTGGCCGCGGGAGGCCTGCGCCACGCGCGACGTCCGAAGCGAATGAGCACTTGTCGGGCGCACGGATCTTCACCCATCGCAGCGGGATCGCAGGTGATCCACTGTGCACGCGAGGGCGGCGGGGCCGCGGCGTCGAGCGGGCCTTCGACGCGGATCCAATCGACGTAGAGGTTGCGATCCTGGGTGCGATCGGGGCTCAAATAGTCGTTGAGAAAGGCGGCGCCCACGGTGACAGGACCCGCGCGCATGGTCGTGAACTCTGCGGTGAACTCGCCCGGCATCGCCGCGAGGTTGGGCACTGGCAGAGTGCGCGTCGCGACGCCGTCGATCTCGATCGCCATCCGCGCGTCTTCGGTCCCCGCGCGGGTCTGCCACGCCCGAACGGTGACGCGGTAGCGACCGGCGGCGGACGCCGTGTACATCGCGTTGACTTCGCCGTTGGAGTACAAGTTCCACGCGGTGGCGGTGGCGACGCCGACCGTGCCCGTGAGGCGCTCGGCTTCGAACTGCTGGCGCATGGACATGACCGCCGGCGCACCGATGGCCTCTTCGACGAGCGCTTCCGCTGCGCGATCGTACATCTCGACGTGCAGCGCCGAGACGCTGAGCACATCGGCGATGTTGTCGAAGCCGTAGCCGCGATCATCGGCGGGAAACTCGTCCGCCGGGCGGCGACGAGTGCCGAAGAGATCCCGCACGGTGTTGTTGTATTCCGCACGATTCAAGCGATGAATCGTCACTCGTTGCGGGTCGATGGGGCGCGCAGAAACGCTCGAGTCGACCGGAGTCGATCCGTCCGCGGGCGTCCCGCTGTCGACGACCGGCGGCGTGACCATCGGGGTCACGCCCGGATCACCGATCCGCCCCAAACAGCCGCCGTGTGCCGCGACCATCGCCGTCACGCACAGGAATTTCGCTCGATGCCGAAGCTTCATCGCCATGGTCGCCTTTCGTCGCTCGACGCCGTGAACGCCATTAAGTACCGCGACCACGCTGTTTTGTTCAACCAACCCTAGACTCCGCTCAGCGTTGTTCTGGCGTCGAGCGCGTGCACGTCCGCCGTGCTGCAACGCCCGTTCGGTGGTAGCGCTAGTCACTACAAACTATGCCCTGCGGAATGAACCTCGAGCTCGGCTGGGAAGGGCTCGGCCGAATCGTCCGAAGCAAGGACCGCTCGCAAGACGTCAGCGCCCAAGACGAGATCCACATCGACGTGCGTCTCCTGCCCGTGCTGCCAGAAGACGAAATGCGAGAAATCCTCCGTCGCGTGCTCGAAGGTGACGGATGGAGCCGTCAACCCGACGGGTCGCTCACAAAGACGATCGACGGTGTTCAAGCGGAGCTCGACGCGGACGCATCGAAGGTCGTGCTGCGCGCGGTCGAGAAGAAGACCGTCACCGTCACCGAGCGGCGCGGCTTCGACAAGGACACGAGCGACGAGCAGATCGACAAAGAGCTCGACGAAGGGGCGAAGACCCAGCTCGATCGCGCGGCGAAGGCCGAGCAAGAGGCGCTCTCTCGCGCAGCGGTGGCGAAGCTCCTCGGCGCCGAGCCGACGCTTCGAGAGCAGATTCAAACGGCGCTCAACAAGGTCTACCGCGAAGCGCTCGAGAAGCGCGCAAAGCAGCTCGGCGCAGTCGAGTGGGTCAAAGAACAGGGCGACCCAGGCGGCAACTACGAAGTGACCCTGGTCGTAAAGGCCTGATCGGAAGGCACGACGATGAAGCAAGCGAGACAAGACGAGCGCCGCGTGACGCTCCGCTACCGTTTCGACCGCGCCACGGGACGCACGACGCTCACCGTGGACGTCGAGGTTCCCGAGGACGAGATGCCTCACGAGCACCGGCAAGACCTCAAAGAGATGGCCGAGGAGATCCTCGGCGTGCCGCTCGGCGCCCTCGGCGAAAACGTCGAAGTGCAGCTCAAGCGCGCGGGCAAAGCCCACGACCACGAGCACGAGCACGAACACGAACACGAGCACGAGCACGAACACGAGCACGAGCACGAACGCGAGCGCCAGGAGACCGCGCCGACCCGGCAGGGAGTGAAGACGTGACCGCGCTTCTTCCTGTCGCCGCGAGCGTGCTCTGCGCCGTGTTCCTCGCGCTCCACATCGCGAGCGAGCATCAGGGACAGAAGGCGCTCGGCGCGCTCTCGAAGGTGCTCGCGAGCGCGAGCTTCCTCGGCGTCGCGTGGACGCTCGGCGCCTGGTCGTCCGTGTACGGCAAGCTCGTGCTCGGCGCCCTCGCGTTCTGCGCCATCGGCGATGTGCTCTTGTTGTCCCGCGCGGCGCCAGCCTTTCTCGGCGGGCTGGCGAGCTTCCTCCTCGGGCACGTTCTGCTCGCGGTCGGCTTTGCGTCCCTCGGCCTTCAGAGAGGCTGGCTTCCGGGCGCGCTGCTCGTGCTCGGCGCGATCGGCGGACGCGTCTTGTTCTGGCTGATGCCCCACGTCGAGAAGCGCATGAAGATCCCGGTGCTCGCGTACTGCGGCGCGATCTCTGTGATGGTGGGCCTCGCCGTGGCGGCGTTCGGGCGGGGCGCTCACTGGGTCGTCCCCGTCGGCGCAGTGCTCTTCTACGCGTCGGACCTCTCCGTGGCGCGCGACCGCTTCGTGAAGACGGCGTTCATCAATCGGCTCTGGGGACTGCCCGCGTACTACGCGAGCACCGTGCTGATCGCCTGGTCCGTCCGCGGGCACTGATCGGAGGTCGCGGTCGACGCGCTGAGGGGTGTAAGCGCGGGCCATCCTGGGGCGTTGTTTCGGTGAGTCGACGACAAACCGCAAACCTTCTCGAAGGTTCGCGCGTCTGAGCGAAGACCCCCTCCTCCGTCGAGAACCGAGAGCCCCAACCATGATGCGCTGGTCCGTCCGAAGAATGCTCGTTGGTGTCGTCGCGATCGCTGTCTCCATCACAGCGCGGTCCGCAGACGCTCAGTCGTTCGGCATCGCCCTGGGATCGGCGCCGATGCCCGTAATGGTTCGCCCGCCCCCGCCAGACTGGCGAGCGGTGCCGACCAACGCAAGCCACTGGCGCGGCTACCTCGCGCAGCAGCGATCGATGCAGATCGCGCGGCTGCGAATGTACGCGCAGGCCGGGCAATTTCCCGAGAACCGCGTTCAGCCGGGGCGTCTCAACGTGTTCGTCGACGGCAACGGGCGGCTCTGCGCGGTCGCCAATCTCATGGCGCAATCGGGGCATCGCGCGTTGGTCGATCGCGTGACCAGCAGCAACAACTTCCTGCGCTTCGCGGACGTGAGCTCGGGTCCCCTCGCCGATTGGGCGCTCTCTTCGGGCCTCACCCGCGAAGAGATCGTCCGCATTCAAGAGCCGTACGAGTACATCCCGCCGAACCTCGCGCCGAGCAGCGAGTGGCAGGCGCAGCAAGCAGAGCGAAGCCGCTTGCAGAACCACTTCGCGGTCGTGGTCCGCGAGCTCGAGATCAACACGCCGAACTCCCTGTCGTTCGCGGTCTCTCGCCTCGGCCACCACCTGAACGAAGCTCCGCACGACCTCGCGTGGGACGCGCCTCAGCCCGTGGTGCAGCCCGTCGTCTACCCGCAGCCCGTCGTTCAGCCGGTGATCTACCCCACGCCCTACGCGCAGCAGGTGGTCGTGTATCCCGAGCCCGTTCGACGCCCGGTGCGGGTCAATCCGTACGCGCAGCCCGTGGTGTTTCCTACGGCGCAGCCGGTGTTCGTGACGCCCGTTCCTGTCGAGCCTGTGATGATCCCCGTCGAGCCGACACCCGTGCAGGTCGTCCCGGTCGTAGGACCGCTGCAGGTGCAGGTTCATGTGAGTGTTCGAGCGAATCCCCAGGTCGTCACTTACTGAGCGATTCGCTCGTGGCCCGAGAGTAGTCTCCTTCTCGCTGAATCGACGACCACCC
Source organism: Deltaproteobacteria bacterium Ga0077539 (assembly GCA_001465015.1). Lineage (GTDB taxonomy): Bacteria > Myxococcota_A > Polyangia > Polyangiales. The sequence continues at coordinate 21,832 of LNEO01000039.1, read as the reverse complement.
ACGTCGATCGCCCGCAGGAGGAGTCGAGCAATGAGTCTATTGATCAGCCGCGCCGACGGCAGCGCGCGCAAGGTTTCTGGCTATCGGTACGCCGCACCTCGCCCGGGAACCAAGACCTGGTCCGCCCGCGCTGAAACAGAGTCGCGCCTGCCAAAGAAGGTCGACCTGCGCGCGTTCATGACCGAGGTCGAAGATCAAGGTGAGACCAACTCGTGCGCGGCCAACGCGGTCGCAGGCGCGTACGAATACCTGGTCAAACGCCACCTCGGCGAGGAGTCGTACGACGTCAGTCGCCTGTTCATCTACTACAACGGTCGCGCCGTCGACGACTGCGCGCACGAGGACGAAGGCTCCGTCATCGGCTCGCTCATCGAGAGCCTCAAGGAGCACGGCGCGTGCTCCGAAGAGACGTGGCCGTTCGAAGAAGACAGCGTCAACGACGAGCCGAGCGAAGACGCGTACGAAGAAGCGTCGCAGTTTCTCGTGGAGGACACCGCCGTCATCCCCACCAGACTCGAGGCGTGGAAGAGCGCGCTCGCCGAGGGCTACCCGATCATCTTCGGCGTGTCGCTCTTCGAGTCCTTCGACAAGCACCGCAAGCCCGGGCTGGTGCCCGTGCCGTCGCCTCGCGAATCGTCCCGCGAATCACACGGCGGACACGCGATGTTGGCCGTCGGCTACTCCGACAAGGACCGCGTCTTCATCGTGCGCAACAGCTGGGGCGAAGAGTGGGGCGACAACGGCTACTGCTACATCCCCTACGACTACTTGATCAACCCCCAGTACAACGGCGGCGACAGCTGGATCATTCGTCAGGTGCAGCCGGTCGAGGGCAACGACGGATGGTCCGAAGACGACGAGTCGGTCTTGCCCGAGGTCGACAGCGAATTCGCCGCGATGACCGAAGAGCAGTTTCAGGCGTTCCACGACGCGTGCGGCGAGGTGCCGTTCGAGGCGAGGCTCGCGCAGCTCTTTCTCGTGGCCGCGGGCGCCGACGGCGACGTGACCGACGAAGAGCTCACCGAGCTCGCGGCGCAGCTCGAGGACACGTTTACCCGCATCGGCTCCGAGCTCGATCCCGCGAAGGTGCTTCGCTTTGCCACCCGGCACGCAGAAGACGAAGCGCTGCTCAACTCGACGGTCGACATCTTCGGCGAGCACCTCTCCGCGGGGCTGCTCGCGAACATCATCTCCAAGGCGCAGCAGATCGCTGGCTCCGACGACCTCAGCGAAGAGGAAGAGAGCCTGCTCGCGCAGCTCGTCGAGGCGTGGCAGATCGAAGAGTGAAGCTCATCGCTTCTTGCTCATCGGCTTCGCGCGAGTCTTCGTGGCGATCCCCGGCGCGGCGATCACGATGACGTGCTCGGTGATCGCGTCCAACGCGTAACCCGACGCCCACAGCGACAAGAGCGGATCGAACGGGCTCTCGATCTCCGAGAACGCCTTGATCGAGAGCTCCTTCGGAATCGGCGGGTAGCCGCCTTGAGCGAGCCTCTCGGCGACCTCCGAGCTCTTCGCGGCGATCAGGTTTCGGGTCCGCGCCAGGTAGCGCCACTGCGCCGCGCACTCCCACGTAAACGCCGCGCGCCACTTGGGCGTGCCGAAGTCGTAGTTCTTCGCTCGAAGGATCGCGCGCTCGACGGTGGGCGTGGCCACGAACGAACATCCGACAGCGACGGCGGCTGGCATGTGGCGATAGTCACCGGGCTGCGTGTCCCACTCCGCGGGATCGACGATGCGCCAACACACGCGCGAAGGCTGCGGCGCGCCCCACGGAGCGAGCAAGCGCACTGCTTCGCGGGCGACTCGCTCGGCGGTGGTCATCCCCGCCACGTCGCTGCCGAGCGTCCACGCAGCGAGCACCGTCGGAGGCCCGTCGCACAGCAGAGGACCCTCGGAGAGATATCGCAGCACCGCTGCGTGTGTTGGATGACCGCTGAACCCGCGATCTGCGAGCGCAGGAGGAGGCCCGTCGTCCGCGAAGACACGCTCTCCGTCGCCCATCCACTCCGCCGGAATGAGCCCGCGCGCGGCCAGCATCTCCCACGCCTCGGCGGCGTCTTCGACGCCCTCGACCGCAGAGCGCGCCTCTTCGAGCCTCGGCCGCTCTGGTGCAAATACGCGGGCCGTCAGCTCCTTGTCCGTGAGCGTCAGCTCGTCGGTGAGCGCCGTCGCAGCGACTTTCGAGATCTTCGAGCTCTTCACGGTGCCTCGGATCGGAGATCCACGCCATGGTTCAGAACGCGCGGCTATTCCCAGGTCGATTCGTAGTACGCGGCGTTCGCTTCGTCGCGGATGAAGTCCGGCATGGCGTTGGTCGGGATCGGGTGTCCTCCCGCCGCGAGCATGAGCAAGCCCAACACGTGTTTGCACGGGCGCTTTCGGCTCGGGCACGAGCAGCCCGTGTCGGTGCCGGGCGTCTTTGCAGACGCGAAGAGGACATACCGATCACTGCCGTTGTACTCGCCCCACAACACGCCGTCGTTGTCGATTCCGAGGCTCGACCACTTGCGAGGGTCCGCGACGGACTTGGCGTTGCTCACGCTCTTGCTGTCGGGGGCGAGGCGCTTGATCACATCCATCGTGAGTTTGGACACGCGGGTCTCCTTTCGAAACGGCGCTTCACGGTACGACGCTCGCACGCGCCGCGAGAGAGGGTATCCTCCCCGTCCCTCCGAATGAGTGACAATCCGCTGCTCGAGATCTCTGTCGATCCCCCGTTCGACCGAACGCGCGCCGACCACATCCGCCCCGCGATCGATACGCTGCTAGCCCGGTCGCAGTCGCGCCTCGACGCGCTCTGCGCGCTCGCTGGCCCACGAACCTTCGCGAGCACGATGACGGCGCTCGATGAGTCCACGAGAGAGCTCGAGTGGGCCATGTCCGTCATCGGTCACCTCGAAGCCGTGATGAACGAGCCCGCGCTGCGCGACGCGTACAACGACGTCCAACCGAAGGTCAGCGAGTTCTATTCGAAGATCCCGCTCGACGCTCGCCTGTGGAAGGCTGTGTCCGACTACGCGCAGACCGACGAAGCGAAGGCGCTCACCGGCGTCGAGAAGCGCTTTCTCGAAAAGACGATGGACAGCTTTCGTCGGCAAGGCGCGGATCTCCCTCCAGAGGGAAAAGCGCGCCTCGCCGCGATCGCCGCGCGCTTGAGCGAGCTCACGACACGCTTCTCGCAGAACGTGCTCGACTCTCACGCCGCCTTCGACATCGTGATCACCGACGAGGCGAAGCTCGCCGGGCTCACGCCGAGCGCCCGCGACCTCGCTCGCGAGAGCGCGCGCGGAAAGGGACTCTCGGGCTACAGGTTCACGCTGCAGTCGCCCAGCTACCTCGCGGTGCTCACGTACGCTGACGACGCTTCCCTTCGAGAGACCCTTTGGCGCGCGTACAACACGAGCGCGACCCGAGCGCCTTTCGACAATCAACCGCTGCTGCAAGAGATTCTCTCGCTGCGCAAGGAGCAGGCGCGGCTCCTGGGATTCGCCGACTTTTCGGACTACGTGCTCGCCGATCGCATGGCGAAGACCGGCGCGACAGCAGCGCGGTTCGTCGCGGACCTTCACCAGAGAACAGTGCCTTTCTTCGAGGGCGAAAAGCTCGCGCTGCGAGCGTTTCGCCGCGAGCTCGAGGGGGACGCCGCGCGAGAGCTACAGCCCTGGGACGTCGCCTACTACGCCGAGAAGATGCGGCTGGCGCGTTTCGCGTTCGACGAAGAGATGCTGCGGCCGTACTTCGCAGCGGACGCGGTCGTCGGCGGCATGTTCGAGGTGATCGAGCGCGTCTACGGCGTGTCCGTTCGCAAGCGCGAGGACGTGCCCGTCTACCAGTCGGACGTCAACGCCTACTCGATCTTCGACGGCGAGCGAGAGCTCTGCCGGTTCACGGTCGACCTATATCCCCGCGAAAACAAGCGCGACGGGGCGTGGATGAGCGCAGTGCTCTCGTCGCTGCCGAGCGAGGGTCCGCAGGTGGGATTGTTCTGCGCCAACGTCACGCCGCCGAGCGGCGAGCGCCCGTCGCTGCTGACGTTTCGCGAGGTCGAGACGCTGTTTCACGAGTTCGGACACCTGTTGCACCACGCGCTCAGCACCGTCCCGATCCGAGGGATGGTCGGAACCCGCGTGGCGTGGGACTTCGTCGAGCTGCCGTCGCAGATTCATGAAAACTGGTGCTGGCAGAGAGACGCGCTCGACCTGTTCGCACGCCACTATCTGACCGGCGAGAAAATGCCGGCGGACCTCTTCGCCAAGATGAAGCGCGCCCGCACCTTTCGCGAGGCCACCGCGCAGATGCGTCAGCTGTCCTTCGCGACCGTGGACCTCGCGCTTCACCGCGAGTACGACCCGGACAAGCACGGTTCGGTCGTGGCGTTCGCGCGCGAGGTGATGGCCCGCTTCTCGGTCACGCCCCTGCCCGAAGACTACGCGATGATCGCGAGCTTCAATCACTTGTTCGCGGATCCGGTCGGGTATGCAGCGGGGTACTACTCGTACAAGTGGGCGGAGGTGCTGGACGCCGACGCGTTCACTCGCTTCGAGCGCGAGGGGATCTTCAATCGCTCGACGGGCGAGGCGTTTCGCTCGTGGGTGCTCGCGCGCGGTGACAGCGCTGACCCCGCGGAGCTGTTTCGAGGATTCATGGGCCGAGACGCGACCGTCGACGCGCTGCTCGCGCGAATCGGTCTGTCCGAGACCAGCGCTCACTGACGGCGGGTCGAGAGTCGTTGCGGCGCCGTCGCGGTGGAGGCGCGGCGCGCGCGCGGGGTCGGCTGCGCTCCGGGCGCGACGGCGAGCACTTCTGTTCGCCCGTCAGCGTACGCAGCGACGGCCCAGCGCTCGGGCTCGTAGTCTCCGCCGGGGACGCTCGCGTTCCAATCGAGGTTGAGCCACACGGGACAGTCGGCGGACGATCGGTACGCGATGTGTTGGCGATTGCGGGCGTATTGCGCCCAATTTCGCCCGTAGAAGCGCGCGATCTTCGTCGCCACCGTCGTCGCGTCTTCTCGCACGCACGCCTCGGCGTAGGCGTGACCGCCCCTCGCCCCCTCCATGAAGACCACGCGCGCCTCGCCGCCGATCGAGCGCACCATCGCCGCGAGCGTCACCGCGAAATCGTCGCAGTCGCCGGCGTATTGGTTCTGGATCGACTCGCGAGGCATCGCGACGTACTCGCGTCCTCGAGGATCGTTCACGTAGCGCCAGCGCTCGCGGACGTGAGACCAGATCGCGGCGACTTGCTCGACGCGAAACGTCCCTTCGTTGCGCGCCGCGAGCTGCACTGCGGTGTTGCGGACGACCGGCTCCGTCGGATCGAGCGCGCGCCGAAGCTGCGGCACCATTGTGCTGCGGACGAACGCTTCTTCGTCGGTGTCCGACGTGGCCACTGCGTGCTGAAGACGCAGATAGTTGAGAAAATTGCGGCCGGGCTCGGTGTTCCAAACGCCGATGAAGAGCAGCCCCGCCGTCGCCAAGAGGACGCCGACGATCTTTACCGTCGAGCGCGCCATGTTTCCCAGCATCGACGGAGGAACGACGACGGTCCCCTTCGACGCGTACTTCAGAAACGCCTTGAGCTTCGGCTCGGCCCACGACAGCACCGCCTGCCCGAGCTGCACCTCGTCGCCCGGCCGAATCAACACACGATCGATGCGCTCGCCGTTGGCAAAGGTGCCGTTCGAGCTCGACATGTCCTCGATCAGGATCTTGTCGCCATGCCAGGACATTCGAGCGTGCCGCCCGCTGACCGATGGGTGGTCGATCACGACATCACAATCGCTCGCTCGCCCGAGGACGACGACCTTGGAGCTGGCTGTCACAACACCGATCAACGTACCACGTTCGACGGTGATTCGACGGGCTATCTTCCGCGCGAATGCGCTACGATCTGCGACGGTCGGCGCAGTGGATTTGCTTCAAATACATCCTCCCATACACACGCGATTCGCGTTCGCGCTCGCGGTCACAGCGGCGTCGAGCGTTGGCTGTCGCGCGTTCGACCGCGAGCAATACCGCACGCTTCTCGCCAACGCCGACGTCGTCGTCGCTGATGCAGACGACGCGGGCGGAGCGTGCCTCGCGCTGCGGCAGGCCAACGACGCGGGCTGCGTGCGCGCGGTCGTTCCGACGCCCCCAGCGGCGCTCGCGAACCAGCCATCGAACACGCGCACCTACGTGCTCGCCGCGCGGCGCATCGAAGTCGGCCCGAGCAGCTTCGGCAACTGGCGACAGATCGGCTTCGATCGCGACGGCATCTGCACCGAGCCCGACATGACGAGCCCGAGATCCTGCATTTCAGCGCAGAACGTGACCGACGGCGACGAGGGTCGAGACAACGCGTTCGGCTCGTCGATCGGCACGGGTCTCCACGTGATGGACACGTTTCGTGACGGCACCGTCACCGAGACCATCGGCACGGGCCGCGCCACGGTCGGACTCAGAATCACCGAGTGGGGCGGCGGAGATGATCGCAGCGTGACGGTCGAGTGGCTGCACCTGACAGAGGGACGCCCAGCCTCCGGCACAGAGCTCAGCTGGACAGGGACCGATCGATGGAAGATCGAGCCCACCTTCTCGCTCGGCGCCGACCGGATGACCGTGCTCCATCGCACAACGGACGCGTTTGTGGCGTGCGGGTACATGGTCGCTCGCATGGCCATGCGCATCCCGCTCGTGTTGTTCTCTCGCACCGAGCAGCGGGTGATGGCGCTGCGAGGCGCGGTCGTCGCCGGCCCGCTCGACCCGAGCACCGGAGGCGTGGCAGACGTCGCGGGATTCTGGCTGCGAGAGGACGTCGTCGAGACGATCCCGTGGTTCGGCCAGTGCCCGCCGCCGTTCGGTCCGCGGGACGAGTACAACGACCGGCTCAACGCCATCCAGCGAAGTTTCGACGTTCGATCGGACCTCGTGCCCAACCCGGCGATGCCGTGCGACGCAGGCTCGATCGCGATGCGTTTCCATTGGGCTCCCGTGCAGATCGACGGCGTCTCGAGCACCGCGCTCCCGACGCGATCGCCGTGCTTCGCAGACGCAGGGATGTGAGCTTGCGCTACGATCGACGATATCGTTGCTTCAACAACATCGAGGACACCCGCTCATGAGGTCACTGTCGTCATTCGCGCCGATCGCGCTCGTGTTGTGCGGCTGTCAGTCTTTCGATCGGGCCGAGTTCGCGCGATTGAGCGGTCGAACAGACGCTCGCGTCGATTCGTCTTCGACCGACGCGAGGGCCGACGCGCGGCCTGCCGACGGCGGGTCCGCCGAATGCGCGCAGCAAACCCGCAGCCCGTCGCCCGGATGCACGCTCTCAGTGATCCCGACGGTGCCGATGGGTCTTCGCAACTCTGTGGACAACGCGCGCCCCGTGCGGGTGTTCGCGGCGCGCGCGATCAACTTCGGTTCAGGCGGGGCGTGGCAGTCGATCGGATTCGATCGCGACGGACTCTGCTCGACGATCAGCAACCCGATGGACGTTCCGTGCCGATCGTCGCTACCGCAGATCGACGGGATGAACGGCCGGGACAACACGTTCGGCTCGGTGATCACCTCGATCACCGCGTTCGGAACGACCTTCGACGAGACCCGTTTGAATCGCTCGATCATGCGAGGCACCGGCACGATTGGGCTGCGTCTCCGGGACTTCGGCGGCCGTGATGACGGCTCGATCACCGCGGACTTGATTCCGCTCGTCGACGGGCACCCGCCGGGGCGCGCCGCGGATCCTCCGGCGTGGGACGGCCGCGACGAGTGGTCCATCAATCGCGGCATCGCGTACGGGTTGGACGGCACCACCGCGCGCATCACCACGAGCGACGCCTTCACCTCGTGCGGGACGTTCGTCGCGCCGTTTCCAAACACGTCGCCGATCTATTTCAACAACGACCTGACACGCTCGCAGCTGACGCTCACCGACATTCGACTCGTCGGCTCGTTCGACGCGAGCAACAATCTTCCCGCGATCGATCTGAGCGCGCTTTGGGTGCGCGCGCAGATCTTCGAGGACCTTCGATCGTTCGGCGCGTGTCGCGGTCTGTTGTCGGAACGCGACTACCTGCTGCTCACCACGGGCGTCGAGGCCGCGCTCGATCTGCCGGCGTCTGGAATCCCGAACCCCGAAGCCGCCTGCTCGGCGATGAGCATCGGGTTTCGCATCGAGCTCGCCCCGGTCACGATCGCCGGTGACGCGCCAGATCCGCCGCCGATCGTCCGCGACCTCTGCGCGGACGCCGGCCGTTGAAGCTGGCCTGACGCGATCACACAGATTCAAGTCTGCTTGTCATCTGACGCCGAAGCGACCTGCGAGCTTGTCCCGGCCAGGGCGATCACCGCCAGCGCGACGAAGGACAACACGACGCTCGTCCTGGGTCGCCCGTCGAACACAGCAACGAGCGGGAGCACCGCAAGCGCGCCAGACGCCGCAGTCAGAGCGCGCTTGGAGCGCAGCGCGAGCGCGGCGCCCACCATGGCGAGCGCGCACGTGACGTTCAACGCAAACGCCCATGAAATCAAGCGAGCTCCCACGAGCGTGAGGCCGAGCCCGGCGCCAGGCACCGCCGCCGCCGCCAGCGCAGCGCCGCGCGCGCGGCGATCGGCGACCGTCGCGTCGCGCGAGCCCACCACAAACGCGAGCGCGATGACCGCGAGCAGCGCCGACAGCGCCCGATTCGCCCGGTGCATCGGCGCCGCAGGAACGCGAACGTGCAGCGGGTTCGGCGCCGTGTCGATCGTCACGCACGCCACGGTCGACACCGAGTCGTCCGCGCACGTCCAGCCCGCGCTCACCCCCTCCATCCACCCGCGCGGGACGATCGCTACGCGGCGCGACGCATCGCCGCGCGTGATCGGCCACTGCGCTCGAAACATCTTCAGCGAGGACACCGGCCGGATCGACCGCACCACGACGCGCGCGTTGCGCGGCCCAGGCTCGGGCGGCAGCCGCGCTCGCCACCGACCGTTGATCCGGTAGACGGAAAGCGGCGCGATCGTCCCGACGAGCTCGACCGAGGGCTGCGGCGCGGCCGCGTCGATCGCGTCGAACACCGCGGGCAACTCGAGCTCGGGACCGTCATCGCGGCGATAGACCGCGCGCGCGGTGAGCGCCTCTTCGAGCGGAGCGCTGTCGAGCAACGTCCACTCTTCGATGGTCTCCATGGGCCTCGCGATGGCCAGCAGCAGCAGTAGCGTGTGCACGAGAGCGCGAACACTGCCACACTCTGCTCCGCCGATGGCCCATCTGCCCGAACCGATCCAGGAGCCACGCCGACGCGTCGTCGCGCCGCGCCCCGCTCGGTCGGCAGAGCCGGATCCCATCGAGCTCGACGAGCCGCCGCTCGACGACGATCCGGTCGTGAGGCAGCCCAAGCACCTCGCGGAGATGCCCGAGATCCCGATGTACCCGCGTCGGCTCGTGGCGCGGGTCGGAGCGCTCGCAGCGGGCGTCGGGATGACGCTCGGCGCGATGGGACTCCTCGTCGCTGCGGCCGTCACGCAGCTTCGTCTGCCATCGCTCGCGCGGTTTTCGTTTGGCGCTCGAACGGCGTCGGGTGCCGCTGGCTCGACCGGCGCCGACGGCGGCGCCGCGCGCGCGATGTTCTCGTTCGACCTCGGCGACGGCGGCGCGCTCGCGTCCGGTGACGCCGCGGTGTCCTACGTCGCATCCGCGGTCGCGCCCTCGCCGCTCGCCGCGCAGACACCGGAGGGATGGGTCGCGACGCAGCACCGCCTCGGCCGCGGGCGGACGCTGCCGCAAGTGCTGCGGGCGTTGAGCATCTCCGGAACGACGGCCTCGAGGGTCATCTCTGCGATGCGCACGCTCCTCAACATGCGCGCGCTGCAGCCGGGGGACGTCGTCGTCGCCCAACGAGACCCGACGCGCAACAACGAGCTGCGGCGGGTCGAGTACCGCCGCGGTGAAGACGAGGTCATCTCGGTGACCGTCGCGCCGGACCAGACGTGCTCGGCCGAGCGAATCCGCGTGGTAAAATCCACAGTTCGCGTCGCAGCCGGGTTCACGGTCCGCGGGTCGCTCGACGAGACGCTGCGCGCCGCGCACTTGCACCCCGACATCGTCGGTCAGCTGCAGACGACGTTTCGAGAGCTCGATCTCGGGCGCGGGCTGAGCGTCGGCGACAGCGTTCGACTCGTCGTGGACGAAGAGCGCGTCAACGACGCGTTCTGGCGCTACGCGCGGATCACCGCGATCGAGCTGCGCACCGCAAGCGGGGCGGCGCGGCGCGGATACTGGTTCGCCACGAGCCAGCGCGGCGGCGACTACTTCGACGGGCAGGGGACCGCAAACGTCCCTGGCGTCCTTCAGCCCCCCGTGAATCCGCCGAGGATCACCTCACCGTTCAACCCCCACCGAATGCACCCGGTGTTGCATCGCGTGATGCCGCACCAGGGTACGGACTTCGGAGCTCCCAGCGGAACACCCGTGATGGCCGCGGCCGACGGCGTCGTCGTGTTTCGGGGCTGGGGCGGCGCGACGGGCAACCTCGTCCGCCTCGCGCACGCGCAGCTCAACCTCGAGACAGGCTACGCGCACCTCGTCCGGTTCGAGCCGAGCGTAGGATCGGGAGCCCGAGTCCGCGTCGGGCAGGTCATCGGCTACGTCGGCTCGACCGGCCGCTCGACCGGTCCGCACTTGCACTGGAGCGTCAAGCGCAGCGGGCAGTTCATCGACGGGGCGCCGTTTCTCGCCTGGCGAAGAAGCGTCCAAGCGGCGCAGAGGCCCCAGTTCGACGCCATCGTCGCGCAGCTCAACGCCGAGCTCGACGCGGTTCGAGTCGACGGCACCGCGACGCCCGGCGCTGCCGCCGGCGGGACTCCGGCGCAGCCTGGCACGGCCCGTCCTCCCGGCACGGCACGGTAATCGCCGGTCCCAACGGGCAACTTGCTGGTGCCCGGCTCGGCAGATGTTCAGGCAATCGGGGTAGTCGGCGACGGAACGTTCGTTGTATCAACGCGCGGTCCATGTCCTTTCCTCCTTCGAAGGGTCCGTTGAACGCGCTGACCGCACCCTTGGTCGTCGCGCTCCTCGTGATCGTGTCGGGCCTAGGCAACTTCGGCATCTGGCAGCCGTCCGAGCTTCGCGTCGCAGACGCTGCTCGGGGCACGTCGCCGTCAAACGAGGTGGTGGGTAATCGCCCACCCGCTCAGCTTGCGATGGTGCGCGTCGGCTTCCGCTCGTTCGGCGCCAGCGAATCCGGCGGACGTCTGCCCACCGCGCTGCTCGCCGCAGCGTCCGCGATCGCGCTCGCGCTCGCGGTGTGGGCTGCGTCCGACGCACGAACGGCGTCGTTTGTCGGAGTCGCCTACTCGTCCATGCCGCTCGTCTTCATGAACGCGCGGCAGATGTTCGGCGGCGGCGTCGCGCAGAGCGCGTTTACGCTGCTGTTTGCCAGCGCGATCGTGGCGCTCTATTGCCGGCCGCCGCCCGAAGACAAGCCGCTGCTGGTCAATCTCTACAAAGCGCGAGCGCTCCCTGTGCTGCTCGCCGCGCTGTTCGCCGTGCAAGCGGGCGGAGCGATGCTCGGCGTCGTTCCCGTGCTGGTGGGCGTGGGCATCGTCCCGCTCTTGCGTTGGAAGGACGAGCCGAGCGCCTCGCGCACGATCGGTCTCGCGCTCACGTTGGTCGGCGCCGCCCTCGCCCTTCTGGCATCGCGCGCGGCGGTGAAGATTCCGCTCGAGAGCTACAGCTGGCTCGTGGGCGTTGGCTCCGACGTCCGGCCACCCAACACCCTCCCGACGCACGACACGCTCATCGAGCACGTCGGACACGCGGTGTTTCCGTGGACCGGTCTGGTCGCCTTCGGACTCGCACGCCTGGCTGCGACCCCTCCCATGGACGCCTCGGACGTCGGTCGCGAGGGCTCCGTCGTGTCGATGGACGACGCGTGGCGCGAGACCGGTCTGCGCCTCGGCGCGATCGGCGCTGCCGTGGTCGCCTTTGGCTTTCAGGGCTTTCACTACCAGCAGTTTGGCGCGAGCCCCTTCATCGCGGCCGCGCCGCTGGCGATCGCCGCTGGCATCGCGTTGCGTGACAGCGAGCGCTCGGCGATCGGCTGGAAGATCGTCACCGCCGGCGTGACGTTCTTCACCGTGATCATGATGCGCGACTACCTGCTCTTTCCGAAGAGCTCGTACGCGGCGCTCGGCCTTGTCGAGGGCGGTCCTGCGTTTCCCGACGGGTTTCGCTGGTCGCAAGACAACCAGCCCAACAAGACGGTCTTTCAGTGGTTCGCCACCCAGAAGGGCGCGTCGCTGTCCCATATTTTCAAGGGCAGCGCCCCAGGTGAAGCGTACTTCTTGCTGATGGGGGTCACGTACTGCTTGATCGCCCTCCCGGCGCTCTTTCAGGGCAGCGGGACGATCAAGCCCTTCTCGCTGAACCGACCGTACGAGTGGATGCTCGAGGTCGAGAAGGCGAGCCAGAGCGAGCGTGACGAGATCGTGGCCAAGGGGCTCTGGCGCCCGTGGCACCAGCTGACCGGCACTGGAATCCTCGCGTCCTTCAGGGCATGGGCCGTCGGCGGAGCGCTCGTGCTCATCGTCGTGTTCGGCGGCACCGCAGCGTCGTCTCGCACGATCGGAACGCAGGCAAAGAGCGTGCTCTTCGGCTTCGCGGCGCTGCCGTTCGCCGTCGTGGCAGGGGTCTACATCTTCATCCTCTTGTGGAACCTGTTCGCCGTCATCGGCCAGCCGTCACACCCGCTCTTCGTCCGAATCGTCGGCTCCCGTGCGGGCATCGCCGCGCTGGGCGGCGTGATCGTCGCGCTCGCGTTCACCAAGCTCTATGTGCCCGCGCTCAGCGAGCACCTCTCGCCTCGCGGCGTGCTCGCGGTCATCAAGCAGATGCGTCGCCCCAACGAGCGCGTGGCGCGCTACGGCGGCACCTCGGAGAACCCTGGCGCCGGCTACTACGCGGACTTTCCCGTCACGCAGATCGAGAGCGAGAGCGAGGCGGTCGAGTGGCTCCGCAGCGGAACCCCCGCGGATCGTCGGTACATGCTCGTGGATTCGCGCGTGTTCTCTCGGCTGAACCGCGCGTATCGCCTGGCGCAACCGCTCGGCTCGCGCCGCAACATCCCCGTGCTCGACGCGAGCAACTCCAACCTCTACGTCGCCGCTTCGGACGCAGGAGATCGCGGATCGCGCAGCCCGCTCGACGAGATCGTGATGAGCACGGACCGGCTGCTCACGCGCAACGACCACTGGCACGCCCACGGCCGCACCGAGGGCTCGCGCTTTCAGGAAGAGCCCGCGCGCTTCGACGACAACCTCGAGTTCCTCGGCTACAACCTCGACTCCAAGGGCATGTCGTATGTGCCCGTGGGGGGCTCGTTCAAAATCAAGTATCACTTCCGGGTGCTTCGCGAGATGGCCGGAAGCTGGCAGATCTTCGTGCACATCGACGGGCAGTGCCCGCGCATCAACGGCGATCACGAGCCCGCTGGCGGCCGATACGCGGTCAGCAACTGGCTGCCCGGCGACATCATCCACGACGAGCAGGAAATCACGATTCCTGGCTATTGCCGCTCGGGCACCTACTACGTGTACCTGGGCTTCTTCCAGGGCGACGACCGCATGCGCGTGTCGGGCGGAGAGCACGACCGAGAGAACAGAGTCGTCGCCGCGCGCATCGTCGTGCGATAAAGACGCGAACGGAGCGCACGGAGGGAGCCACATGAACACAAGCGGCAAGAAAGACCCAACAGACGCCCCTCCCAGCGAATCGACGCCGCCGCCACCGCGACGCTCGCTTCCGCCTCCCGGCGTCCCCGAGCGACGATCACACGATCGCATCCCCGTCGCGTGGCCGGTGGACTACAAGTCCAACGACAACTTTCTGTTCTCGACGATCACCAACATCTCGGCCCTCGGGATCTTCGTGTACTCGAAGGAGCCTCTTCCGCGCGGAACGCGAGTGCTGGTGTCCTTCGCCCCTCCCGGCGAAGAAGCGCTCACGCTCGTCGGCGAGGTCGCCTGGGTCAACCCCTGGCGAGAAGGCGGCGACAATCTCAACCCTGGCATGGGCGTACGCTTCGTCGAGCTCGAGCCCGAGCAGCGCGAGCGCCTCGTTCAGCTCGTCAACACGATCGTGTACATCCCCGACGCGTGAGCGCCGACGCTCAGGGGTCGATCGAGTGCCACGCTGACGTGATTCGAAAGCCCAGGTGGTTGATCACCGTGCGCTCGCGGCCGTCGCTGGGTCGATTCACGATTCCACCTTCCGACGCGATGTAGAGCGCAGAGGACCCGCCTCCATCCAGGTTGATCGCGTCGGACACCGCAAACTCTTCGAGCAGCGGGATCATCTCGTTCGAAGTCATTCCCGGCGCGCTGCGACGCCGCCCTTCGACGACGGCGATCACGAGCGTGTGTCGATCGGCGCCGATGCCGATCGCTGTCCGCGGGTGTACTCGCCACATTCCCGTCGGCTCGTGCGGGTGAAACGCGATCTCTCCGCGGCGCAGCAGCACCGGCTTGCCTGTCACGACCTGCGAGGCCCACCGCAGCGGATTCTCGCGGACCCAGCCGAACGAGTCGAACACGTCCGCCCGCCAGCCGTGCCCGTTGCGCCCAAAGGCGATGGATGCTCCGCAGTTCGACTGCGTCGAGTCGCGCCACACGCGACCATCGCCGACCGCGAGACCACACGAGGTCGCGCCGTCGTCGAAGAAGTTCGCGTTGATGGCGATCTGCGCGTGCTGCTCGCGCGCAAATGTCGACACGGTCGTGAAGCGCTCTCGCGGCCGCGTCGAGAGGACGTCGATCTCCGCGCACGCCAGGTCGATCGTGAGAACGTGCGCGTCGAACCCGTCGATCTGCCGATGCACGTGGGTTACGCCCCGGTACGGGTACGTGATTCGGTCCCGCGCGAGCGCATCGGCAGAGACCGAAACGCACGCGAGCATCGCGACGCAGCGAAGGACGGAAATTCGCATCACCTAGAGCACCTACCAAACCCTGCCCCTCGCGCAAATGACCCGGCCACCCTTTCAGCGCGCCATCGGGGCGGCGCCAGCGTCGCGGCGCTGCTCGCGGGGCGCTCCGTCGGGGACGATCCACAGCACGCGAATGCGCTGATAGCGGTGGAGCGCAAACGGGTACATCGCTCGGGGTGGGTCCACGCCGCCCCACTCGACGCCGCCCGACAGATAGTTGAATACTGGTGGCGATCCGGGAAGCTGCGGCCCGAGCGCGACGGGGAGGTTTCGCGCGATACGCAGCTCGAACTCCCACCGCGATCGCGTACCCGCCCCCGTCGGCGCGCCCGCGGCGCGGCTCGCCCCAGCGGTCGCGCTCGCGACCGCCGTTTGCACCGCGCTGACCGCCTGGCTGTCGAACCATCGCGTGCCAGAGCTGCGCGCGACCCGCACAGAGACGATCGAGCCGTCTGGGGCCTGGGCGACCTCGAGCTCCGCCGAGATCCGCCGCGCGAGCGCGCGTCCAGTCTGGTTGAGCGTCGGGCTCGACTGCAGCATCGGCGAGTTGGGGTGCGCGTTGTCGAGCGCGTCGGACGCAGCCGCGCCGCGGTCGCTGCCGAAGCCGCCGAGCATGTCGGTCATCGCCTCGCGATAGCCTGCGACCCCGCTGGTGAGCAGCCGCACGATGCCATCGACACCGGAGGGATCCGACGCGAGCGTCGGACGCCACGCCCGCGCGGCCTCTGCGACGTAACGACGCACGAAATCCGAAGAGCCCGCTGGCCTCGGAGGCGGAGCGCCTCGAAGGACTTGTTCGCGCCAGTCGTCTCGCACCCGCGCGACGTTGTCCGAGAGCGTCCGGCCGCCAGGCTCTGCCGCTTGCGGCTGAGGGTTCGTTGAAAACGTGTGCTGTCCGCGGTGCGTCCACGCGTCGCGCTCGACCGACTCGAGCAGCCGCATCCCCGACAGCGACGACCGAGGGGGGATCACGACTGTCGTCCCGCGCGACGGCTGGGACTCGCCCTCGCTCGGCGCTGGAGCATCGTCGATCAACCGCGCGCTCGCGCTCGCGAACGCGACGGGCTGCGGGGTCGCTCGGGTCGCGAGCCTGGGTGCTGCGACGAGCGCGATCGACTCGGGCCGCGGATCGATCGAGGGCGCAGCGCGGCGCAGCGGCACGAGCTGCATCTCGAACGGCGCGAGGATCACGCGATCGACGAGGTAGCTCTTTGGCGAGCGGCAACGGAGCGCTCCGTAGAGCGCGGCGTGCGCGGCGAGCGACGCAACGATGAAGCGGGCGGCGGCGTCTGCGCCGGACTTCGAGCGGTTTCGGCCGATCCACGCGCGATGCAGCATCGGATGCAACGGACAACTGCCGAGCGGCAGCGTCGATTCCCCCGAATGGGCGCGCGGTCGCGCGATGCGCTGATCGGGACTTAGTCCGCGTCGCGATCGGACTCGTCGCTGACCCGCGCGTGCTCCATGAGCAGGGCGGTGATCGAGGTCGAGAGCTCGTCGTCGACCTCGGCGTCGTTGGCGGTGAACACGAACTCGCCCGATCTCGCGCTGAGCAGCGCGAACGCGGACTGCATGGGCGTCGACGGCGTCCCGTTTCGCCGGTCAGACATGCGACAGCGCAGGGCGCGACCCCGAGCGACCCAGAGCACGCCGCGCACCGGCCCGTTGACCTCGATCGCGCCCGAGCGCTGCTCGAGTTCGAGCAGTGACAACACGCTCGGCAGCGTCACCTGCGACAGGTCTCCGCGAATGGTGGTTCGGCTGTCCGTCGGCGCGGCGATCGTGTGTCGTCTGTGCACGAGGCGCTCGGCGCGGGTCCGCAGCTCGATAGGGCGAAAGGGCTTGGCGACGAAGTCGTCGACCCCGAGCTGATAGCCCCTCAAGCGATCACGCTCGCTCGCGAGGTTCGTCGTAAACACGACAGGAACAGTCGCGAGCTTCGGGTTACCCCGAATCATTCGCAGAAGCTGCCACCCGTCCATCCTGGGCATGTTCACGTCCGAGAGGATGACGTCCGGCCGCGCGCGCAGCGCGGACGCGAGCGCCTCGAACCCGTCGCGCGCGAAGCGGACCTGGTCTCCCGCCCGACGAAACGCCAGCGCGGCTTGCTCTTGAAAAATCGGGTCGTCTTCGACGATGAGCACGTCGAGCTTGCGCGCGGCAGGCGCGAGCTCGACCTCACCCTGCGACGCGTCGAGCCGCTCGGTGATGAACTGCTCGATGAGCGCGAGCGTGTCGTCTCGCACGTCGATCAGGACAACGTCCGCGCCCCTGCCCCGCGGGTCGCTGCGATGCTCGAGCACGAGTCCCAGCGCCGAGAGCACCGATTGGGTCTCCGGCAGCACCAACCGCAACGAGATCTCTTCGCCTTCGAGAACCTGGTCGGCTCCCACGACGAACAGCCTGCGCTGAACCAGCTCCGTGGTGAACACTTCAGCCAGCTCGGGGATGGTGCTGAATCGAATTTCGTACTCGTTCAAGGGGAGTCTCCCGCCTCGCGACTCGATGCGATGTCCGTCGCTTTAGTTCTAGTACTAAACGCGTTGGTTGCGCGGCGTAGCCGGCAAAGAAAATTCGTGAGCGCGTCGTGAAGACGTCAACCGACCGAAAGTGGTCCCCGACACGGAGCAAGAGTCGAACGCCTCGCCGCCGACTCATTGGTCATTTCTCACGATTCGACACAGCACGCAACGACTCGGGCCATCCAGGCACTGGTGCGAGCCGAGCACACACGATGCGACGAAGCGCGCTCACCGCACGTCGTCCCGCCGAGCACGACGACGGACGCTCGACGACGCGAGTCCCCGCGCGATCAGCCTCCGCGACGGCGCAGCCCCACGGGCGCGACCCAATACACGGCGTTGCCCTGATCGACGGTGAAGAAGAGCCTTCCGTCCGGCGCAAACGCGACGTCCGCCGGGCGCTGGATCGCGACGGTGTTCGGCTGGCTCTCGCCGCGCATCATCCCGAGCCCCTCGAGAAAGCGCGTGACCGTCGCGCCCGCGCGAGGACGGCCGGTGGCAGGGTCGGTGCTGACGAAGACGAGCCCCGCGTTGCGATAGCCAGGCGAGGTGTAGAAGCTGCCGTGCAGCGCGACGAACAGCCCGTGACGGTAGGGCTCGGGCCAGCTGCCCCGCTCCCAGTCGAAGCCAAACGGCGTGTCTTGGAGGGGAAAGCGAATGTCTTCGACGGTCGTCGTCGCGCAGCTCCCGCCGCAGCGCGCGAGCGTCCCGCGGCCATCGCACTGCGGGTAGCCATAGTCGCCCGACGTCGACAGGATGAGCAGCTTCTCGAACGCCATCGCGCTTCCGTCGTCGCCGAGCTCGGTCGCAGCGCACAGCTCGCGCGAGAAGTGACAGCGGATGTACATCGGGTTGCGAAAGCCGCGAGCGAGCATCGTCGTTGCGCCCATCGACACGCGGTAGATCTCGCCGATCGGCTGCCCGCAGCTCGGCGACATCGAGCGCGACGAGAACAAGTTGCCGCCGATCGAGCGCGCGAGCGGGTGCGTCGAGCGCTGTCCCGCGTACTCCACGGGCATCCGAAGGTCTTCGCGCATGCCCGGCGTCTCGGCGCGCTGGCCGTCGCGATACGGCGTGCGAAAGATCGACGACATCGTCGTGTAGTAGAGAAATCCGCCGCCGATCGCGACGCCGTGGATGTCGCTCACGCCCGTGAGAAAGTCGTGGCGCTCGCCGACGCCGTCACGGTCGTCGTCGGTGAGCACGACGACGCCGCTCGTGCCCGGGCCCGTCGTAGTGACGTACGTCTGGCCCGGTGAGCCGATGAGCAAATCGCCGTTGGAGGCGATCGTCATCGTCCGCGGATGCGGGACGTCCGCGAATTTGCGCACACAAAATCCAGCGGGGACGGTGATCCCCGAAACGTTCGTGCCCGTCGCGCAAAACGCTGGGCCGAGCACCACGTCTTCCGGCGGGGCGTCAGGCTCCAACGCGTCGGTCGCGTCCATCGTCGCGGCGTCCGTCACCGAGCCGTCAGCGACGTCAGGCGCAGCGATGTCCGAAGCTACGTCTGCCGTCGAGTCGTTGGAGACGACGTCCGCCGGAGGGTTGGTGCCGCTGCACGCGGTCGCCACAAGAGAGAGCAACAGTGCCGTCGCGTCGCGCGTCGGCGAAGCAGAGTTCGATCGCATCCGTCCAGTGTCGAGAGCGTAAACCACCGCACGCTCGGGCGTCGCAGAAATTTCCAAGCACTCGGCGTGGTCGAACACGGGTCGAACCGCCACCAATCAACGGCGAACAACGAGCGACTCGATGGTAGCGACGCTCGACGCACAGGCAGCTTTTCGCAGATCGAGCATCCGTCACCGCTCGATCGTCAGCGGAGAGAGGTCGTGAGCGCTCGCCCGACGCTGCGACCGATCAGGGGCAAAGGACACGCTCGACAGCGTCGCGCAAAATCGTAACCGTCGCGCCGTTGGAGAGCCGCAACACTCTGCTCGTGCCCTGCACACTGTTCGACGCGACGCGAACGCCGGGCACGCCCCGCGCCGCATCCGTTCCGCTGCTGTCGTCGATCGTGTCGTTGCCGAGCCCGTCGATCACGTATCGATCATCACCGTCCCCGCCTTGAAGAACGTCGGCCCCGGGACCGCCGATGAGTCGATCATTGCCCATGCCGCCGATGACGACGTCATCACCGTCGTCGCCGAAGACCGCGTCGTCCTCCGAGCCTCCCATGACCGTGTCGCCGCCAGCTCCGCCGTGCACTTCGTCGCGCCCAGTGTTGCCGTTGACCTGATCGATGTCAGCGTTTCCGCTCACGAAGTCGAAGCCGTCGAGCCCGGACATCGTGTCGTTTCCGTCGAGGCCAGACATGTAGTCCTGCGCTGCCGTTCCCATCACCGTCTCGCCCGCGCCGGTGCCGAGGACGCGATTCATGGGAGCGCATTGCGGAGCACCGCCCGTGGCGACCCAACCATCGCCGCACGCCGAGCAGACAGAGCCTTGGTAGCCAGGATCACAGATGCACCGCCCCGCTTCGCACCAGCCGTGACCGCTACAGGTGTTGCTCGCGCACGGGTCGACGCACACTCCCATCGCGCACGAAGAGCCCGCTGGGCATGGGTTGTTGCACCGGCCGCAGTGCAGGTCCGACCGTGTTGTGTCGACGCAGGAGCCGCAGCGAGTCTCCGACGCGGGACACGGACACTCGCCACAGTCGCGGGAACAACTGCGACAGTCTTCGATCGGGGAGCACACGCCGTCCCCGCAGCGGACGACGAACGTGTCTGCAACCACGTCTGGCGCGACGCCGCTGTCGGTCGGGGCCACGCCCGCGTCTGCTTCGACCGCGGTCGTGACGCATCGACCGCCCTCGCCGCAGGTCGCGCCGAGCTCCTCGCACCGCACACTGAGCGTGCATTGCTCGGGCGCGACCGTCGCGCACCCCGTCGTGATCGCCCCGCACGCGAGCGAGAGAAACATCCGCGCGACCACGGTTCTTCCTTCGATGAACGAAAAGCTGGCGGTTCGACGAAGCCGCACCGCCGCGTCTGCGCCCGCCGCCGGAACGTCGAGATCCGCGACCACGACCACGCGTTCGGAGCGTCGTCCGGTCGCCGGCACGACGCCGAAGCTCGATGGAAACTCGATCCCCTCGGCGCCCATTCGACGCCACACTCGTTGCACCGGCGCGTCCGATCCTTCTCCGCGCACCGTGACGGTCAGCGTCAGCGCGCGCCCCGCCGGAACGTCCGTGTCGAGCTCGATCCGTCCTTGAGTCGCTGGGCTCACGCACGATCCAACGAAGCCGAGCACGAGGATGACCGAAACGCTGCGCGCGATGAGCGAGCCAGCGGTCTTCAGTGACGACGCTACGAAGCGGCAACGAACCATCGATTCACCATTCACCGATCACCGTGCAGACGCTGACGCTCGTGCCGCGCCGCGCCGCGATCGACCGACGCAGGAGCATACAACTGGCGCCGCTCAGCCGGGTCGGCAGTCGTTGTCGACCATTCCGTCGCAGTTGTTGTCGAGGCCGTCGCAGACCTCGGGCACCGGAACACACGCAGGCGTCGCGCATCCGTAGGCCACGCCGACGCGGGTCGCTTCGCGGCTCTGGATTCGGCGGCAGCTCGCCCCGTTGAACGTGATCGTGTTGTCCGCCGCGTTGTACGTGTAGCCGTCTCGAGCGTCTGCGTTCACGGGCGCGTCGTTGAGCGAGACGCGAAGCGACATCGGCTCCGGCGGAACGCTGCTCAGACGGAAGGTGCACGGGATGGCTGCGGTGATCACGGTTGAGAGCGCGTCCGCGAGCTCTGAAGGCGAATTGGCCTCGTAGAAGCGGTTGCGCGCGCCCATGCGCGGCAGCCCGCCCGCGTCTGCGATGGCGTTGAGCATCGGCGTCGCTGCCGAGAGCTCACCGCCGAGCGCGAAGCCGACGACCGCGGTTCGCACGCCCATCGCGCGCAGCGCTTCGGACCGCGCTCGCAGCGACGCGTCCGTGGCGCCGCACGTCGCGCCGCCGTCGCTCACGAGAACGATGATCCGCTCGCGATCACTGCGACGCAGCTCCGGGACCGCTTGCAGCGCCTGCAGCGCCTCTTGCGTCGGCGTCTCGGCCGGTTGTGTTCCGGGCGATCCGCCCGGCAACGTGCACAACGTCCAGGGCACGACACGAGCATCCATGAGCCGCGCGAGCACCGCATCGCCGCCGCCGATCATCGGTCGCACCGAAAGCGACGGCATCACGCCGCAGCCCTGGTTCACCTCGGGAAAGACCATCAACCCCCAGGCAATGTCCCCATAGGCGCCGAAAACTCCACGGCGGAAACAGAGCGTTTGGGCTGAGAATCGAGAGACGAAACGACGGTGGATATCGAGCCGCGCGGCGGCCCCCATAGGCGCCGAAAACTCC
>LNEO01000038.1 GCA_001465015.1 Deltaproteobacteria bacterium Ga0077539 | reverse complement strand
GTCGCGCGAAGCGCACCTTTCGCCGTGAGTCTTCGAACGGCGCCCAACACGGGGTTTGTTAACCCCGTGCAAGAAACACCTCTTTTCAAGTGAGCCCGCTGCCCATTGCCCGCTGTCCGCTGCCCGCTGCTGCGCGCTCTGACGGTGGTCGCGCGAAGCGCACCTTCCGCCGTGAGTCTTCGAACGGCGCCCAACACGGGGTTTGTTAACCCCGTGCGAGATCCCCCTCTTTTCGATGGGTCGCTTCTGCCTTCGAGCGCGCGACGCGCGTCTCTGCGCTCATTCTCCACGCCGTTCGTGGGTCACGATGAGGGCTCATCTCCCGGGCGCGAGGTGCTGCGGTGTAGTCTTCGCCCTCCGAACGACTCCCCCCTCGCTTCCCGCTTACTCGGTGAAGACGTACGCGCAGATCTCGGCGCAGGCGCTCTGCTCGTCGAGCGACGGCGCGGTCCACTCGCCGTCGACCGTCTCGTTCGTGTCTCGATCGCTCATGGGCTCGGTGTGTTCGATCATTGCGGTGCGTCTCCGTGGTAAGTGACTGGCTGAGGGTACCTCAACGTCCGTCGAGCGCAACCGCTCGACACGCCCGAGGCGCCCCATGCGCAACCTCTTCCGTTGCCACGGCGATCCGGTGAATCACACTCGTCCGTGATGAACCTCGAGCAGGTCCCGATCCCCGTGCCCGAAGCGCGCAAAGCGTTTGTCCTGCGCCTGCTCGACGTCGGCGCGCGCAAGTATCACGACAAGCACCCGTTTCATCGACGGATGAACGCCGGCGAGCTCTCGCGCGAGGACCTCGCGACCTGGGCGGTCAACCGCTTCTACTACCAACGAACCATCCCGCGAAAAGACGGCGCGATCCTCGCCGCGATGCCCGACCCCGCCCAGCGTCGTCGCTGGCGCAAGCGCATCGTCGAGCAGGACGGAACCGACGAGCGCGACGGAGGCCTCGAAGCCTGGCTCCGTCTCGTCGAGGCCCTCGGCGGTCGCCGCGAAGACGCGCTCGGCGATCACGCCATCCTCCCTGGCGTCCGCTTCGCCGTCGACGCGTACTACAACTTCTGCCGCGCCGCGCCGTGGCAAGAGTCCGTCGCGAGCTCGCTCACAGAGCTCTTCGCGCCGCACCTGCACGCGCTGAGGATCGAGGCTTTTCCCAAGTATTATCCCTGGGTGGACGCGGCCGGGCTCGACTACTTCAAGCGCCGCACCCGGCAGGCTCCCGCCGACGTCGAGCACGGCTTGAGCGTCGTGCTCGAGCACTTCACCACGCCCGCGCTCGAAGATCGCGCGGTCGCGCTGCTCGAGTTCAAGTGCGACCTGCTCTGGTCGCTGCTCGACGCGATCGATCATCACTGCGCCGAGCGCGCCCGGGGCGCGCGGTGAGCGAAGCGACGCCCCCTACGAGCCAGGCCGAGTGGCTGCCGCGCAGGGCGCCGCACGCCAGAGTCTTCTTCGACTCGGTCCGAAAGACGCACGCGCTCTTGGACCCCGAGCGCGTGATCTTCTTGTCCCCGAGCGCCCGGGCGATCATCGAGCTCTGCGACGGGACCCGGACGACACACGAAATCATCGCGCGCCTCCGCGAGCGCTTTCCCAACGCGCCCCTCGAAGCGGACGTTCCGCCCACGCTGGCGTCGCTGCACGCCAGGTCCGCCCTGGACTACAGCACCCTGGCCCCGTCCGCGGTCGTGACCGAGCGCGAGCGCGACGGAGCGCACGGCTCGCGGCTCTCTCCCCCGCTCGCCATGACCGCCGAGCTCACCTACCGCTGCCCCCTGCGCTGCGGCTACTGCTCGAACCCGACGGACCTCGACTCGTTCTCCGACGCGCTCTCGCTCGATCAGTGGCGCGCGATCATCGATCAGGCCGCGGACGCAGGCGTCTTGCAGTGCTCGTTCTCCGGCGGCGAACCGCTGCTCTTCGACCCGCAGCCGCGCGCGGAGGGCGATCCCCTCGCCGCGCTCATCGAGCGAGCGCGCTCGCGCGGGATGTACACGAACCTCATCACCTCCGCGTTCGCCCTCGACGAAGCGCGGATCGAGCGCCTGGCGCACGCCGGGCTCGAGCACGTGCAGATCAGCGTTCAGCACACAGATTCAACGATCGCCGACGCCCTCGGCGGCGCGAAGGGAGCGCACGCTCAAAAGCTCTCCGCCGCCAGAGCGGTCACCGCGCGAGGGATGGCGCTGTCCATCAACGTGGTGCTGCACCGCGAGACCGTCGCGCACACGAGCGCGCTGATCGAGCTGGCCGAGTCGCTCGGGGCCGCGCGAATCGAGCTCGCCAGCGTTCAGTCGCACGGATGGGCGATGAAGAACCGCGCCGCGCTCTTGCCGACGCGCGCGCAATCCGAGAGCGCCTCGCGCGCAGCCAGGGCGGCCCGGGCGCGCCTGGGCTCCAAGATGCGCGTCGTGTACGTCGTCCCGGACTACTTCGCCGACCGCCCCAAGCCCTGCATGGACGGGTGGGGACGAAAGTTTCTCACGGTCACGCCCGACGGACGCCTCTTGCCCTGCCCCGGAGCGCACGCGCTTCCGCTCGCCTTCGACCGCGTCCCCGGCGAGCGAACGATCGAAGAGCTCTGGCGCGAGAGCGCGAGCTTCGAGGCCTTTCGCGGCACCGCGTGGATGCCCGAGCCCTGCGCCTCGTGCGACGAACGCGACCGCGACTTCGGCGGCTGCCGTTGCCAGGCCTTCGCGCTCACGGGAGACGCCGCTCGCGCCGACCCCGCCTGCGCGAAGTCACCAGACCACGCAATCGTGTTGCGCGCTCGCGAAGAGAGCGAGCGCGAGGCTCCCCTCATCGAGCTTCGGCGCTACCATCGCTCGCGATGACCTCGACGAACGCAGCAGCGAAGAACACCACCGAGCCCGCAGCGAGCAGCGCGAACAGCGGGCCTGATGCTCCCGCGGCGATCGTGCTGTTCGACGGCGTCTGCAACCTCTGCAACCGCACGGTGCAGATCATCATCGACCACGACCCGAGCGCGTACTTTCGCTTCACGTCGCTGCAGAGCGACGCAGGCAAGAAGCTCCTCGCCGAGCACGGGATGAAGGTCCCCGAAGGCGACCCCGACAGCATCATCTTGATCGAAAACGGTCGCGCTCACTCGCACTCGGGCGCGGCGCTCCGCATCGCGCGAAGGATGTCCGGAGCCTACAGGCTCTTGTGGAGCTTCATCGTCGTTCCGTGGTTCATCCGCGACGTCGTCTATCGCTTCATCGCCAAGAACCGCTATCGCTGGTTCGGAAAAGAAGAGAGCTGCTGGGTCCCCACCCCCGAGCTGAAGAAGCGCTTCTTGTGAGCGCTAGAGACCGCTGGATCGCGTCTCGCGTCGAGGGGGGCTTTGGCGTTCCGTGGGTCGGCGAGGTCGACACTGTGGCCGCGGTCGCGATGAGCGCAGCCTCTCTCTCGCCGCGGATCACCGACGACCTGGACCGCGCGCTCTACGATGGACTCGAGGATGGCCCCTACGGCAAGCGCTACCTGGCCGCGCTCGAGGCGCGTCTGTTCGCCGCGACGGGCTTCGTGAAGCGCGGCTCCGTCAGCACCGGCGCGCGAGCCACAGCGCCACGAGCGTCGCCGTGACCGCGACGCCCACGTACGCGACGTAGCGACGCCTTCGCGCGGCGCGCTCGCGGTCGGTCGCCGGCCTGAACACCGTTCGATACGGCCCGCCGTCGCCGCTCGTCGGGACGAGCTCCCTCGATCTGTCCGGCGGCGCCGGCGGGGGAGCGACATTCAAACACGGAACCGGCTTCGACCCCTGAAAAAGCGCTGATTTCAGCGACACTTTCAAACACGGCTGTGGTGGCGGCGGGGGCGGCGGGGGCAGCGGATCGATGATGTCTCGTAGCGCATCGAAGTCCGGCATCTCGATGTTCAGACACGCCATCGGCGAAGCGTCGTCCGGCAGCGCGCCTCGGTACCGAGACGCGACGAGGACCTCGAACCCGTCGATCGCCTCGTCCGAAGACTGGTAGCGAAGATCGCTCGCGCGAGACACGCACGCGGCGAAGAAGTCATCGAACCCCATGGGCACGAGCTGGCTGAGCCCGAGCTCGCGCGCGCGCGCCGACGGAGAGGGCAGAGGGCCGGTGAGCACGGCCTGCGCGATCGTCCCTTTGTCGTCCCCCTGAAATCGAACGCGATCACGCCGAGCGCCCAGCGGTCGTCGAGCTCGGTCTCGGTCTCGCGCCGCAGCTGGTCGGGAGACAGATAGCTCGGCTCGACGTCGTCGATCGATCCGTCCTAGGGCGATCGATCGATCCCCAACAGCGAACCCGAGGGCACGGTCACGCGCTCGGGCTTCAATCCGCCGTGGATCAGCGCGCCGACGTGCAGGCTGCGAAGGGCTTGAAGGAGCTCGCGCACGAGCCCGATCCACTGCGGCACCGAGAGAGAACCAAACGAGAGCTTCTCTCGAAGGGTGAGCTCGTCGATCCACGCGCGCGCGAGAAACCATCGACCGTCCCCGACGGGCCCCACAGCGCGGGCAGCGGGCACACGATGGCCCGCAAAGCGCCACGCGTTGGAGAGCCGCGCGAACCCCGCGCGCGCGCGGGCCTCGTCGTCATCGAAGCTGATCGAGACCGACTGCACCGACGCGCTTTGCGTGTCCTTGGCGAGCCATCGCTGCCGCCCCACGC
>LNEO01000037.1 GCA_001465015.1 Deltaproteobacteria bacterium Ga0077539 | reverse complement strand
TAAACGAAGCCCCCCTTCGCTTCGCTCAGCCGATGTTCACGCGGAAGAGCTGCTGCCCCATCAACAGCAGGTCGCCGTTCTGCAGCGGGTGCTCGCCGCGGGCGCGGATGTACGTTCCGTTGGAGCTGTTGAGGTCGGTGAGCGTGAGCTTGCCATCGGCGACCGTGAGCTGCGCGTGGAGCCCCGAGACGTAGCCGTCCTCGGGAAACAAGATGTCTCCACGCTCGCGGCCGAGAAACAGCCCCGTCACTGGGATGGGAAACGCGTTGCCCGTGGTCTCGCGGCCGATCACGAGGGAGATCTTGCCGACGAGCCCTTCGATCTGCGCGCCTTGACGCTCGGTTCCGTCGGCCTCGGTGCCGAGCGGCGGGTACGCCTCGTACTTGAGGATCTCCTGACCGATGCGAAACACGTCGCCGTTGCCGATCTCGATCGCGGCTTGCGCTGCGACGCGGAGATAGACGCCGTTGAGCGAGTTCTCGTCGCGGATGGTCACGCTGGTGCCGCGCACCGTGTACGTCGCGTGCGTGGGCGACAGGTACACGTCGTTGGCGAACAGCGCCCCCGAAGTGCGCCCGATGCGGTTGACGCCCTCGTTGAGGCTGAACGTCCCGCCCTCGGTTCCGTCAGGGCGAATGAGGACCAGCTTGACCGCGGACACCTGCGCCGCCGCGACGGGAGGAGGCGCGACGGGAGGAGGCGGCGCGACCGGGGGCGGAGGCGCGGCCACAGGGGGCGGAGCGGCGACCGGCTGAAACGCCGGTGCTGCAGGGGCAGGAGGGGGCGGAGCAGCGACGGGCGCGGCTCCGACGGGCGAGTGATCCGTGAGGTCGAAGCCGCACGTCAGGCAGAAGCGCTTGCCGCCTGGGTTGGGCGAGCTGCACTGCGGACACGACGCGAGAAATCGAGGACCGCTCGGAGCAGCCGCGACGGGCGCGGCAGGAGCTCCGCCGAAACCGCCAGCCGGCGCGGTCGGAGGCGCGGCCACGGGAGCGAAGCCCCCGCCCGCTGGCGCGGCGGGAGGAGGCCCACCAAACGGCCCTGTCGGCGCGGGCCCTGCTCCAAACGGAGCCGCGGGCGCAGGAGGACGCTGCGCGGGAACGCCAGCCGGAGGCGTCGGGTTGAACGGCTTGGCGCCGCCACCTCCGTCCTTCGGCAGCTCGGATCCACATCCGAGACAGAACTTGTAGTGGTCTTGGTTCTCTTTGCTGCACTTCGGGCAGATAATCATCGGCGCTGTCGGCCTCCCTCACTCCGGGGATCGCGTTGAGACTTCGCCTCGGCCCGGCCCGCGATGCCGGAGCGCGCGTTGAATTCTTGTGCGTGGATTCGATGTCCCGTTGAGCTCACGCGGAGATGTCCACGCGGAGCAGCTCGTGCCCGATGAAGACGTAGTCGCCGTGAGAGAGCTCGCGCTCGTTGCGAATGCGCACGTACGTCCCGTTCTTGCTGCCCGTGTCAGTGAGGGTGAATCGGCTGCCCGCTGCCTCGAGCTTGCAGTGACGCCCCGACATGAACGCGTCGTTGGGGAAGTTCATGTCGCAGCCGTCGCGACCGATCGAGACGGCGTCCCGCGCGTTGATGAGCATGCCCGTGAGCCCGCCGCGGAGCACCTGCGCGACGCGAAAGGCCGCGGGGCGCTTGGGCGAGGAGTAGAAATACGTCCCGTCGACCTCGGCCTGGTCGGTCTCGCGCGGCGCGGACTCGAGCCGAAACGCCTGCTCACCCGCGAGAAACATGTCTCCCGGCTGCACTTCGACCGGCTGCCTCAGGCGCACGTACACGCCGTTGACCGAGACCTCGTCCTTGACGATGAGCTTGCCGTCCTCGCGGTAGTAGAAATTCGCGTGACGAGGAGAAACCCAGGCGTCCTTCTCGAACACGATCTGGCCCTGCGTGCGGCCCGTGACGTGCTGCCGCCCTCCGAGGAGGTAGACCGTCTCGTCATTGGGGTCGCTCGAGACGCCCTCTCCCTTGATGACCACGAGCTTGGCTTTGCCAGGCTCGAGCATCTTCGAGAGCAGCATCGTCTGCGCGGCCATGATCTCGCGCGGAACGCTGGTGCCACACCGACCGCAGAACTTGTGTCCCTGCGGCACGGGCGTGTAGCAGTTTTTGCAAACGTAGCTGCGGGCCTGCTCCATCAATGCCTCCGTGACCTTGAAGCCTGCTGGCAAGCGATGCGGCCCCACCACAATCGGCGGAGGCTCGGACGGCTGCGCAGCTGCCACTGAAACGGGCGCCGCGATCTTGTCGGGCGCCGGAAAACCGTGAACGTGCGGCGGATGAACGGACGGACTCTGCCCCGCCGCGGACGGGGGTTGCTGCGATGGACCGCGCGGCGCGCCCACAGGGGACGGCGGCATCGAGTGACCCGCTGCGGACGTCTGCGGCGAGTGCGACGGTCGATTGGACCTCGGACGACCGCCAAACCCCAACGGAGCGCCGCATGCTGCGCACACACCCGCATCGAGGGGAGCAAACGTGTCGCAGCTTCCACACGCGTAGCCGATCACCGGTTCCATCAGCGCCCTGTGCACTTCGAGTCGTGCAGAGGCCCGGGACGCGCGCAGGATGCGAGCGTCACGATCCGTCGTCGCGGAGCGTAGGCAAGTTGTCCCGAGAAGGTCAACGATTCGCGACAACTTGCCGCCGGAGTTTACGGAGTCGCCGCGCCAGGCGCCGTGACCTGCGCCGATCCGACCCCTGCCGCCGCCGCTCGAACGGCCGGATCGGGGTCCTCCCGCGCGATTCGCGACAGCGCGTCCCGAACCGCCTGCGCCTCGGGGCCGTCCTGCGCAGCCACCGGCCGAAGCGACTGGGCAGCGGCGATTCGCACATACGCAAACGGATCGGACCTGAGCGACTCGAGCAGCGCCGCCCTCGCGCGCTCGCCTCGCGCCCCGCGCAAGCCCGCCGCCGCCGCCGCGCGCACGGGCCAGGGGACCTCTTGATCGAGCCGCGCGACGAGGACGGTCTCGACCTCGGGACGCGTTCCGAAGGGTCTCAGGGCCTCGATCGCGCGGCCTGCGACCGCTTCGTCTTCATCTTGTGCAGCGCGCACGAGGCCGTCGATGCCGGCGGGTCCCGAAGCGGCGAGCACCGCGACCGCCGCGCGACGCACGGCCAACTGCGGGTGTGTCGCGTGCTGAGCCACCGCGGGCGCGAGCTCGACGAGCAGCCGCTCGAGCGCCGAGCGCGTCGCCGCGACGCGCGCCGAACTCTCCTGCGAAACCAGCGGCGAGAGCGCTCCCGCTTGCGCAAACGCGTTGAGCGTCAGCTGAACGCGCTCTTGCAGCCCGCCGAGCGCGTCCGTCGCGGCGCCCGCGATTTGCGAGGACCATCGCTGCAGCGCCGGCCCGCCGTCGAACGGGCGATCTACCGGGTCGAGCAGCGCGCGGAGCATCGCGTCGCCGCTCCGCGCGAACATCGGGTCATCGAAGGCCCGTCGATCGATCGCGTCCGACTCGGTCGACGCGAGGCGCGCGAGGGCGCGCGCGGCCACCCGACGCAGTGAAATCCCCGTAGAATCCGGGGCGAACAGCGCGCGAGAGAGAACG
>LNEO01000036.1 GCA_001465015.1 Deltaproteobacteria bacterium Ga0077539 | reverse complement strand
AAGCCGCCGCCCCTGCCGTTCCAGGCGGGGGCGGGGCGCGCGGCAGCGCGGGTGGGGGCTTTAGCACTGCGCCAAACGTCGTTTGGCTCGCTCGGGGCGCGCGGCAGCGCGGGTGGGGGCCGCACCGCGGCTCTGTGTCAAACGTCGTTGCGCTCGCTCGGGGCCGCCTCGCGGCGCTGTGCACAACGTCGTTTCGCTCGCTCTGTGAATCAGTCGTCGCGCTCGGCGGCGCGGTCGGCCTCGTGCGCGCGAAACGCCTCGCCCACGCGCTTCACGAACTCCGCCGTCCACTCTTGCGGAACTCCCTTGAAGCTCAGCCTTCCCTGGCTCTTGGCGACGGTCACGCCGTCGAGCGGGCTCTTCGCGAGCGCCTTTTCGAGTCGCGCCACGAGCGGGTCCTTCGCCGGCTGCCCACGATCGGTCTTCGCCTTCGCCGCCACCGTTGCAGCGATCTGCTTCACCGTGAGCTCGTCGAGCGGGAGCGAGCGCTTCTTGCCGTCGACGTCGACGGGGATGCGCAGCGCGTCGAAGTCTGCGTCTTTCTTCCCTCGCTCGAGCTTCTTGGACTTCGACTCGATCCAGTCGATGGCCGCGTCGAGCTTGTGGACCCCGTACCGTGTCACGTGCGACGGCTTCGCGTAGCGGGCGACGCGCACGTTGCGACGCACGACGCGCTCGTCCTCCTTGAGCACCTCGCTGCAAAACGCCGAGAACGACCGCAGCCCCGCTGCGAGAAACAACGGCGGCTCGTGGTCGAGCACCTCCGCGGCGAGCTCGTAGCGCTCGTCGAAGACCCGCGCGTTCGTCGCGACGAGCGGCCTGAGCTTCGACTCGACCGCCTTCCATGCGCGCTTCAGCTTCGCCGTCGCCTCGCGGTCCAACACGGGCGCCGACGGCGCGGGCTTCGTGGCTGTGGGCTTCTTGGGCGTGGGCTTCTTGGGCTTCTTCGCGGTGGCCATCGAATCGAGAGTGTCTCTCGATGGGGCGATCGCGCAAGGCGGTCGAGGCGGCTACGTAGCCGGATTGTCGGCTACGTAGCCGAGCGAGCGGTCTACTGCCGATCGTCGAGCTCCGGCGTCGGGGCGTGGAGCGCCACGAGAGCGGACCGGCGCGCACGAAGAGCGATCACACTGCCCCTGTCGAGACGGGAGAGAGTGCTAGGTGCCGAACGAGCAGCCGTAGGGTTGTCCCGGTGTGATCGAGCGGATCATGATGACGGACTGTCCGTTCGCAGGGCAGGTGTAGCTGCCTGCGGGACAACGGCCGTACTCTTCGTTGCGAAACTCGCCGATGATCCGAAGGCGTCCCGCCGCGCAGTCGCTGGGAACCGAGGAGTCGGTCATCTCGCACACGCGAAACTCGGGGTTGCCGTCGCACAGTAACTGGGCGCTTGCCGCGCACCCGATACGAACGATCTGGCCCGGCGAGCAGTAGTACACGAGACCTCGTCCCGCGAGAAACTGGCGCCACGGGTTGGTGTCGTTGTCGTTGGGGGACGTGGGGGCGCCGGTGCAACCACCGCCAATGAAGGCGAGCAACGAAGCGGCGATCACGAGCGCGAGACGAGACTGCTTCATCGCGCGAGTTGATAGCGGGACGGCCGCGAAGGGTCAACCCGTGGTTGGAACGATGTCACGGAGAGGTGGCTTGACGATCGTTTCAGCGCGTGATGTCTTGCGATCATCTCGGATAGAACGTGAGTGGGAAGTGCGTCCGGTCACAGAAGAGCGAAGCTGACGCCGGCTTCGGAGCCGCTCAGCTTCTCTCCTGGAACGAGACGGAGTACGATAACGGCCCTTCGAACGCGCCGGGGATGAAGGCGCCATTGCGAGCGCGGTTCTCTGCCGAATCAATGGGCGGAGGGCCGCGGACGCGTGTGTTCACGGACTCCTGGGGGCGCGCGGTTGCGACCGATGTCGAATACGAGTCTGGAGCGTGGCTTCGCAGCGAGCGGCGTTTCGACGGTCTGGGGCGCGTCGTCGAGTCGATCGAGCCCGATGGCTCCGTGGTTCGCACGCAGTACGACCTCCTCGGGCGGACTGCGAGCAGCCGCCGATATGGCAGCGTCGCCCTCGCGACGAGCGGAATGACTCCGTCGCGCTCGGAGGTCAACGCATACGACCTCGACGGGAGACTGCTCACTTCGACGACTATTTCCGGTCAGACGACGTTCGAGTACGACGCCTCGGGACGGCTCGAGCGCGTCGTCCCACCCTCTCCGCTGGGCGGTCCGCTCGCAGGCCACGGCGCCACGAGATACGTCTACGAGTCCGACTGGACGAAGGACGGCTTCGGCCAACAGACGCGAGTCGAGTCTCCGACCGAGACGGTGTCCGTTCAGTTCGATGCGCGTGGTCGGGCGGTGAACGAGCTTCACGAAGTTCACTTCACGGTGAGGGCGCCGAGCGACAACGCGACGCTCGAGCTCGACGACAGCTACACCTTCGCGTTCGATTACAACCGCGCGGGGATGCCGATCCGAATCGAGCATCGAGACTCGGGCTCGGTGCTGCGACGGGCGCTCGACATCGAGTACGACAGCCGTGGGCGGGTCGAGCGGATGTACGACGCGCCGACCACGGGCCCGCGTCGACTGCTCGCTCACAACGTCTGGCGCTCGAACGGGACACTCGACCACCGCGAGGACGAGTTCGACCACACGGTGACTCCGCTACACGACTGGGACGGAGCGGCCCGAAGCTACACTGTCGCGCGAAGCGCGCTGACGCTGTGGGCTCAATCGATCGAGCGCAATCCATCGACGCGGTGGCCGACAGCGATCGAGACCAACCCCGTCGATCAGCCGGCGCACACGGCGACGATCACGCACGACCTCTCGGGGCGGCTCGCGCACGTGAGCAATCCGGGCACCAGCTACGAGCTGCACCTTCATCGCGACGCTTCGAATCCTGCGCGAACGGGGCGCATGGTGCAGAACGCGCCGGGCGCGCTCGCGAGAGACGTGGCGCCCACGTACCGCGGAGCCGGGACAGCGGGCCCCGATCCCGGCGCGATCACCAACCTCCTTCGCACGACCGACGGAACGCCCGTCGTCCAGAACACCTTCGATCCCGACGGAACCGTGGTGAATCGCACGGGCCTCGGGGCGACGGGCGTGATGCGCGCGGACGAGCACGGTCGCGTTCGAGAGCGCGGCGATCACCGGTACTTCTACGGCGCATCGGGCAATCGCACGCACGTGTACGACGCGGCGACGGAGACGGTCGTGGCGCACGTGGGGCTGCTGGACATCGAGTACAAGCGCGTGGGGACTGCGCTCGTTCGGGATCGCGTGGAGTTCATTGTTCCGGGCGGAAACGTTCCGCTCGCGCGCATCGACGAGGGCACGGGCAAGATCGCGTTCATGCATGCGGACGCGCAGGGGAGCGTGGCGTTCGTGCACGGCGACGCGGTGGCAGACTCGGTGCGCTTCGAGTACGCGCCGTTCGGCGAAGTGCTGAGCGCCCGCGCGACCGGCGCGCTCACGGTCGATCGCGAGCGAAGGCGCTTCCAGGGCGGAGTGACGGATCCCTCGGGCACTGGGTACATCCAGTTCGGGGCGCGATTGTACGACCCGATCACGCACCAGTGGGCCAGTGCGGACCCGGCGTTTCACTCGTACGCGTATGGGTTCGTCCACGACAGTCCGTATCTGCACTCGGACCCGAGCGGGCTGTTGACGGAGGGCATGCCCGGCCACGAAGTGGCAGTCGAGGACCCAGATGTCGATCAGTGGAGCAACCAAAGTGGCGGTCAGGACGCAGAGCAGACCTACCACGATGGTGCATTCTCGACAGGAGGAGTGTGGTCTGCGTTCAGCGAGATGGTGCGACCGAGGCACCCAGTCGCGATGGAGGAGCCCGCGCCGGTGCCAGAGCTGGTTCGCGCAACCGCGGACATCGCAACCGCGGCGGAACGGATGATGGGCAGATTGCCGCAGAGTCCACTCGGTGTTCCGGCAACAACTGCTGGGTTGGTCTTGTTTCACATCTCGAGCGGAATGCGGCTCCCTGGCGCGATCTATACGACAGCAACGGGGCGAAACACCGACGGCGATCCTGCATCCAACACGGAAGCTGCCGTTGCCGGTGTCGAGACAGCGGCTGCGGCGATGGTGCTTGCTGAGGCAGGCACAGGTGCTGTTCGATTGATTGGGCAGACGGCCCGTCGGCTTGCTCCTGCGGTGACAGCGGTGAGCCGTTTGTCCGCCAGTAGGAGAACGGCGACGGGACTGCCAGCCGATGGAATGCTCCACATCTTGCCGAACAGATCTGGTCGGAGCCGCGCTTCAGCGGACATCGCACGTGATCACTCTGGCCGGATCCATGGCGCCGTTGACGGATTGAACAGGCCGACACTGGAGCGAATGTCGACAGAAGAACTCGAAATTCTGCTGGAAGAACTGAAGGGAAGTGTTCAAGCAAGGCACGGCAACTTTACCATACACCGTTCCGATCGCGGGGGGCACGGAGACCGCATTCAACAGGAGAGTAGAGCAGTGTCTACCATTGAGCGAATTTTGAGAGACCGCTAGTCGTGGCGTTGACTGCCAAACGGGCACTGATACCTCGACCTTGCCGATGAAAAAGAATCCATACGGCATCGACGCGCGTCGAGTCAACTGCACGTGAACACAGCGTCGGCTGGTTGAACTTTTCGACGTGTTCGGTTAGATGTATGACACCCCGATTGGTCACGAATGACACGTGCATTTGGTCACAACAGCAACATCGCCTGTATGGCATGGAGAGACTCAGAATGAACAGAACAGCGATGAGTATCGCCGCGATTCGTCGCTTGTGCGATTCACTTTGGCGGTGGGGTGTAACTCCGACAGATGAGGTTGTGGATGCTCTTGCTGCGCTTGGATCATGTACTGCTGAGGAATTCGCCAGTGTTATCTGGCAGGGGGAGGGTCTAGATCCGACACTTGTAGATCTCGGAATGTATCGACAGGTGCTTAGTCACATTCGATTCGAGATGGAGCGAGCCGCTCTCGAAGAGCTGGGTGAAGAGTCGTAGACGCGTGGGAGCGCGAGCCATGCCTGACCGGCTAAGCGAAATCGACAGCAAATTTAGCCCAAGAGCTCGATGTAGGCGTCGGCGTACGTTCTTCGGCCATACGAGCGGTCCACGCAAAGGTCCTGTGAGCCGCGAGCGAGCACAGCGAGCCATCGCGGCTGCGGCCGTTCGATGTGGGCGTCGGAGGCCGCCGTTGACGATAGCTTTCCGTAGTCAGGTCGACGCAGAAGCCCTTGGCCTGTCAGGCATGCCCTCCGCACCAACGATCGATCGCTCACTCAGGCTCTACACCCACTGTCTCGGACTCGTTGACACGTTCCGTTCTGGCTGTCGGTCGGGCCGGCGCGGTGTCGAGCGCGCTGACGTTTCCGCGAGAGTGCGCGAGGAAGCGGAGCCATCGCGCGCCGATGGGTCACAGCGCCCCCGATCATCGAAGCGCGCGCATCGCGTCGAGAAAGCGCTTCGCCCACGAGAGCGCTCCGAGTTTCGCTGGAGCGACGAGCGCGAGAGACGCGAACGAGTGGGACCCCTTCTCGTATCGGCCGCTCGACGTGGACCTCGCAGCCGAATCGAGCGAGGCGTTCACCGTCGGCTTCGAACGGGTCTCGAGCGCAGCGCCTTCGGGCAAAAGCTTGCTGCGATCGAGACGCGCGCCGAGCACCGACGCGAGCGCGTCGTGGTCGGCGAGCAGCCAGGCCTCCATCGTGACGGCCATGAAGTGAAGATGCTCTGCGTCGGCTCCCGCGGGACACGGCCATCGGTCGCCTGCGCGCGTCGCGACATGCGCCCAAGGGTCGAACGGCGGCCCGGATGCCACGACGTTTTCAGCGTCGACGAGCAGCAACGGCCAGCGATCACCGCGGTCGAGCTCGATGCAAAACGAGCGGTACGCGTCGTTGCGACTCCCGCACGCCACGACGCGCGGGCGTACCGAAGCGCCGGACGCGACGATGAGAGACTGAAACGCGCGTCGACACTCCGCCGCGAGGCTCGGATTGCGGTCGCCGCCGCCCTCGACGAACAGCACATGCCCCCGACGGTTCACCATCGAGTCCCTCCGATGCGCCCAGAGGTCCAATGGGCTCCGAGCGAACCAAACTCGCTCCAGCGCGAGACAGCCTCGGCGTCGAGTCGCGTGAGAGAGGTCCCGCCTGCGCCGCGCTCGCAGACGACGATGCACTCGGGATGCTCGGTCATCGCGTCGACGAGCTGCGTCGAGTGTGTGGTGACGACGAGCTGTGCCCGCGTACTCGCGTCGAGCATGAGCTCGCGCAACGCAGGAAACAGGTCGGGGTGCAGCCCGAGCTCTGGCTCTTCGATCACGATGCAGCGATCGTCCCGCGAGTCGAGCAAGATCGCGACGAGCGCGAGATATCGCAGCGTTCCGTCGGACAGCCGGTGCGCCGGAACGTTGCGATCGCGATCGGTGACGTAGAGCTGGAGCCTGCCGTCTTCGGGGGTGACCTCGATGTCGCTGTAGTCTCCGGACAGCTCGCGCAGCAGCGTCAGGAGTCGCCGCTTGTTCGCAGGATCGCGCTTGATCATCGCGAGCCGCGCCGGCAGGTTCGAGAAGTCTTCATCGAGCGCGACGCCAGCAGCGTCCGCGCGGCACGGCGCGCGAATCGGCGCGTCCGGTCCGAACGCCCAGGAGCGATAGATCGAGATCTCGCTCAACAAGTCGCCGACGCGGGTCATTTCGGGGTAGCTCTCGGGGTCGCGTCGCTGTGAGAGGATCGACTGCGTTCGATCGATGTCGGCGCGTTGGAGCGCCCGCGGTCGGTCTTGCCCCGAGACGTTGATCATCGGCCTGCCCTTCTCGTAGCCGAAGAAGAAGTAGGGCTGTGTCTCGCCAGGCCCGATGCCGCGTTCGTTTTCGACGCGCTCATCGAGGACGACGAAAGCTCCCGCTTCACTTCCGAATCGAAGCCGATACCGCACCCCGCCGCCCTCCGTGCGCGGGTGCACAACCGAAGGCCGAAAGAGAACCTCGAGAGAGGCCTCGGTCGAACGATGCGTCGCGTCGCGGAAGAGCCACTCGTCCACGCCGCCGCCTTTGCGCACGGGCTTCGGAAGGTCGCTTCGCACCGAACGCAACAGCGCGAACGCCTCGACGAGGTTCGACTTGCCCGAGCCGTTGGGACCGATCAATACGTTGAGCGGCCGAAGCTCGAATCGCGACGTTCCCGGCCCGAACGACAAGAAGTCAGTGAGCGAGATGGACGCGAACATGCGTCTATCTAAGCGTTCGCCGTCGAGGCGTGTCAATCGAACGATCGCGTACGTGAGCTGCGAGCGTGAGCTGCGCGAACCGATGGCGCGCACGAGCTCGCCGCTGCACGGTTCGGAAACGCACGCTTCCCCGCAGAGCGAATTCGAATACACGCACACGTCGTGTACGACGACGACCGCGGTCCGCGCAGCTCGCGTGATGCTCTCGAGTCTCTCTGACGGTGATCGCCGTCGCCGCCACGGTGCGAGCGCCTCGCGACGGCGCCAGCGCGCAACCCGGTCGAACCGGCTACGTAGCCGACAGTTCGGCTACGTAGCCGAACTGTCGGGGGCGCGATGTTCGGCCGCCACTCGCGACGGCGGGTTCTCTGCGCGTCGTCTCTGTGCCGGCTCGTCAGCACCTCGACGAAGCGCCCGGCGCCCGAACGGGGTTTGCCAACCCATGCGAGCGCTCCCCTCTTTTCAAGCTCATCATTGCCGAGATTCGGCCTGTGAAAGCCCAAGTAGAACGCGCTCGGCACCGAGCCGCGGGGCGGCCCCCAAGTGAGCAGAACGACGTTTGGCGCAGTGCTAAAGCCCCCACCCGCGCTGCCGCGCGCCCCGAGTGAGGAGAACGGCAGTGGGCGCAGTGCTAAAGCCCCCACCCGCGCTGCCGCGCGCCCCGCCCCCGCCTGGAACGGCAGGGGCGGCGGCTTCGCATTGGGAAAATG
>LNEO01000035.1 GCA_001465015.1 Deltaproteobacteria bacterium Ga0077539 | reverse complement strand
CCTCGTCGCCGCCCTCAGCCCTTTGCTACCGCGCCGCGATCGTCCCACCGCCCCGCACCGTGTGTTCGCCGCTGTTTTCACAGGCGATACTGTGTTGGGCGCACGAGGTTGCGTGGGCGCGCGAAAAAAAGTGATCGAGCAGGCGATGGGGGGCCTCGAGGCCCGAAATCAGGGGGGAGGGGGCCCCAAAAGGGGGCCTCGAGGCGTGCGCCAAAGGGGGGAGGGGGCCCGAAACGAGGGCCTCGAGGCCCGAAATCGAGGGAGGGGGTGCCCCAATAGGGGGCCTCGAGGCCCGGAGAGTGCGGGGGGATAGGGCGCCGAGAGGGGGTCGAGGCCCTCGGTGGAGATTGGGCGCGGCGCGCAGGCCTCCCCGCGCAAGTCTCGATTCGCTTCTCGTCACGGCGCTTCTCCCTTCTCGACGAAAACAGCACGCGTCGGTATCATGCCTTTCATTCAAGTTGGCCCCCCGACAGAGTACCTCTGACTACTTGTCGGCGGTTGGGTCAAACGCCAGCCTGGTGTTGAAATGAAGACATCTTTCCCATTGGCAACAAAGTGTTGGGGGCCGTTTAGAAGGACCGCTGGTTGGTTGACACTGCTTTCAGTGTGTATCACCGCCTGTGCGAGCGCGCCGATCCCGGCTGACGATGCTCGCGTCGACGCATCGGTCGATAGTGCCACGAGCGTTGCGATGGACAGCGAGGCGGCGGACAGCGAGGCGGGGGACAGACCAGTATCGATCGACGCGAACGACGATCGTCGGGAAGCGGACGTGGGAGTGTGTGAAGATCGCGACGGAGACGGGCATCGAAGCGCTCGATGTGGGGGCGACGATTGCGACGATGGAGACGCGCGCCGTCACCCTGGCGCAACTGAGTCGTGCAATGACGTCGACGACGACTGCGATGGTGTCGTGGACAACGATTCTCGTACGGGGATGACTCTGCGCCAGAGCTACTATCGCGACAGCGATGGAGATGGCTTCGGGGATCGGTCGGCGATGGGCGACGCCTTCGCCCGTGCGTGCGAAGCTCCCCTGGGGTTCGTCGCGAACAACTCTGACTGTGACGACCGCAATGCCACAATCAATCCGAGCGCCCGCGAGGTGTGCGACGAGCGATCACGCGTCGACGAGAACTGCAACGGCAGTGTCGAAGAGAACTGCGCCTGCCCTCGTCTCGGACAAACGCGAGCGTGTTGCTCGGCGCGCGGCATCGAGACCTGTGAGACCGCGCCAACAGGGACGATGTGGGGTGCGTGTAGTGCCCCGACTAGCGCAGAGACCTGCAACGCTCTCGACGACGACTGCGACGGGACGGTTGACAACGGCTTAACGGTTCGCTGCTACCTGGACCGGGACGACGACGGATTCGCGCCCAGCGGAGCGCCTCCCAGCGACGTTTGTCCGGATCCGTCGCGCGGGACACGTGGCAATTGCCCGATTCGCTACACTGATGTCGCACCGACGTCTACCGCCAATATCGACTGCGATGACGCGTCCGATATGCGCCGACCTGGGTTGCGAGACATGTGCGATGGAGTGGACAACGACTGCGACGCGCTCACGGCGGATGGCGCTGGGGATCCAGCGGTCGGAGCGCCGTGTGCCGTCGTGGGCGCGCTCGGACGATGTGCGGTTGGCACTGGAGTTTGTTCTTCGTCACGGTTTTCGTGTTCTCCCGTCACCACACCATTGCCCGAGTTGTGCAACGCTATGGACGACGACTGCGACGGAATGACCGACGAGCCGCAGTGCGTCGACAATCAAACCGCACCCACCGGCTTCGGGATCTGCGGCGCGGGTGGCGTGTGCAGCATCGCGAGCTGTGCTCCTGGCCGTGCAAACTGCGACGGTCTCGACGGCAATGGATGCGAAGTTCGCACAGACGACGACCCACGCCATTGCGGCGCATGTGACGTGCGTTGTGCGTTTGGTTCGTGCAGCGCGGGGCGGTGCGTCGCCGCCAGCGTTGTCCAATTGGCAATGGGCTACGAGGGGTCGTGTGCGGTATATAGTGGAGGCACGGTTGCGTGTTGGGGCTTAAATGTTTTTTCGGGTGGTACGCGGAACTCCACTGCCACGCTTGTTGCTGGACTTAGCAATGTTGTTGAAACTCGCAGGAGCATCTGGCACCAATGCGTACGTCGCGCGTCGGGACAGGTTCTGTGTTGGGGCGATAACGGCAACGGACGGCTGGGCGACGGAACGCTCGAACCTGCGCGAACCGTGGCCAGCGCGCTGCCGGTTGTTGGACTCAACGATGCCGTCGAGGTTGCGACCGGGGAGCGCCATACGTGCGCGCGGCGAGCGAGCGGGCAGGTCGTGTGTTGGGGACTCGGCGCCGAGGGACAGTTGGGGGGCAGTGTGGGCGGCACTAATACGCCCGTCGCTGTTGTTGGTGTGAATGATGCGGTCGAGTTGGTCGCAGGGTCGAGGCACACTTGTGCTCGCCGGGCCTCGGGTGAGGTCCTTTGTTGGGGGCTCAACGACCACGGACAGATTGGCGATGAGACGAGAGGGATGAACCGAACACGGGCGACGCCTGTTTCAGGACTGATGGACGCGGTCGAAATCAGCGCTGGGACTTCGTTTACGTGCGCACGCCGCTTGTCAGGCGCAGTCGTCTGCTGGGGTGCAAATGTAGCTGGACAAATTGGTGACGGAACGCTCGGAGTGGATCGTCTCCAGCCTACAGAAGTACAGGGAGTCACTAGTGCTGTCGAACTTTCGGCGGGAGATGTTCACGCGTGCGCGCGGCTTTCGACGGGACGAGTCGTTTGCTGGGGACGCAACGACAACGGCCAGCTCGGGGACGGCACTAGTGTCACGTCCCGTCCGGTGCCGGTCACCGTATTGTCGTTGGAGGGCGCTGTGGAGGTGAGCTCTGGGTTTTCACACACCTGCGCAAGACGGACGACAGGGCAGGTGGTCTGCTGGGGGTCGGGCCATTCGGGCCAGCTGGGAGATGGAACGACGTTTAACATGCAAATTGCTCCAGTTGCGGTCACGGGTCTGAACGACGT
This sequence comes from Deltaproteobacteria bacterium Ga0077539, assembly GCA_001465015.1. Taxonomy (GTDB): domain Bacteria; phylum Myxococcota_A; class Polyangia; order Polyangiales. Next base: position 1,774 of record LNEO01000035.1, on the reverse strand, counting down.
TATCCAGATGGACAACGGCGATAGGCACTCGTGTGCAGTCCTAGCGACGGGTTCCATTCGATGCTGGGGACCGAACTCCGATGGATGCCTCGGCGATGGAACCTTGAGCACGAATTGGAGACTCCCGAACGCGGTCGTGGGCATTTCGGACGCGCGAGAAGCGACGACGGGCAATAACTTCTCCTGTGCGAGGCACGCGTCTCGCGAGGTGAGCTGCTGGGGCCGCAACATCGAAGGGCAGATCGGCACGGGAACTGCCGGCGGAGCCGAGCCACTGCCTCGCACTCTGGTCGGGCTTGCCGATGTTGTGGAGATCGAAGCTGGAATCAAACACGCGTGTGCTCGTGTCGGATCCGGGCAAGTTTTCTGCTGGGGCGGGAACAATCGCGGTCAAATCGGCGACGGGACGACAATCAACCGAGCTAGTCCTACTCCGGTCGTTGGTTTGACCGATGCCGTCGAGATCGCTGTCGGTGGAAGTCACTCGTGTGCACGCCGCACATCCGGGCAAGTGGTGTGTTGGGGGGCCAATGATCTCGGGCAGATCGGCGACGGGTCCGGCATGTTGAATCGAACAACGCCGGTCGCGGTCGCCATGCTGTCGGACGCCGACTTGCTCAGCGCAGGAGAGCAGCACACGTGTGCGCGTCAGTTGTCTGGCCAGTTGCTGTGCTGGGGCGACAATTTGTCTGGGCAACTCGGCGACGGAACGAGGACGCGCCGCGCGATACCTACCAACGTTCTCTCGGTCACCGGTGCAACGCAGATCAGCGCAGGTCGTCTTCACACCTGCGCGCGCCTCTCGACGGGGAACCTGCGCTGCTGGGGCAACAACGGTTCCGGTGAGCTTGGCGACGGGACCCGGACCGACGCCGTGGTTCGGGTATCTGTTGTAGGAGTTACGGATGCTGTCGAGGTGAGCGCAGGGGCGGACCGAACGTGTGCTCGTCGCCCGTCGGGCACCCTCGTTTGTTGGGGGCAGAACGACTTCGGGCAGATCGGCAATCGCGGACTTCCGAACGCAGTTCAGGGATTGTAGTTCCAACGCCATGCGCAGCTTACGCAGCCGCGAGCAATCCGTTGAAATCTAATGGTTCCCGCCCGAACTTGTGGTTGAGGAAGAGGGCGTGACTTCAGGTGCGCTCGCCCCGAGGTGGTGCCTTTCAGGCCTGGAGGAGTTCGAAGACGCCAAGTCTGGGAGTCCCCCTCTCTTTGCGCCCATCTCATCATGTTATTCTGCGAAATTATTGAGGATTTTACGTGGCTTAAGTTGTACATGGCGTGACTCCTGTGTTTATGCCTCGTCTTGGTCCGCGTGACGAATGCGAGATCTGTGGCGACGCCACTGCCAAAGCAAAAACGCAAACCAAGGCAGCAAGAACGCCCCGCACACGATACGTCTGGTTTCTACAAACGATGCCAACTGGTGCTCGTACGTGTAGTACTCGAGGCCTGGATGCACGAGTACGCCATTCACCCTGTGACACTGAGTGTCGGCGTGGTGTGATACGGCGTCACAACCGATGATCACGTCTGTAGGCCTCGGCTCTTGCGGCATGCTGCGAACCGTATCCACGATCACGACACCGGTAACGTTGGTCAGAAGGATACCGACTGCGAGGTCGAGGGTAAGCCATCCGTGACCCCGGGATGACAGCGGGAAGCGAGTCGGTTACCCGTACGTCCTCGCCGGAGGCCGTCGTGAAGTAGGGTTGTAGTCGGAGTCCCATCGCGTGCGCGCGCAGGAGGCGCACACGATGAATACGGATCACGA
>LNEO01000034.1 GCA_001465015.1 Deltaproteobacteria bacterium Ga0077539 | reverse complement strand
TCGCGGTCGCACGTTTCGCAATCACACCCACGCGACGAGACTCGTCGGGTGTGAACGCGGATCGTGCGACCGCGAAGCGTGGCCCCCACCCGCGCTGCCGCGCACCGCACCGAGATCACGGCGCAGCGTCATCGAGCACGCTCTCGACGATGTCTCTTCGCGCGACTCTCCCGACGCAGCTCCCGCGCGTGCGGAGGCGATTCGCTACGGAGCAGGCGGGATCACGCCGCTGGCGACGAGCGCATCTCGCTTTGCGTAGCCGCGGGCGCGGCCGACCTCGAGGCTGTCAACGTACTCGAGGTGAAAGGTGAGCGACCCGACGAGCCTGGCCGCAGCGAGCACCAGCGCGAAGATCGCCTTGCTCTTGATCGTCGCGCCGACGATGTAGAGGTACAGCTCCATTTTTTCGGCCTGTCCGCGGGCGGAAGAGAAGACCTTGCGCGCCTCCGCGGTGAACCCTTCGAGCTGACGAATGTCAATGACGTACACTGCCGTGATGGGGCCTTCTCCGCTGACCGACGGAGCGAGAGTCATCACGCGTTTCGTGGTTTCTGCCTGGACCATGCCAACGTATCGGACCTCGACGTAGCCGTACTCGATCGAGGCCGCGTTGCCACCGCCCAGATCGAGCTCTTTTCGCTCTACAGTCATCGACATCCTCCAGAAACTGACGTTGTCCGCAGGCTACCACCGCCGGTCCCGACCCGTCTCGCGATGTTTTGCGGCGTTGTCCACGGACAGCGCGCGTGATCGTTGGCCCGCAGAAGTCGCCAAAGGCTCGACACTGTTCGGAGAGTTGCCCTTCGAAGCCTCTTCGATTCGAGCAGAGTATGAAGGTTCTAGAGTCGAGCGCTTTGGGGGTCGGTGATTGCGTGTACTCTTCGAGCCCGTGCGAATCGACACGATGTACCGAACGCGACCCAAGGTGGGCGAGTCGTCGAACGGCGACGCGGTCGTGGTGCGCGTGGGACCGATGCACACCCTCTTCGCCGTGATCGACGCGCTCGGCCACGGGCCCGTCGCCGAATCCGTCGCGCGCAAAGCGATCATCGCGCTCGACGCGGCGCCGATCGAGCGCGGCGCGCTGGTGACGCTCGAGGCCGTGCACGAGGCGCTGCGAGGCTCTCGCGGCGCGGCGCTCACGCTCGGCATCCATCGGCACGGAGAGAGCTCCTTCGAGGTCGCAGGGGTCGGCAATGTCATCGCGCGCGGGCTCGTACGATCGGTGCCGTTCGTTCCGACGCCGGGGGTCCTGGGATCGAAGCTCTCGCGTCCCAAAGCCACGACCGTGCCCATGGCCGAGGGAGACGGGGTGCTCGTGATGAGCGATGGCATCCCGCGGAGGATCTCGATGACGACGCTGTCCTCGGTGCACCCGGACGGGGTGTGCGATCACTTGATGGCGCAGGGACACGCCCACGACGACGCCACGGTGCTGCTGATCCGTTGGGGTGTGTAAGGAGACGGGAGCAATGGACAATCTCGTGTGGAATCCAATCGCAATCGAGGACGGTCACCAGGCGCGGGCCAGCAACGGGATCTTGGAGATCGTCTTCTCAGGCATCGTCAAGGAGGGTCCCATGCGCCTCCTCGCGGAGCATGCGCTCGCGATGGGTGAGCGCTTCGGCGTCAGCACGCCTTGCGCGGTGATGATCGTGGACCTGTCCAAACTCGATTCGTTTTCGCCAGAGGCCCGCAAGGTCTTCGGGACGATCAAGCCGAAGAACCGAGGTGCACGACACGTTGACGTTGTGGTCGTGGGCGCGAATATCCGCACCAAGGCATTGTTCGCGCTGACGCTCACGGCCGCGAGGCTCATCGGCGATCTTCGGTTCGACCTCGCGTACGCGAACACTCTGGAAGAAGGGCGAGCCCTCGCGAAATCGCGCCGCGACGCGCACGTCGCTGCCGGGCGAATGCGCGCTGCTCCCGACGCGAAGGGTTGACCAGAGTCTGGACGTTCGAGATACTCTTGTTGGGATATCCTAACGGTGGAACGATCTCGCTCGAGCCGACCTCCGCCCGCACTCGTGAGCGTGTTCGAACGCTTCCTATCGCCGATCAACGCGCGAGCGTTGGCGCGCTCGGTCACGCACCGCGCAGGAGCAGGGGGCTCGCCAGCCACGCTGCTGCGGCACATCGAAGCCACATCAGTCTTCTTCGTGCCGATCGACAAGCGCGAGGCGTTGATCGAAGCAGCGCGTCAGCTGCTCGGCCCGGAGATCCCGGCGACCGCGCCAGTGGGCGGGTTGGAGCGCATTTCGATTTCGGGGGTAGCGGTGCCCAACACCAGCGCGTTGTCCGCGGCGGGCACCGACGTGTTGGGCCCGACGGTGGCGATCCGAATGGAGGCCGACCTCAACGAGGCTCGGCTCGTGGCGCGACAGATGTGCCAGCAAGTTGGCCTTCAGGGGTTCGCCGCGCAGAAGTTTGTTACCGCGGTGAGCGAGCTCGCTCGCAACGTGGCGAAATACGCGTGTCCAGGCAGGGTCGCGTTCTCCCATGACGCAGTGGGGCGCAGGCTTCGGGTCGTCGTGAGCGACCGCGGGACAGGAATCCCAAACCTCGACGCGGTGCTGGACGGCAAGTACCGAAGCAAGACCGGTATGGGCCTCGGACTCGTCGGGACACGCAAGCTCGTCGACGAGTTCGACGCGCAGACCGGCGCGACGGGAACAACGATCGCGATCGCGGTGAAATACTGAGACGGAGCCAGCGATGGATCACGCGAATCGAATTCCGATCATCCGACTGTGGGATCTGCTGTTGGTCCCCGTGCAGGGCGACGTCGACGACTCGCAAGCCGAAGGCCTCGTCAGCGACGTCCTCGCGAGGGTGCAGCGGGATGGTTGCGCAGGGCTGCTGATCGATCTGTCTGGGGTCTGGACGCTCGACAGCCATCTGTGTTCTGTGATGGTTCGGCTCTCGCGCGCTGCAGCGCTGATGGGCGCGCAGACCATCGTTTCTGGGATGCGCCCCGAGATCGCGATGACCATCCAAACGATGGGCATCTCGCTGGGCGGAATCCAGACAGTCGCGCTGCTCGAGGACGCGCTCGAGGCGTTGGGGGTTCGCTCCGACCGCGCGAAGGGCCGCGACGACGCATTGATCACTGAGTTGATTCTAGGGGAACAAGAGGAGGACGAGGCGTGAGCGACGGGCAAACGATCACTATCGAGACTCGAAGGCTCGAGCGCCTCCGGGACGTGCTGGCCTTTCTGTCGGTCGACGAGTTCGACCCAGAAAAAATCCAGATCCCGGTGACCGATGACGACGAGTTCGGACTCATCGAGGAGACGGTCAACGTCTTCGCGTCCGAGTTCGCCATGGCCAAGCAGCGCACGGCGGAGCTCGAGCGCGAGCGGCTCGAGACCATCGAGCGTCAACGCATGGCCATCGCGGACCTCTCGGCCCCGATCATGGACGTGTGGGACGGCGTCATCGCGCTGCCCGTCATCGGTCTGGTAGACACGCAGCGCTCGGTCGAGCTCACCGAGCGTCTGCTCGAGAGGATCTCCACCTCTGGCGCGCGCGCGGTGATCGTCGACGTCACGGGCGTCGACGTCGTGGACACGGCCACCGCGAACCACCTGCTCCAGATGATCCGCGCAGCGTCGCTGCTCGGCGCGTTCTGCGTGGTGAGCGGGATCTCTCCGCAGGTCGCGCAGACGCTGGTGCAGCTCGACGTCGACCTGACGATGATCCGCACCGTCCGCAACTTGAAAGAAGCGCTGAAAGAGTCGCTCAAACACCTCTCGGCGCGAGGCAAGCGCTGACCAACGAGCGGCAGCGGAGCCGGTGGTTGCAATGACTACACTCCCCGCGAATCTCCCTTGAAATTCCCAGGCAGATCGAGTTGCGTGTCGCCAAACCGAAGTGCAACTGCTGCAGGAGGGAGGGTCCCGAACCATGGCTGACCTCGGGTCGAAGCGAACTGTGATCCCGGTTCGGCACCTCGAAGACGCGGCGGTCGTCCGCTCGGTGGTGCGGCGTCGTGCCGCGGCGGAGGGGTTCAGCGATCGTGTGGCGGGCGAGGTGGCCCTCGGCGCCAGCGAGCTCGCGACGAACCTGGTCAAGCACGCCGGCGGGGGCGAGCTCGAAGTGTTCATGGACAAGCACGGCCTCGTGGTGTGTTCGCTCGATCGAGGCCCGGGCCCGCCGGCGCGAGATGGGCTCTTGCGTGACGGCTGGAGCCGCGGCGGAGCGAGACTGCCTGACTCACCGATCCGCGAGGGGCTCGGCAGCGGAGGCGCTGCGTTGGGACGGCTGTTCGACCAGGTCGACGTGGACGAGCGCGAAGGCGGCGGCGCGGTGATTCGTTGTGTGCGCAACCGAGTTTGACCAGACTCCCGGTACAATCGCCGCCATGCGAAAGCAGATCGACATCGGAGGAAGACACCAGGCTGCGCTCGACGATGGCGTGATCGACATCGTGTACGACGGAGACGTCGACGAGTACGGGATGAAGCAGATCCTCGAGTTGACCTCTTCGTACTCGCTCGGCGGAGTCCACACCGTCTGGGTGAGCGACGTCACGCGGCTCGGCTCGTTTACCCCAGGTGCGCGCAAGGCGATGTCCGGAACCTCCCCCAACTCTGCACAGGAGATCCACACGGCGTTGTTCATTTCGGGGGCGACGATCAAGACCAAAGCTGTGCTCGCGCTCGTGATCACTGCGTCGAAGCTGATGGGGCCGATCCGGTACACGACGGTGTATTGCGACTCGCACGAGAAGGCGCTCGCCCTGGGCAAGGCGAAGGTCCAAGAGCTCGTGCGTCAGGGGCTCGCGAAGCTCCCCGAAGGCCTCTGAGCAGGGAAGCGGATTTGGGCGCGACAGCCCTGGTATTCGTGAGGGAACAACGCGGACGCTCGCTCGCCTCACAGCCAGAGGTCGCGCCCTCATCGTTCCCCCAGTTC
>LNEO01000033.1 GCA_001465015.1 Deltaproteobacteria bacterium Ga0077539 | reverse complement strand
TTCTGTGAGACCGATCGCGGTCGGGCATCGCTCGCGTCGCTCCGTGAGTAGACGCTACTTCGCGTCCGTGTAGCCGCCGGGTTTACGATCAGCGGCTTGGACTGCTACCTTCTCTCGCGGTGGGGGATAGGGTGTCCTCCACAATCATTCTGGGAGGGCGAACATGACGTGGTGAGTTGGCAGTTCAAACAAGGCCGTGGCTGGAACTCTTGTCGCGCTCTGTGCGGGAGGCTGTGTCGGACACGAACGCCTCGAAGGGCGAGGCTCTGCGGGGCGGGCAGAAGGCGGGGGAATCGCGGTGGTGCAACCGCTAGAGAGTGTCCCGGGGGGAACGCGGGTGCAGCTTCGTACAGAGGACTTGCAGCCGCTGTTCGAAGTGCTCGCGTCGGTGAAAGCGGAGGTGGGCTTCGACTGGGTGGGCCTTCCAGAAGTGGGCGGTCGAGCTCCGGAGCTGGCAACGCAACGTCTGTCGATTGGAGGCTTTCGGGTTCCGGGGGGCGGCGAGACCGGACTCAATCAACAGTTCATCGATCCCAATGGAAGTATTGGTGGCGTGGTGCGGCTCGAACCAGCCGTCGAGCTGCTCACTGCGCCGATGCGAGTGAATTTTCCCGCTCGATTCGGCGAGACGATCGAGCTTCGATACGCCGGCTCACGTACGTCGATCGACAGCGCTGACGCCGTGTGGAACGGACTGTTCGATCCAGGTCGTGTTCAGGCTCGCGTCGAGTTCTGCCGCGACGGTCAATGGCCCGAATCGACCCGGCTCGCCGACGACAGTCCCCCTGCGCCGTTCACTTGTGGTCCCGTCGGATGGATCGACGAGCTCGACCAATTCGGCCGATACGTTCGAAGCAAGCTCCGGCTCCCCTGGGCGGTAACGGTCAGCAATTTCGCAGTCGAAGCTCGTACCATCTGTGGCCGCGGCGGGTTGCCGCCGCGAGGGACGCCGCAGCGTCGATGCAGTCCCCCTGAAGCGAGCGGCGACGCGAGCGTCCCAGCTGATGTCAGAAACGACTCCTTCGAGGTGCCGGGATCCGGCGAGATCCTCGAGTTCTATGATGAAGCCTGCTCGGCAGTGCAGTGCGTCGTAGGGGCGAACTGCACTCGAAACCTTCAGGCCCGGTACATCATCAACGCAACGGGGACGCGGCAGATGCGATTCGTCCTCGAGACCAACGTCGTGATGAAGCGTTGCGCGGTCACTCCGACCGATGGCCTTCCGACGTGTCCGACCATTCCCGAGCGCGTCGTGAGCGCGTTCGGCGGTGTGCCGGGCGAAGCTGCCGCTGAGCGACCCGTGCGGCTGCCGGGGTTCATGCTCGAGCTCGAGCTCAAGAGCTCGCCGATCATCGTGGACAACCGCGAGGCGCGTCGGAGTGATCCCGCGCAGCCTGCGTTCTACTCGCCGGCGCTCGGATCGTTGTCGCTGACGAGCCCCAACTGCCCGATCGTTGGTGGTCTGGCTACGTTGCTCCAGCTCGGCGCGTCGGACATCGACCGGCGTGTCCTCGCGTCGCTGACGGACAACATCATTCCGCCTCAACTGCGCACCACGCTCAACGCTCTGTTGCCGACGCAAACGCCTGCGGGTCTGCTGCGCGCGACGGTGCTCCAGCCCCCTTCGAACCCGGTGTGTACACTCGCCTCGTTGTCGACCAACCCGGCGTGCGTGACGAACTGGGCGGCGTTCGCGATCAATCGATCGCTGTATCGCTACCTCACGGCACCGTTTACGGCGAACAACGGCAACGGTCCGGCGGGTCCCCAATGGGAAGCGTTGTCGTGGCGGGCGTCGAATCCTGACCAGCCCGATCTGCCGCCGATCACGCCGATGGACGCAGGAGTGGAGCTCGATGGTGGAGACCCCGACGCGGGACTCGGCATCGATGGTGGATTCGTGACGCTGCCGGACGGAAACGTGTTGCCGCTCAACGGGGGTGGATTCGTTCGGCTGCCCGACGGCAGGATCGTCCCTGTCGATTCGATGCCACAGGTCCCGGCCGAGGGTCTGCAGCTCGCGTTTCAGGCGTGCGTGCCTGCGAGTTCGTGTCTGCGGGTCGCAGGTCGCGGCGCGCTCGACCTCGTGGTTCGCCCCGCGGTGCTCCGTCCGCTCCGCACGTGCCCGAGCGCGCCAGCGAGCCTCAATCCGCGGTTCAGTACGGCGCACGACATGGACTTCGACGGGGTTCCCGACGCGTGCGACAACTGCCCGTATGCTCCCAACGCCCAGCAACTCAACTGCAACAGCGCTGCGGAGACCGCGCTCGGCGCGACGATTCCGGGGATGAACCGCCTCGGTGACGCGTGCGATCCGAACCCGTGTGGCTTGATTACAAGCACACGCGTCGCCAGCAGCGACCGCGCGCGGTACGGCCGACGGATTCTCGATCACGCCGACATCAACCTGCAGCTCGTCCACAACCCAACGGGGACGGGCTTCATCACCGCTGCCGGAACTCCCAGTCCGACCGGAATGATCGCCGCCGCGCAAAGGAGCACGCCCAACCCCGTCGCCCTCCGCCGCTGCGTTTGTCAGAACGTCAGCGGAATTCCAGTCGACTCACCAACCTGCGTCAACCCGCTGGCGGGTTTTCCGCTCTGCATCGCGAACGGGCAAGAGGGATTGCGGGACGGATCGCAGACAGGCTTTCTCCCGCTTGATTGGTCGCTCGGCGCGCAGAACTGCACCCGAGACTCTGACCGGCTGTGTATGGCCAACGCAGCGATGCGGGGTGGCGCGATCGTCCCTGCGCCGGGCACCATGTACGCCGACGACGTGTCGCTGGCGACGCTGCAGCGAGGATTCGATGGGACCGAAGGCCGCGCTCGCCAGACAACGACGTATCGGTGGGACTCGCTCGATGAGGCGTACGCCGGTCGTTTGTCGCGCCTGACCATCGACGAGAGCAACCGCTTCTCACTGCCGCAGTACAACGCGTGGCTGTGGAGTCGCGCTTCGACCGCGGTGACGACGATGAACGCCGACCGCCTCCGCGATCACTACTCGCAGAGCCCGACGATCATCCCGTTGTCCAACGGGTTCGTCGTCGGCGAGCCCAACCGGTGCTTGCTGACCCCTGAGCTCTGCAGGCAGCTCGCGATCGACACGCGAATCTTCACATGGCTCGATTTCTTGCACCCCGCGAGCGGCTTGATCCGCTCGAAGGACCCTCGCTTCATCGCCGTCATCGGGGTGCGACCCGAGGACGTGCAACGCTTCGCCGGACTCGTCGGAAGCGGCGGTGAGCTTGCGGGCAAGTACGCGGGGCTCGTATCGGGCGTCCTCGATCCTCGAACGGGACTCTGGACCGACCTCGTCACCAACATCGGCGCGTTGCCTGCCGTCGATGGCACTGCGTTCGCTTCGGTTGTGTCTGCCGACGGCAGCCCAGCGATGATCGCCGTCGGTGGCGATGGCACCGGTGGTCCCCTCGCAGCATGGTACGAGGGCAGACTCCGCATCGACCCACAGAATCAACAACGCGCGATGGAGTGGCAGCGCTTCTCGCTGCTGCCTCCTCCTCCTTCGACCAACACCGACGTGCCTCCCTCTCCCGGAGCGCGAACGCACGCGTCGCTCGCCGCTGATCCCGCAGGCCGCCAGGTCGCGCTCTTCGGAGGTAGAACGCCGACGGGTCTCGCCGCGGACCTCTGGCTGCTCGACGCTTCGACGCGACGATGGAGACAGATCGAGGTCGCGTCGAGCATCGCCGCGAGAACGGACGCGGCGATCGCCTTCGACGGGGATTTCGTCTTCGTCTATGGCGGCTTCGACGAGCAGGGACGTCGCCTCGATGACGCGTGGGCGCAGCAGTTGTCCACAGGAATCGAGCAGCACCACGCGTTGTCTGGCATCGCTCCGAGAGCGAACGCGAGGGCTTCGATCGAGGCGTCGCGCGTGTACTTGTACGGCGGCGATGTCGCGCCGTCGGACGTCGCTCAGCCCTCGTCGGACCAGCTCGTCGAGCTCGACCTGCTCTCGTTCGACGTGCTTCGAACGCGCAACGTCGGGACGCCCAGCGGGTTGGGTGCTGGAATCGGCGTCGCGGACGGGGCGCTGTTCATCGTTCCGACGCAACACAGCGCGCCGGGCCCGACGTCATTTGTGGGTGCATTTTCAACACTCGCGTCGATCTATGCGCCTGTGGTTGCTGGTAGCTCGACTCGTTGCGGGGGCGAGCCGGTCGCGCTCGGCGTCCCCTGTCAGCTGCAAGACGACTGGACGTTTGGCGTCGGGGCGTCGCAGTGCGGATCGACGAGCACCCAGTGCGCGAACAGCACGGGAGCGGTTGTCACCGCGACGCAGCTCGATGGAGTGCAGCACTGGGCCACGTTCGAAGCGCGGCTCGTGGCGGCGTCGGGGCGCGTGCTGCGCGAGTACGACTTGTCCGGCACGCCGACGCTCGTCCGCGAGTTGCTCGCGCCCGAGGCGATCACCGCGCTCGCGCTGGGCCGCGAGGGGCTCACTGTCGGGCTCGGTCGATCCGTCGCCTATCTGGGCAGCGGTGACTTCTCGACGGCTTTGACCGTCGAGACGTGCGGAGAAGTCGTTCGACTGCTCAGCACGCCCAGGGTCATCGTGGCCGACACGACGCTCGGACTCGAATACATGGGCCTGGTCGGAGGGCGTATTCAGCGGGTCAAAGCGCAGTACGGGTTGCAAGGGCTCGAGAGCGAGCCGCCGACGATGCAAGAGGCCGCGGCGGATCGGCTTCCGCTGGCTGCGTGCCGAGTGATCGATCGTCTGTTGTCTCCTGTGCTGCGACGGCTCGCGTCGCAACGCTCGGTGTCCGTCGACGACCACGGGACGCTGTGGCTCGCGCAGAACGCGACGGTGGTCGCCATCGATCCGGACGCTGATGCACGCTCGCGGATCCTCGGCGTCACGCGATTCGCGGGCGATCGCATCGTCGGCCGCGCGGTGGGCGACTTCTTCGCAGTGGTGGGGCAGCGAAGCGGAATCACGCAGACGCTGCAATGGGCGCCTTCGACGCAAACCACCGCCCTCGTCAGCGGAACGATTCGTCGCCTCGGAGCGCACCGCGCGCGGTCCTATGTGCTCGACGCTCCGCAGCGCGTCGGACGCTATCGTGTGCGTCGCGTCGATAGCCGCCTCGAGTTTGCTGAGGTTTCGGAGTAATCGCCATGAATCGTGCGCTCGCCTCGATTACGTGTGTGCTCTGGCTCTCGGGGTGTCCTCGAACGCCCGTTGCAGACGTCACGAACACCGACGCGACGAGCGAGCGGGCGGACGTAGTGCGAGCGGAGGGCGGAGTAGACGGGTCAAACGTCGATAGCGGAGTGCCCGTCGACGTTGAAGAGTGGCCGTGTCGAATGCTGCCGGCAGAGGTGCCAAACGAGCCGCGGTTTCGAGTCGATGGGGGTGGCTGCGGAAGCGGTTGCTCGATGATGTCTGAGCTCGAGCCGAGCTCCATCTACGAAGAAGGTGACTTGTTGGAGTTCACCGTCGGCGTCAGTGTTCTGCGTGCCAGAATTGGACAGCGGAACCTCACTTCGCTTGGTCAGTTTTACGAGGTCGGCGATTCACTCCTTCCTCCATTTAGCCCTTCGAACCACGCGTCCGTCACCTATGGAGTTCGAGCGGATGGAGGACCGTACGCGCTAGCAGTGGCAGCCTACGATCGCGCGCGCAGCGAATATCTGTCCCAACTTCACGAAGTTGATCGGACCACCGGGCGTTCGTGTGTTCGTTACGGAGAACGCTTCATGTACGGCCGAGGCACGTTAAACGGCATCCGCGAACCCGCCCGCCTATCGAACGGGTACGCGTGGATGGCGTACGCAGACAACACGTCGCTCGCGGACATCCGTTACTTGCGGGACGGCGAGTCTGTTCCTCGCGATCTGACCAACTGCCGTTGCGTGGTGGAGTTTGCGGGCGGCGACGACGTGGCATGGTGGCGCACCGAAAATCAAGAGACGGGTGCGACCGCGCTCTGGGCATTCACCGAACGCGACGGCGCGACGCGCGTTCGCTTCGCTCCCGCCCTGCCAAACATCGTCACGCGGATCTCGATCGATCCGACCAACGGCCATCGACTGTCGCTCAACCTCGCGCAGCGCGGCTCGCTCTGCCCGCAACGCATGGACATCGCTCTCGCGACGCTCGAAGAGCTCGACGCGGGCCAACCCCCGCGGCGGATCACCGATGACGACGCGAGCCAGACCATCTCCGCGGTCCGTGGCCGTTGGATCGTGTACACGGACTACAGCGCCGACACGCTCACGCCCAACGGATGCCCCAACGATCCACACGCGCGCATCGACATCGTGCGACACGACCTGGACACA
>LNEO01000032.1 GCA_001465015.1 Deltaproteobacteria bacterium Ga0077539 | reverse complement strand
ACGGCGTGGCGAGGTTCGTCGCACTCCAGGAGCAGATCTCGCGGAAGCTGAAAGATGCCCGATCGCGCGCGAAGGTCTCGGTTCGCGACAGCATGGCGAGCAGTAGGTCTTTGATCACGTTCTCGCGGACAATGAGGTCTGCGTACATGTCGCTTCTCCTTACCTGGTAGCAGTCTTGACGGACTCACGAGTGATGCTAGCGTCGACGCACGGAGCGGTGATGAACCGAACGGGTGTGGTCGAAATTAAATCGCTCTTCTTGATGGTGTTCGCGGTGACGGCGGGTTGCGGCGCTCGCACCGAGCTCGAGGACCTTGATCTTCGGCCAGTTGCGAACGTCGACATCCGAAGCGCTTTCATCGGGACGTGGCGGGGACATAGGCTCTTGTCGGTGGTTCACGAAGCCGGCGAATGCGGTACGCCCATCGCAGGACCACCGCGGAGGGAGATTTGGTCACCATTGTTCTGCCAGTTCGAGTTCGAGGCATCCCAGACCGATCCTTCGATGGTCTCGATTTGGGGAGTGCTCGAGCTTGATCCACCCGAGCTGACGGTCAATCGAGACTTTGTCCCTGCGTTCGATGGGAGAGTCCACACGCCGAGGCTGGCGGAGTACGCAGCGCCGTCTCTCTGGAGACGTGCGCCGTTTGGGCGATTCGACGCTCGATTCAGCGGAGTATTCCGTCGTTCGGGAGACGTCCTCGTATACCGTGGATGTTTGGATTATCGGGATTCTTCCGGCGAAGGCAACTGGGGTGTTGTCGAGTGTCATCTTCGGCGAGTCACGCGATGAACTCCCGGCCACAGGGCGCTCACAGTGATGTGAGGTCGATGCTCGTGAGTTCATAGAGCGCTTCGGGCTCCCAGAGCACGAGGGTCCATGCGCCGTGAACCGTGATTTCTCTCGTACCCGTCGCGGCGGTGACGGGTGTCTCTTCCGCGACGATGCCGAACGAGTCCGAGGTGCCAAACGCATGCAGCAGCTGCAGACCGGTGGGACCGAGATTGGCACCGAAGATCCTCCCTCCAGTCGTAGTCGCCTCTTCGACGGCATCGGTTCGATAGTACGGAATTCCGAGGTAATGAAACACGAGTCGCCCCGTACGCGTGTCGCGCTTCCACTCGCCAGCGTTCGACTGCGAGATCGAGAGAGCGATCAGCCGTCGCAGCATGAGCGGCCCGCCGAAGAAGCAGTCGATTCCCTCGCCCGTTCCCGCGCTGCCGTTCGGAGTGATCAGCGTCATGAGATGGCGAAGGTCCGTCGCGAGGTCCGTAGACACGCTCGTTCTTCCGGCTGCGAGCTGGCTCAACCCGTCGAAGCCAGGATTTGCCCCGCCATCCTCTCCGCGGCCGATCTCGCGATCCAGCCGACGCAAGAGGCCAATCGCTGCGTTCTGCAACTGGAGGTCGGCGAAGTCTTGCGAGCTTCCCGCCACGGTCACTCGTTGATCGATCGTCGCGACGCGAACGCGACCGCCGAGTCGCGCGAGCGTGAAGGTCTGCACTGAGTCGAGCGCGCCTCGCACGTCCTCGACGTCGTTCGACGCGATGGTGTAGCTCTTGGGCTGCGGCACGCTCACCATACGCTGCACTTGAACGCTCATGCTCGCGGCGTCCGCGGCCGTCACCGATCCGATCACCGGAGACGCCTTGACCATCGAGATCGCATGGAGCGCATCGCTGACTTTGCTGCTCGCGCCGACGCGAAACAACACTCTGGATGCGTCGATCGCGGGTCCTACGTTGGAGTCGTTTTCACGAAACCCTGTGTTGGGTCCGCTACCATTGCAGTCACAGTCACTCCCTCGCATGCTGATCGTCTTCCTTTCGGTTGGGTTCGTCGGCGTGATGACGCGCGGCACGAGTCGTCATGGTGACCTCGCGCGCGCCACGAGACTTCGAAGCGCAAGACCCGTTACGGTGCGCTCGAAGTTCGTGAGACTTCCGTGTGCTCACTCGCTCGTTCACTCGGTCTTTCAAATAGCTGTGTTCGAAGCGCACCGCGTTGTTGTCACACCCGCAGTCCCGTGCCCACAGCAACGTCTCTCCTCCGCCCCCGACAACCCGCGGCACACCGCAGCGTCGCCAGTGACAGATCAACTTTTTCTTCATAGTGTGGTGGCGGCGTCAAGCCGAGTCCGTCGATTTCTGGCAACACTCAGAATGCGTTGAAACAACTAGTGAAGTCGACAAGGGTCGAGGCATCGGTAGAGTCACAAGCGAGACTATTTGGACTCTGGAGGTTTCGCGCGGCGGTACGTCGAGGAAAGCATGGACTTTGCTGCGAGCGCAGTTGAAGTGGTGGAAACCACGGTGAAACCGCAGAGCACATGCGCATCCCCGACCCCCTTCGCCGACGGCGGTCGGTCTTGTCGACTCCTCGTGCTGCCGCCTTGCCGTCGCGCAGGGTCCGACGGTGCCCTTACACGAGTCACAGGGCCCTAACGCAGGGTGCCACGGTGCCTTCCCGAACGATCCGTTCGTGAAAGATGGTTGCCAGGGTGCGAGTCGGGAGAAATCGAGCGCATCAGGCAGGGTGCGAGGGTGCTCCGCGCCGCTGCAACGCCGTGACAACTCCGCCCTCGGTGCTCGAGGCCGCCCGGCTACGACGCGAGCGCGGCGCGAGCGTTCAAAACCCGACGCCGGGCACGGTCACACAGCGACCGGCGACGCACGCCGCTGACCGCTGCTCGAACGCGCACCCCATGGCGGGACAGCGCGGCGCCCGATCGCACGTCCTCGCGTACTGCGCGGTGAAGTCCGCGAGGTGGTCGCGGTGAATCGCAGCGCGGCACCCGCAGGGGTTTCCGCAGCAGCCGGCGACTTCGGGACACGCGAGCACGCACTGGCCCGGCCCCGTGCACGCGCGAGGGTCGCTCGAGCGGGAGGGCGTCGAGACCCCGGCGTCTGTGACTGAAGCGCTCGCGTCGGCGCTGGACGGCGTTCCCGCGTCGCTCGGTTGGGCGCTGCTCGAAGCGGCGGCCGCCATCGATCGAGCACGCTCGATCGCCTGCGTGACCGACGGGTGCGGCACCCTCCCGCACGGAGTCTCCCAGAGCACGCTCCTTCGCTGCGACTGCGCGCGACGGAGCACCGTGGGGATCGCTTCGCACTGAACCTCGGGCCTCGCGGACGACCACCGCGCTCGTTGAAGCGCGGCACGCAGCGCGGTCAGCTGCCCGCGACCGAGCCGCCCCGAGCGCCCTTCGAGCACGAAGCTGCCGTCGTCGTCGATTCGCAGCTCGTCGACCCACACGCCGCGCGGCGCGGGTCGGCCGCGGTCTCGCAGCGGCTGCGACGAGAGCACCAACAACGGCGCCCGCTGCGCGTCGGTCTCGCTCGTTCGGAGCCAAGAAGCTGCCACCAGCGCCGCAAGCAGCGCCGCGACTCGCCCGAACATACGACCACCGTGACGCGCGCGTCGACGCTCGTCCCTCGCTCGTGACTCGATCATGGGTTGCTCGACGATGATCGCACACCGCTCATTCACGGGTCGCGCAGGCGTAGCGTCGCGTGCGTTTCACTCGTCGCTACGCCTCACGGCGCGGGAGCCACCGTCGCGGCGCCGTCACGGCACACCGGGTCGACGATGCGGAAGTCCACGCGGCGGTTCTGCGCCCGCGCGTCCCGTTGCGCGCGGCCACGGAGCCCGTCGACGGGACGCAGCGGTCGCGTCTCGCCGAAGCCGTGCGACTCGAGGCGATTGGCTTCGACCTGGTGCTCTGCGAGCCAGCGCTGAACGCTCGCGGCGCGGCGGTTGGACAGGTCCATGTTGCGGGCGTCGTCGCCCACGTCGTCGGTGTGTCCCTCGATCGAGACACGACGGATGTCGGGAGTCGCCCGAAGCGCGTCGCCGACCGCCTGCAGCACAGGGAAGGATCGCGGCAAGATCGCGTCTCGGTTGGTCGCGAAGAACACCGGCGAGTTGATCTGGATCTGGCATCCCGAGACGCGCACGAGGCCTGGGCAGCCGTTGCGGTTGGGATCGGGGTGCGGCGCGCCAGCCTGATCGGGGCAGTGGTCGACGTTGTCCGGCACCGTATCGTTGTCGCGATCCGGAGTCGGGCACCCCGCGCGCGCCGGGTCTGGGTGCGCTCCCGCGGGAACATCCCTGCACTGATCCTGCGCGTTGAGGACACCGTCACTGTCGGCGTCGCCGTCGGGGCAGCCGCGGCGCGCGGGATCGGGGTGCTCGCCTTGCGGTTCGTTGACGCATTGGTCTTCGTTGTCGAAGACGCCGTCGCGATCGGTGTCGTTGAGCGGGCAACCGCGCCTAGCAGGGTCTGGGTGATCGCCTTGCGCGACGTCCACGCATTGATCGTCGGGGTCGAGCACGCCATCACGATCGCGATCGCCGAGCGGACAGCCGCGACGCGCGGGGTCTGGGTGATCTCCCTGTGGAACGTCCACGCATTGATCGTCGGGGTCGAGCACGCCGTCGCGGTCGGTGTCCGCGGGCGGAGGCGGCGCTGCGGGCCGCGGCGCGCGAAGCGTGAACGAGAGGCCGAACGAGAGAAACATCGCGTCCGACGGCACGTTGATCATCGGGTCGTGCATCACGTAGTGAAACCGCGCGAACGGCCCGAACGCGAAGACGCTCACCGGTTGAAACTCGAAGCCGAGTCCCGCGTCGAAGCCGAACTGCTGCTGCGCTCCGGTCATCACGAGGCCAGCGTTGCCGTCGAGCCAGAGCCTTCCGACGCGACCGAGCATGGGCTCGAGGCGGAGCCCGCCCTGAAACGCGAGCGTGCGGCCCATCTCTGCGCCCGTGACGGACGTAAAGAAGAACCCGTTGTGCACCGAGAGCTGAATGGACAGCGGGTCGATGAAGTTGAACGCGAGCCGCCCTGTCGCTTGAATCAACGCGCTGTCGTAGCCGAGCTGCATGCGCTGCACGTCCGCGACCATCAGCCCCGCGCCCACCTCGCCGCGGACGGCGAAGGAGTGAAGTCCGATCTGCGCGTGGGACTCGCTCGCTGCGAGCAGCGCAGAGAGGGACACGGCCGCGACGCTGAGCATCGAGCAAGTTTTTTTGAGGGATTTCTGCATCGAAACGCGAGCTCGCTTTCCGTGATGCTTGGCGTTGGCGTCGGAGGAGGTCAGTCGCGGCAGCACAGGACACCTCCCGCGGCGGACCCGGTCTTGGTCACGGTGCGGCTCTCGGAGACCGAACCGCCGCAGACCCAAGGAGCGGTCAGCGCAGTGCAGTTGTCTCCGGACGAACGATTGAGGCCGTCGCACGGCGCAGTGACGCCCGTGCCGATGACGCCGCAGCCGAAGAAGTCGTTGTTGAGGTCGCCGGACTCCCGGCAATCCGCAGCGCAGTTCGACGAGGTGCAGGCCGCGCCCGTGACGGTGTTCGATCGGAGGGCGCATCGGTTGCAGCCCGTTCCCGACACGGATGCTGCGAAGAACGTTCCGGCGGGGTAATCCGCGGTGGCGCCGCAGGCCATCGGACCGGTGCGGGTCGTGATGTCGCCGCCGTTGCAGATGCGCCAGCCCGGCGCACACAAGTTGGACGACGCGCAGCCCGCTCCGTTCGCCGGCGCGGTCATCGAGTCGTCGCCGAGCGTCGCGCACGCCGGCAACGCAGCCCGAGGAATCGCCGGGAAAATTCCAGGCAATCCCCACGGTCCAGCGCAGGCCGCGATGTTGGGGAAGGTCGCGGTGTTGGTGAACGCGTCGCGCCGTCCATCCGCGCAGCCGATCGGATCGATGGACATGACTGGAGTGCAAACGCCCGCAGAGCACGTCTCGCTGCTCGCGCAACGACGACCGCAGACTCCGCAGTTGTTCACGTCGTCGCCGAGCCGCACGCACTGCGTGCCGCACAACGTGAACCCGCTCGCGCAGATCGGCCTGCACACGCCGCCGGCGCAGACGTCGGTGCCCGTGCAGCGAGTGCCGCAGGCGCCGCAGTTGTTCGTGTTGCTCGTAATGTCGACGCAGGTGCCGGCGCACATCGTGGTGCCGAGCGGGCATTCGCACATTCCCGCGCGGCAGGTCGCGCCCGCGGCGCACGCGTTCGCGCAGCGTCCGCAGTGCGAGCGATCGGAGGCCAGCACAGCTTCGCAGCCGTTTGCCGCGTTGCCATCGCAGTTGCCGAAGCCAGTGTTGCACGTGAATCCGCACACCCCGACAGCGCACGTCGGCGTCGCGTTGGGGGGCGTCGGACACGCCGTGTTGCACGACCCGCAGTGAGCGACGCTGGTGCTGGTGTTGACGCAACCAGCGGCGCCGCAGCGGACCTGGCCGGCTGGGCACACGCCGGTATCGACGCCGGTATCGACGCCCGTGTCCACGCCCGTGTCCACGCCGGTGTCCACGCCAGTATCCACGCCCGTGTCCACGCCGGTGTCCACGCCGGTGTCCACGACGACGCCCGTATCGACGCCGGTATCCACGACGACGCCGGTATCTTCGGTCACGCCGCTATCGCCACCGGTGTCTTCGGTCACGCCCGTGTCGACGCCAGTGTCCTGGGTCACGCCCGTGTCGACGCCGGTGTCCTCGGACACGCCCATATCGGTCGCGCCGACGTCCATGCGCGAGTCTGCCGCGGCGTCGCCGCCATCGGCGAGTGGAGCGAGCACGCTCTGACCGATGGCACAGCCCGAGAGCTGCCCGGCGAGCAATGCGCCAACGAGCAAGATGCTCTGAGTTTTCGCTGGTGATTTCAACGCGATCCTCGATGGTTTGAAGAAAAGTTCAGGCGGAATCAGGTTTCGACGGCGAGATGCCGATCGATGTAAAGATGAAATTTACGCCACCGACTATTGCACAGTCAACGCCGAAGTCTCGCGCTTTCGGCGATTCGTGAGAGGTCCGTGAGGCTTCGAGACTTCTGGGCGGACGACGCTGGCGAATGAACCTCGCGGCGACGCAGAAGCGCTCGTTGCGGCGGGAATCTCTCGAATGATCAAAGGCAAGTCTAAGTGGTCACTGGCTCTAATTCGGCGACGGTGAGCGTCTCTGAGGAAGCGATCGCTGCCCCACCCCGGATCGGGTGTGATTGCGGTTGGGTGCATCGACTTCCATACGACGACAGCCGGGGCGCCCATTCCTCGTTGCACCTTCGTGCGAAGAAACGCGACCGAAACTCGATGGATCTCCCCTTGGCTCTCATCGTTGCCCAAGTTCTGCGAGTGAAAATCGTCGTCGAACGCGATCGGCACAGAGCTGCTTCGCAGCCCCCACCCGCGCTGCCGCGCGCCAGCGAGTGCAACGACAGTGGACGCAGTGCTGAAGCCCCCACCCGCGCTGCCGCGCGCCGAATGAGCAGAACGACAGTGGGCGCA
>LNEO01000031.1 GCA_001465015.1 Deltaproteobacteria bacterium Ga0077539 | reverse complement strand
CGCATCGTCATCGCTGGGTCGTACGAGTCGTTCGGGGTGATCGTCATCGTGGTCTCTCCTCGGCCAGCGTCGAAAACTGACCTGAGTCACTTTTAGATGACCCGGGTCAGTTTTGCAAGGTCCTCTCGATGGATGTCTTGCTGATTTGTCATGATCGTCAGAGATTTTTACGTATACAAACGCGTACCTCGATGACCAGAGTCACCAAGAAGAAGACGGCGGAGCGCCCCATCGCGCGGCGCGAGGATGCTTCCGATGGCGGGGCGCGCGAGCGCAACAAGCTCGACAAGCGCGAGCGGATCGCCGCTGCGGCGTGGGAGGTCTTCTCGCGCGAGGGCTTCGAGGCGAGCTCGACCAACACGATCGCCGAGCGCGCGGGCGTCGCGAAGGGAACGCTCTTTCTCTACACCTGCTCTTGCTGGTGATGCACGACCGGCTCGCGCGCGCGACGGACGAGGCCTTCGCGACCATCACCGCGAAGGCGCCGATCGACGCGCAGGTCACCGACGTGTTCGCGTCGCTCTACGAGCTGTATCTCTCGCAGCCGCGCGGGCTGGGCTTGGCGTTTGTTCGCGCCGTAGCCACTTCGCGTGGGCCCAACGCCGATCGGATCCAGGCGCTGACTCAGGGGCTGCTCTCGAGGCTCGCTTCATTGCTTCGAGCGGCGAGCGAGCGGGGCGAGCTGGTGGACGTTCCTGCGTCTCCCGCGGCGTTCAACCTCTTTGCTGCGTACTTCATGGTGCTCTTCGCTTGGCTGTCGGGGACGGTCGGATCGCTCGCGGAGATGCGCGCCACCGTCGCGGGGCTCGTCGCGCTGCAGCTTCGCGCGTTCGCGCCGCGCTGAGTTTCGTGCGACGATCGATTCATGCGTGTGCGCGGACCGTGGACGCTCGTCGCGACCACTGCGACAGGGCTTCTCTTCATGGGCTGCAGCGGAGAGGTGGCCAACGACGCGGGGGCCGACGTGCGGCGCAGCGACGTTGTCGAGGATGTCTCGGCCCTGGACTCGCTCGCGCAAGACGATGGCCTCGCGGACGCTGGCGACGCACTCTCGAGCGACGTGAACGTGAGCGACGTGGGCGGTGATCGAACGGTTGCCCACGACGTCGTCGACGCAGGGATGGGGGTGGTCGTTCCGTCGGAGATCGCGGCGGAGGTCGTCTTCGAATCGAGCGCTGGCGCGGCGACTCCGCCCACGTGGAACGCGCACTTGCCCAAGCTCGTCGGCGACGATCGATTCTTCTACGCGGTGTACACGCACGCTGCGGACGCAGTGTCGTCGCGCTACGCCGCGGTGCTGCGTCGGGCACGATCGGGCGGAGCGTGGACGGAGGTCGCGCGCTTTCAGAACATTCACCAGCCGCCCGGAGTCGTGATGACCCGCGCCGGAGCGCTGCACGTGACGTTTGGTTGTTTGCGGTCGTCTCCCGGCGTGGACGCGACGTGCTTCGCGGGCGGCGCGGGGACCAACGGGCTCAACAATCGGTACTACCGCTTCGTCTTCAGCGCGCGTGACGCGAGCGGCGCGCTGCGCTGGGACACCTACGCGAACTACAGCGAGTGGACGGCGGAGAGCAACGGATACGCGGGCATCGCCGTCGCGCCCAACGACGACGTCCAGTGGTCCTTGCTCGACGCTGCGTACAATCGCGTGGTCTTTCGCTCGAGCGGCGCGGCGGGATCGACGGTGGCCACGCTGTCCGAAGCGGGGCGCGCGTTGCTCTATCCCCTGTCGGCGTGGGACGGAGCGCGCGCGCTCTTGTTCGCCGGCGAGTTCGATCGCAGCGGAGGAAGCAACGCGGGCTATCCCGCTTCGTCGCTGTTTTCGCTGGGCGCAGGCGGCGCGGCGAGAGTCATTCGCGTCGTGCCCGAGGTCCCCGTGGGCGCAGGAATGATCGGCGCGTTTCCCTCGGACCTCGAGGTCACGCGCGACGGAACGATCTACGCCCTCGCGTACCAACGCCGCGCTGGATCGGTCTGCACTGCGCTCTTTCGCTCGGACGGGGGCGACCGGTTCGACTCGGTCCCCGTGCGGTGCTTCGACACGTACGCGAGGCTGCAGCTCGTCGACGACGGCACGCTCGTGCTCGTGGCGACGGGCACGGGCGCGAGGGTCCACGTCGGAGTGAGCACGAATCGTGGAGATTCCTGGAGCTGGTCCGAAGTGGCCGTGCGAGGGACCCACCCAGCGGACGTTTCGATCTACGGCTACACGCTGATCGACCCGCGGAGCTCACCGGGAATTTTTCAATCGAATCAAGTACACATGGTGTTCTCGGGGAGCGATTCCGGTGGCCTCGCCCGTCGCTTGTACTACGCGCACTGGTCGCTTCGCTGACGTCGTTCACCGTCGTCGTGAGCGTGGGGGCGGGACATTGGCTGTCTCGGACGGGGGACGCGCTTCGTCGGTGAAGTTGGCGCATCGGGCGTGTCCGCGTTACATCGGACGGCGCAGGTCTCTCGCGCGCGCTGTTCGCTGTTCGAACGGGCACGCTGAAGGAGTTCGACCGGAGGAGTGATGCAAGCATGAGTACCGGCTGGGAAACCACGATCAACACAGGCAACCCGCAGCAGGACCAGGCCACGATTCAAGCGTGGCAGCAGCAGGTGGCCGCGCAGGGATTGAGCCTGCAGGTCACTCCCATGCCGCAGGGCGGGTATCACGTGAAGGCCGTCGCGATGGGCGCGCAGCAAGCGCCGGCGCCGCAGCAAGCGTACGGCGCCCCGCAAGGTGGCTACGGCGGGCAGCAGGGTGGTGCCCCGCAAGGCGGCTACGGCGCACCGCAAGGTGGCTACGGCGCTCCGCAAGGCGGCGCACCGCAAGGTGGCGGGGCCTTTGGCGGCGCTGCGGCGGGTGGCGTGTTCGCAGCGGCAGGCGCCGCGATGAACACCAACCCCAGCGCCCAACCGTGGAACGCGAACGCCGCCGCAGGCATCGCCCCCGGTCAGTCGATGACCCTCGAGAAGGTGAAGTACCTGCGCAAAGTGTACGGGCTCCTCGGGATGAGCGCGCTCGCCGCGATCGTCAGCGGCGGGCTCATCACCAGCGAGCTGTTCGGAACACAGACGCTTCCGCTCCGTGACGGGCGGACCGTCGAAGTCCCGGCGATGGTCTACACCATGCTCGAGACGCCGGCGCTCATGTGGGCGGCGTTCGGCGCGCTCTTCGTGAGCACGTTCATCGCGAGCTGGGTGAGCAAGGTGAAGGTCGTCAACGTGATCGCGCTCTTCGGCGTGGCTGCGCTGATGGGCCTCGACCTCGCGCCGATGGTGTGGGTCGCGAGCATCAAGGGCGAGCTGGGGCTCACCGCCAGCGCCGCTCCCGTACGAGACGCGGGCATCATGACCCTCGCGGTCTTCGGCGGAATCACCGGCTACGTCTTCGTGACCAAGAAGGACTTCAGTTACCTGAAGGGCTTCTTGTCGATGGCCGTCTGGGCGTTGTTCGCCGCGTGCTTGCTGACCTTCGTGTTTCAGAGCGAGGCGTTCTCGCTGGCCGTCGCGGGCATCGGCGCGCTCATCACGATGGCGATGCTGCTCTACGTGACGAGCTACATCTTCCGCAACAGCGAGATGGACGACCCCGTCGGCGACGCGCTCGCGCTGCTCGTGCAGCTCCGCAACTTGTTCATGTTCCTCTTGCGGCTCTTCATGAGCTCGAGGGACTGAGCCGCGCGGGAGGGGGCGGGGGTGAGAGGGGTCGATGATGCCGTGTTCGCGCGGGGAGAAGAGCCCCATGGAACTGACGGGGGGGGCTCGCACGGGGTGAACACACCCCGTGCTGGGCGCCGCTCGAAGACTCACGGCGAAAGGTGCGCTGCGCGCGACCACCGACAGAGGGCGCAGCGACGGTTACGAACGGCGCGCTGAAGACGATCAACGTCCGCCGCTGAAGCACGAGCTCACCTCGCACTGAACGCCCACGGTGGTGGTCCGTGGGCCCGCCCCGCTGTCGACCCACGAGAAACGCGCCGCCACACACGTGGGCGCGGTGGCGTTGGGCCACGAGCACAGCAGGACGAGCCGACACGCTCGCGCGTCCGCGCCGCAGAGGGACTGGCACTCTTCGCTCGTGAGCTGCCGAGCATCGGGCGAAATGCTCGCGCCGGGGGGACCTGGTCGTCGCGGATGGCGATCACCACCAGGGACTCGCGGCACGCGCACGCGCTGACGCTGCTGGCGGATACCGTTCCGAGCAGCGCGCGAATCAGAGGGGACAGAGGGTGTGATTCCCATCCTGCTCACGAGCGAAAGAGATGCCCGGATCTCCCAGAGGCGCCGAACACTGCACCGCTGAGACGGCGATTGGGAGTTGCAAATCGATTGACGAAGCGACGTTTGGCATCGAG
>LNEO01000030.1 GCA_001465015.1 Deltaproteobacteria bacterium Ga0077539 | reverse complement strand
AGACAATTCCCAGGATTCATCAACGCCAAGCCGCCGCCCCTGCCGTTCCAGGCGGGGGCGGGGCGCGCGGCAGCGCGGGTGGGGGCCGCCGCGCGGCTTGGTGACAAACGTGGTTTCTTCTCTCGATTTGCAACTCCAACTCGCTTGTTATGCCGTGGAGTTTTCGGCGCCTATGCGGCGCGGGGGTCCTCTCGAACCTCGACGCGCTCGCTCAGAACCGCGCGCGAATGTCGTCGAGCGTCGCGAGCACGCGGACGCTGTCCGTCGCCGGCACCGTCTGCGCACCCTCGTTGCTCGCGGGAACCGCGGTCGCGTCGAGCGCTCGCTCGAACTCGACGACGGTTCGCATGATCTTCTCCGAGAAGCCGCTCACGAGGTTGACCCTCGGATCGGCGCTCGAGAGCGTGCTCGTGCCGTAGCCCGCCAGGTCCACAGAGTGAACCACAAGCTTCGGGTTGAGCGTGCTTCGGTACTTCGCCACGGCGCCGGAGAAGGTCTCCGGTCCGCCGCTGCTCGAGTAGCACTGCATGTCCGAGAAGAGCACGAGGCGGTCTGCCACGATCTTCTTCTCGAGCATCACCTCGAGCACCTTGTGCGCGTTGGTCGCGTGGCCGACGTTGGTGCTCGCCTGCTTGCTCATCGCGGTCAGGATCGAGTCGCTCACGGTCACGGGCACCAGTCGAGCGCTCTCACCAAACACGATGACATGCCCGTCGTCCGACACGCGCTGCGCGATCGCCGCGAGCATGTTGGCGGCGGCCTGGTGCGTCACGATGCTCTTGGCGGACACCGGCGAGCTCATCGAGCCCGAGTTGTCCGACGCGATCACCGTCACGCCCGTCAGCCGCGGCAGCGCGCTCGCAGCGTGCTCGAGCGCGGTCTCGAGCGCGCTCGCCACGACTGCGTTCTTGCCCTTCAGCAAGCCCGCGTCCACGAGCATCTTGTGCGCCGTGTAGAAGCGAAACGGAAGCTGCTTGGACTTCGCGACCTCGCGCGGATCCGAGAGGCGCTTTGCGAGCGGCTCGGGATCGACGCCGGCCTGCAGCATGTTTCGCAGGTTTCGCAGCAAGGCCATGTAGCCCA
This sequence comes from Deltaproteobacteria bacterium Ga0077539, assembly GCA_001465015.1. GTDB lineage: Bacteria > Myxococcota_A > Polyangia > Polyangiales. Next base: position 13,545 of record LNEO01000030.1, on the reverse strand, counting down.
TCTGCGGAAGCACCGCGTCCCACACGGCTCGGCTCGAGCCGCCGAACTGCGAGAGCACGACCTCCCAGTTTGCGTGGGAAGCCGCGATCAACGCGAGGGCCTCGGCGTCGAACGACGTCTTCTTCGCGAGCGCCTTTCGGGCCGCGATCACGGGCGTCGCCGCGGCGTCCACCACCTCGCCAGAGACGAGGTACTTGTAGACCGGCTGCGGGAGACCGAAGTCCTTTCCGCGGTCGATCATACGGAGCACGTCCTTGAAGGTGGGCCGATCGGCCGAGTCGTACTTCATGAGCTGCGCCTCGCTGAACTTGCCGATCGCGTCGGCGAGCCCGCGCTTGAGCGAGTTGGGCAGCTTCTGGCCGCGCTTGTTCTGCGCGACGCCTCCCGCGAAGAGCGCGAGGTACGCGGCGAACACCTGGCGGACCTCGTCCGCGCGCTGCACGATCTTTCGAGCGTACTGGCGCACGAACGGCTTGGTCTTCGGCTCGCTCGCGGCGAGCGCGAGGAGCACCTGCGGCGTCGAGCGGACGTTCATCTCGGTGCGCGCCCACAGGGCGAGCGCGAGCAGGTCTCGCGGGTTGTCTCCGCGCGCGATCTGCTTTGCGGTCTCGAGCAGGTTGGCCGCGTCCCCCGAGAGTCCGAGCGCGGCGTCCTCGCCGTCCGCGCTCTTGCCGTAGTAGTTGGGCTCGTTGAAGAACGAGCTGCCGAGCATGGTCAGCATGCGCAGCGACGGGTCGCTGATCGAAAACGCCTCGCCGCCTGCCCGGTTGACCGTCACGTCGGAGGCCGCCGCCTGCGACTTGTTCGCCGGCGGAGCCCCCTTCGCCATCGCGAATCGCGCCATGGTAGAGCACTCCTTGTGAGAACCGAAAGAAGCCAATGACACACGAAATCAACTCGCGTGCCCGTGGCATGACAGTGGATGGGGAGGGACTCGCACCCCCAGGTGTTCGTAGAACCGAACCGTTTACAGCGGCCGTGGCGCTCTTTTGCCGGCCCATCCGTGAGAGAAGAAAGTGGAGCGGGAGGGAATCGAACCCTCATTTCGAGTGTGCAAGACTCGCGTCTTCCCTTTTGACGACAGCCCCGTGGCACGCTCGTCGACTCGGTCGCGCGAAGGCGAACGAGCGCTCGTAGCGCGTGCTATCTCCGAGCGAATCGACAGCGAAAACCCTCGGAATCGAACCGAGTCCTCCTGGTCTTCAGCCAGGCGTGCGGACCTTCTACACATGGTTTCCAAACCGGCGCGCCGTGCAGGATTGCCCGTGCACGTGCGCCGCGAACGACAGCGACGGAGGAGGGATTCGAACCCACATCATACTGGTTAACAGCCAGCCGCTCAGCCCTTGAGCTACTCCGCCAATGGCGGGGACGGTCCTGATTTCGTCCTTCCTCACGCCTCGAAGATCCTCGGCGTTCGGCAAATCAGGACAGTCCCTCATTTCGGGGACTCTCCTGATTTCGTCCTTCCTCACGCCTCGAAGATCCTCGGCGTTCGGCAAATCAGGACAGTCCCCTGGTGGGCCCTCGTTCACGGCGTCAGCTCTCTTCGGGGTTGGTGCCCCAAGGAGAGCCGACGCCGTGACGAGGGCGTCGTTCATTCGTCACTTCTGGGATTGTCAGAGACCGTCGCGCAAGGCGAGGGGCCCGCTGTGGGGTCCTCGCGCGCTCGGAGCGAGCGGACGGTGGGCCTCTGGCCGCGTCCTCTGCTCGGGTGTCGGTCGATCCGAAGGGGCTCGAACCCTTACGCAGACGGTTAAGAGCCGTCCTCTCTGCCTCTCGAGTTCCGGATCGATGCTGTGATATTGCGGATAAATAGTGTTTGATTCTCAAACTTCTCTGTTTGATTTATTCGTTAGACAAGGCTGTGATATGCGGACTTTCTGTGTATGAAAGTCCGAGCCCTGCGCGTCCTTCGTCGGCCTCAGCCGTCGTCGTCGCGCGGTGCGATCCGCGGTGCTCCCTCGGTCTGCTGCGGTCGAACCCGATGGGCTCCGACCGCGCAACCGACACCTCCTCTGGCTGGCAAACGGTCCGAGCTGTTGCTCTTCGCCTTCGCCGTCGAGCCCCGAAATGCAACGAGGCCGACTCTGCCGTGGGAGGGGGCGGAGTCGGCCTCGAGTGTCGAGTCCTTTGTCGGTCTTGGAGGGAGCCTAGCCTGAGCCGCTCACTCCTCTGCCGACTCCGCCGGAGTCATCTGGATCACTAAGCTTGACGAACAACGGTCGAATCGAATCGCGATCAACGCCTTTTTCACAGGTAAACGAGGCTTGCAGCTGCTTGCCCTGGTCGCGCGACGTATTGGCGCCGCCGACCATTCTCGAACCCTGACGCTCAGCGCGATACGTCGCGGCGCCCGCGCCCACGCTGGTTGCGTGGCCGCGCTCGGCTCCGTGTGACGTATTCGCGTTGGACCAGGTGTTCTTCATGGAAGGGTGTCGCGGCAGCGCGCCTCTCGTTTGGGTGGCGTGTGTTCGTGAACGTGATCGGGAGGATGGACCTCGTAACGGTCGTCCTCCTTGGCGATGGGCAGAGGGCAGCGAGCCCTCACACCGCATCTTTCAGCGCCTCGACTGATAGCCCGCCGACTCGACGCGGTCAAGCTCGAAGCGAGATAATTTTAAGCAGTGAATCATGTTTATTCAGATGTGCAGGTAGGCCACTGAAGGTCTCTCATACAAACATGGTATTCACCGCGCGGCGGCGTCGGCGCTGTTGGCGCGCGGCGGGCGAGGGGCGCTGCCCGCGCCGCTGGACGCGTTTGCGGGAGGCGTCGCGGACGAGGTGGGCGAGGCAGGCGTGGTCGGCGGCGTCGTTGGGGCCGTCGGCGCGGCCGGAGCCTCGCCGATCGCCGCGCCGGTCAGCTGCGAGAGCTCAGCCGCGTAGCGATCCGCGACGCGGAGCACCGAGCGAACGACGCTTCGAAACGCGCGCCGGTCGAAGTTGGAGTCCGTGTGCAACAGCGCGCTCAGCCGCACCTCGCCGCTCGAGGCCGACCACTCCATCTTGGCCGACAGCGTCTCCCAGTTGATCTCGAGCAGGCGCCGCGACACTTGCGCGACGTTCGCGGCGTCCGCGCGCAGCGCCGCGTAGCGCTCGACGTACACGTAGATCGTGTCCGAGCCATCGTCGTAGGTCATCGCCACGAGAAAGCGTCGAGCAGTCGGGTTCGCCGTGCGCCCGTCCGGCCCTGGAGCCTGCCCGCGAAACGAGCACGCCCCGACGGTCGCGCTGGTCGGAGCGCACTGCGGAGCGAGCCCCATCACCTGGAGCTCTGCCTGCATTTGCGCGAGGTATCGCGGCTGCGCTTGCGCCGAGACGTCATCGGCCGAGGCGGACATCGCCGCCGCGGCGGCGCTGGCAGCGATCCATGAGAGAGCCTTGCTTCGCATCGCCCGCAGGGTTCGCAGGGCGGCGACGTTCGGTCAAGTGATCAGCGCGCCAGCGATCGACGCGAGAGACTTCTCCCACGAGCTCGACAACAGCGCCCGTCGCACCGCCACGCCTCGAGCGCCAGCGGCCATCGCTCGGGCCACGGTCGCAGCGTCGTCGACTCCGCCCAGCGCGACGGTGCGGCGCGCGGGCGCGCTGGCGACGATGGCGCTCAAGCCAGCGATCCCCAACGGAGGCCCTTTGGCCTCGACCGCGGCGAACGGAGAGGCCAGGAGCACCGCGCAGGAGCGCGCCATAGACCGCGCAGCGCTCGGGTCGTGGACAGCGCCCGAGAGCCAGATGCGAGAGGCTCCGCAGCGACGCAAGTACGCTTCGATCGCGTGAACGTCAGGCCCGTGCGTGGTGACGTGCACCCCGTCGGCGTCGGCGAGCACTGCCAGGTCGGCTCGCTCACCGATGACGAGCGCGCTCCCCTCGAGCGCAGACGTTCCGCGCAGGGCTCGTGACAACCGCAGCGCCGCGGCTCCGTCGATCGTCGAGAGCGAGCGAAGCCAGAGATAGAGCTGTGTCGCTGCGAGCCCCTCGCGCCGTACGAGCCGCGCGGCCTCTGCGACCCGAGCCTCGAGCGACCGCGCGTCGAGGGCGGCGACGTCTGCGCAGAGCCAGAGCGTTCGGCTCATCGCGCGCCCGCGTCGTCGTCGCGCGACGGCATCTGTCGGGTCTCGAGCGCGTCTCGCGCGCGCTCGGCGAAGCGGCTCGAAGGCGCGTGCTGCACGAGAAAGCGCAGCGTCTCGTCGCGCGCTTCGGTGTTGTGCTGGGCCTCGAAGCGCTCGGCGAGCAGCCACAGCGTCTCGCCCGGCGTCTCTTCGCGCCGAAGCTCGTACGGTCGACGAGACGCGCACTGCATCGGCGCGAGGGCGCCGACGAGCGCGAGCAGAAAGGCAGAGGCGACTCGGGTGTACATCGATTTCGCGTCGTTCGAGAGCAGCGTCGCGACGGGTCGGCGGCGCGCTCGGGGGCGCCGGAGGTGCGACCGAAGTTGATTCGTTGTGTCTCTATTCGATCCCGAGCGCGTCGTGCCCGCGCGTCGAGGCGATGGTCCCGTGCAGCGGCGAGGAGGCGTTGGCGTAGAGGCGTTTGTCCATGCGTCCAGCGCGATGGGCGAGCCGCCCCGCGTCGACGGCGAGCCGCATCGCATGCGCCATGCGGATGGGGTCCTTCGCCGCGGCGATCGCGGTGTTCATGAGCACGCCGTCGCAGCCGAGCTCCATCGCGATCGCGGCGTCGCTCGCGGTGCCGACACCCGCATCAACGATGACGGGAACAGACACCGTCTCCATCAAGATCCGGAGGTTGTACGGGTTGCGAATGCCGAGACCCGAGCCGATCGGCGCGCCGAGCGGCATCACCGCAGGACACCCGAGATCGACGAGCTTCTTGGCCGTGATCGGGTCGTCATTGGTGTACGGCAGGACGAAGAAGCCCTCTTTCACGAGGACCTTGGTCGCCTCGAGCAGCCCGACGACGTCGGGAAACAGCGTCTTGGGGTCGCCGATCACCTCGAGCTTCACCATGTCCGAGCCCGACAGCTCGCGGCCGAGGCGCGCGGTTCGAATGGCGTCGTCGGCCGTGTAGCAAGCGGCCGTGTTCGGCAACAGGTCGAACTTCTCTTCGAGCAGCATTCCGAAGAGCGAGCCCGCGCCCCGCTCTTTCAGGTCCACGCGTCGCACCGCGACGGTCACGACGTTGGCGCCCGAGGCTCGGATCGCGGCGCGAGTTTGCTCGACGGACGCGTACTTTCCTGTGCCGACGAAGAGCCTCGATGAAAAGGTGCGCCCGCCGATGACGAGGGAGTCGTTTTCGGTCGGGTTGTTCGGTTCGTTCATGGTCGCTCGCTGAGGTAGGTGTTGCGCGGGCAGAGCTCTAGCCGATCAGCCGCCGCCGACGAAGCTCACGACCTCGAGCTCGTCGCCGTCGCCGAGGACCGTCGACGGGTGCTCGGCGCGAACGACCAGCTCGCGGTTGCGCTCGACCGCGACCGGGCCGCGGAGGTTCATCGCGGCCACGAGGGCGGCGATCGTCGTTCCCTCGGCGACGCGCTTCTCTTCGCCGTTGACGGTGATTCGGATGTCGCTCACGCGCCGCGGACTGTAGCGGCTCAGTGGATCAATTGCATCCTCTGCGCGCCCGCAGGAAGTGCGCGCCATCTCGAGTTAAGTCTATCGATGGGACGGCCCTGACCTCGTGCTCCCTCGCGCCTCGCGGCGCCTCGGTCCGCAGCAAGTCAGTCCAGTCCCATCTCGATCGACCGCCGTCGTGAGATATTGGCGAGAGATCTACGCGGCGATGAACGACAGCGACCCGAAGACGACCTCGACCTTTCCTCGCGCGAACATCGACGACGCGGTGCGCCCGACGCGCGCCGAGATCGACCTGTCTGCGATCGCCGCGAACTTTCAGTCCGTCGCGCGCTACGTGGGCGTGGATGTGTGGGGGGTCGTCAAAGCCGACGCGTATGGGCACGGCGCCGTCGAGGTCAGCGCGGCGCTCGTTCGCGCGGGCGCCAAGGGCCTCTGCGTGGCGCTCGTCGAAGAGGGCCTCGAGCTCAGGCGCGCCGGGATCAGCGCGCAAATCCTCGTGATGAGCGGCGTGTACGGAGACGGGCTCGACGAGGCGATCGACGCCGGGCTCACGCCGGTGATCTTCGACCGCTCTCAGCTCGAACCGCTCGCGCGCTTCGCGCGCCGCGGGCAGATCGCCCGCGTGCACTTGAAAATAGACACAGGAATGTCCCGCCTCGGCATCTCGACCCCAGACGTCGCGAGGACCTGCGAAGCGCTCGCCTCGATGCCCCACGTCCGCGTCGATGGCTTGATGACTCACTTCGCCGACGCCGACTGCGACGACGCGAGCTACACCGACGTGCAAATCGACCGTTTCGTCGAGGCCGAGGCGGCCGCGCGACGGGCAGGGCTCACGCCGACTGTGCGCCACGCATGCAACTCGGCGGGGGCCTTTCGCTTCGCGAGGGCTCGGATGGAGCTGGTTCGAACGGGGATCGTGCTCTATGGGGTCGCGCCGTTTCCGCACGATGGCCCCGCGCTCATGCCTGCATTCTCGCTGCGAACCGCCGTGCTCGCCCTGCGCGAGGTGCCGGCCGGAACGCCTGTCGGCTACGCGGGCAACTACCGTTGCTCGAAGACCACGGTGCTCGCCACGATCCCGATCGGCTACGCAGACGGCTTCTTTCGGCGGCTCTCGAGCGAAGCCGAGGCGCTCGTGCGCGGCGAGCGGGCGAAGGTCGTCGGCAACGTCTCGATGGACATGGCGTCGATCGACGTCACGGCGATCGCCAAGACCGTGGGAGTGTCCGTAGGCGACGAGGTGGTTCTGCTCGGCTCCCAGCGGGGCGCTTTGGGCTCGGACCTCATTCGCGCCGAGGAGATCGCCGCGCGAGTCGGCACGATTCCGTACGAGGTGCTGTGCGCCGTGAGCCGGCGCGTTCCGAGAAGCTACGTGTACAAACCGGCGCCCGCTCGATCGCCGTAGGCCGTTTTGTCGGAGCCGCCCGTGGCCCGCTGGATTGGGCTTCGAACCCAATCCCACACTGGCGGTGTTCGCCCCGGACGCGGGATAGTCGGAGCAACTCGACCTCACCTGTGGCAAGACTATGCCGCCGCTGGAGCCCATCGTTGAGCGAACCCGAAGCGAAGACCCCATCCGTCACGAGGCAGTCCCTCGACAAGCTGTTCGAGCCCGTCGTGCGCGCGATCGAAGAGGTGGGCACGCTCGCGCAGCTCGGGATCAGCGCGTTCATGTGGCAGTTTCGCAGGCCGTATCGCGTCGGGGTGCTCGTGCAGCAGCTCGAGTTCGTGGGCGTGCAGTCGATCTTCCTCGTGTGCCTGGTGGGCTTGTTCACGGGGATGGTGTTCGCCGTGCAGACCGCGTACGGCTTTCGGCGCTTCGGCGCAGAAAACCTGGTCGGCGGCGTCGTCGCGCTCTCTTTGTCGCGCGAGATGGCGCCGGTCCTCACGGCGATCATGGTCGCTGCGCGAGCCGGGTCCGGCATGGCCGCCCAGCTCGGCAACATGCGCGCGACCGAGCAGATCGACGCGCTCGAGACCATGGCGGTCTCGCCCGTTCAGTACCTCATCGTGCCGCGGCTGATCGCAGGCACCGTGATGGTCCCCGTGCTGGCGCTGCTGTTCTTCAGCGTGGGACTCGCCGGCGCGTACCTCATCGGCGTGGTGCTCTTGTCGCTCGATCAGGGGATCTTCATGGACCGCGTCACCGCGCTGCTCGACAAGCGCGACCTGATGCAGGGGCTCGTGAAGGCGATCGTGTTTGGCTACGCCGTGACGCTCATCTCGTGCAGGCACGGGTACTACGCCAAGGGCGGCGCCGAAGGCGTCGGACTCGCGACGACCCGCGCCGTGGTGTGGAGCGTCGTCGGCGTGTTCTTTCTGGACTACATCATCACTTCGCTGATGACGGACGTGACCTGAATGCCTCGATCCGGCGGCCGCATCGTCCTGGCCGAGCGCGAAACAGCGGCCGTCCCGGCGCGCCCGGCTTCCGACTCGCGCGATGCCCGGCGCGCGGCGCATCCAGCGCAGAGCCGCTCTCGATGGACATTCGCCAGCGGTTGGCGGAGCTTTCGAGCGCGGCGTGGACAGCGATGGTCGCCGCAAAGGGACCCACCGGCGGAGTGAGCGCGTGACCGAAGGTGCAGACAGCGATGGGCCGCAGATCGTCATCGAGAACCTCGTCAAGCGGTTCGGCGATCGAACGGTGCTCGATCACATCAACATCACGATCGATCGAGGCGAAACCCTCGTCGTGATCGGCGGCTCTGGCGCGGGAAAGAGCACCCTCGTCCGACACCTCATCGCGCTCGAGCGACCCACGTCCGGAAAGATCCTCGTGGACGGGACGGACATGGCTTCGCTCGGCGACTACGAGCTGTCGAAGGTCCGGCGAAAGTTCGGGATGGTCTTTCAGAAGTACGCGTTGTTCGACTCGATGACCGTGTACGACAACGTGGCGTTTCCGCTGCGCGAGCAGACGAAGATGAGCGAGCGCGAGATCAAAGATCGCGTGATGACCAAGCTCGAAGAGCTCGGCGTCGCCCACGCCGTTCAGCGAACGCCCGCGGAGATCTCTGGCGGTATGGCCAAGCGCGTGGGCATCGCTCGAGCGCTGGTGCTCGAGCCAGAGATCCTCATCTACGACGAGCCGACGTCGGGCCTCGACCCGGTGACCTCTCGCACCGTGGACGAGCTCATCGAAGAGATGCGCGAGCGCTTCGGCGTCACGAGCGTCGTGATCACGCACGACATGGCGAGCGCCTTCGACATCGCCGATCGGGTCGCGATGCTCGTGCGTGGCAAAATCGCAGTCGAAGGTCCGCCCGAGACCGTGATGGCGAGCGAGCACGAAGACGTGCAGCGATTCGTCCACTCGAGCGCGATCGACCCAGGCCGGGTGGCCGAGCGAAGCGCGAGAAAGACGCCCGCGCAGGTCCGAGCGATGCGCGCGGCGCGCCTCGCGAAGGGCGAGGCCAAGTAAAGCGCGCGGCGCATCGATCCGCTGATCGAGCGGCGACGACACGAGCGAGCGAGCGGCCGCGGCTCAGCGTGCGGCGCGCGGAGGAAGCCTGCTTCGAAGCGCTTCCGTGAGCGCGGCGAGCGAGTCGACGAGCTCCACGCCGAACCGGTCGCACACGACTTCGACGTTGCCCTTGCGCCAGAAGCCCTCGGGGCACGCGACGACGAGCCTGCCTGATCGAGCGAAGAGCCCCAGCTCGAGCAGCGAAATCGGTGCGAGGGTTTCTGGCGAGAGAAACATTGCGATGATGGTCGCGCGATCGAGCGCGTCGAGCTCCCAGCGCACTTGCTCGGCGAACGCGGGCTCGTCGATCGATTGACGCAGGTCCTTGTTCCACCGAGGTCGGCGCGGGTTGAAGAGGGCGCACTCACGATCGTAGAGCGCGTCGATGATCGAGCGCTGCCAGTCGACCGCAGCGCCCTGCTCGATCGAGCCCGCGAGAAACACGGTCGGCGCGTCGAGCGCGGCGGGAATGGCCTCGGGCGCCGTAAACACGGTCGGCATGAACACTTTGTTGCATATAGCAACTAAGTCGTCAAGTGGGCCGCGGTCCTTCGGTAGCGAGGGGGCGCACGGGGGAGTACAACGCGAGTCGTGAGCGGCTACATCGACCTGCACTGTCACCCGCTTCCGGGCGTGGACGACGGCTGTCGCACGGCAGAGGAGGGCGCAAGAGTGCTCTCGGGGCTGGCGTCGATCGGATTTCGCGTGGTGGTGGCGACGCCGCACGTCCGGTGTCCGACGTGGGACAACACGCCCGAGACGATCGCGCCGGCGCGAGCAGCGCTCGAAGCGGCGATGGCGTCGATTCGTGGCGAAGGCGCGCCAATGCCTGAATTTCACACGGCGGCCGAGCATCTGTTCGACGACGTCTCGTGGGAACGACTGATCAGCACCGCGGCGATGACCTTTCCTGGGGGGCGCTCGGCGCTGGTCGAGCTGCCGTACGACAACCTGCCGATGAAGCTCGAGCTGAAGGTCTGGCGCCTGGCCAAGAGCCACAAGATCACGACGGTGATCGCGCACCCCGAGCGCTGCGCGGCCCTCGCTCGGAGCGACGAAAAGCTCGCGGACCTGCTCGCGGCGGGCGCGAAGCTACAGCTCGACTTGATGAGCCTGACGGGCGCGTATGGATCGTCGGCGCGGGAGGCGTCGCGTCGGTGGCTCGCCGCGGGCCACTATCACCTCGCTGCGAGCGATGCCCACAAACCCTCGGACGTGCCGAAGGTCGCCGAGGCGATCGAGGCCCTTCGAGGGCTGTCGGGCGACAGTGGGGTGAAAAAACTTCTCTGCGACGGGCCAACGAGCCTCGTTGCCGTGTAATCGCGGGGCGGGTACTGTCCGCGCCCGCTCGGCCGACAGCCATGTCGCGAGCGATGCGCTTCTCTTCGCTGCACTCACTGGGACACACGAATCGATGAATTGGAACGAGAAGATCCAGCGCAAGGACGTTCACGTCGTCGTTGTTGGAATCGGGTACGTCGGCCTTCCGCTTGTGGTCGAGTTCGCGCAAGCGGGCTTTCGCGTGACGGGCTACGACCTCGACAAGCGCAAGGTCGACAAGCTCGCGGTCGGCGACAGCTACATCGAGGACATCGCCTCGGAGTTGCTTCGTCCGCACGTCGCGAACGGACGGCTGAAGGCGACAACCGACGAGTCGGTGCTCGGGACGGCGGACGCGATCATCGTGTGCGTTCCAACGCCGCTCAACAAGACGAAGGAGCCGGACGTTTCGTATATCGTTTCGGCGACCGAGGCGATCGTGCGGCACTTCAAGCCCGGCCAGTGCGTCGTGCTCGAGTCGACGACGTATCCGGGCACCACGCGCGAGCTCGTCGCGCCGATGCTCGAGAAGGCTGGCGCGAAGGTCGGCGAGACGGTGTTTCTCGCGTTTTCGCCGGAGCGAGTGGACCCAGCGAACAAGGTGTTCGGCACGCGCAACACGCCGAAGGTGCTCGGCGGAGCGACGTCGAACTGCCTCGAGGTCTCGGTCGCGCTGTACTCGAAGATCATCGACAAGGTCGTCCCCGTGTCGAGCACGGACGCGGCCGAGATGGTCAAGCTCCTCGAGAACACGTTTCGCGCGGTGAACATCGGCCTCGTCAACGAGGTCGCGATCATGTGCCACAAGCTCGGCTTGGACGTCTGGGAGATCATCGACGCCGCGGCCACCAAGCCGTTTGGTTTCATGAAGTTCACGCCCGGACCGGGGCTCGGCGGGCACTGCATCCCGATCGACCCGCTGTATCTGTCCTGGAAGCTCAGGGCGCTCAAGTACACGGCGGAGTTCATCGAGCTCGCGGACGACATCAACTCCGGGATGCCGAGCTACGTCGTCTCGCGGATCGCTGACCTGCTCAACGATCACGGCAAGGCGATCAAGGGATCGAAGGTCTTGATCGTGGGCGTCGCGTACAAAAAGGACGTCAGCGACATGCGCGAGTCGCCTGCGATCGACGTCGTCGAGCTCTTGCACAAGAAGGGCGCGGAGATCGCCTACGTCGACCCGTACGTCCCTGTGTTCGTCGAGGGATCGATGCGCCTCGACGCGCTCCCGACGGACACGGACGCGTCGAAATTCGACATCGCGATCATCGTGACGGACCACACGGAGTTCGACTACGCCAAGCTCGTGAAGTCGGCCCCGATCGTCTTCGATACGCGCAACGCAACGCGCGTCGTCAGCGGCGCGAAAGACAACGTCTACCGACTGTGAGCGACCTTCCATCGAGCGACGTGAAGTCGGCCAACGCGACGTCGTCGCTCGGGCTCGACGCTCCGCCCACCGAAGAGGCAAAGCGCAAGACGGTCCGCTCGTTGCTCGGGCGGCTCGCGGTGTCGCTGGGCATCGGCGGGCTGTTCCTTTGGTTCTTGCGGCGCTCGGGGCTCGACCTCGCGCCGTCGGCGGCGGACTTCGCGAACGTCAAATGGTGGACCGTCGTCGCGTACTTCGTCTTGTACGCGGTCGTTCACTATTTTCGGGCGATTCGCTGGGCGCACTTGCTCAAGCCGATCGCTGTCGTGCCGACGCGAAGGCTCATCGCCATCAGCTTCGTGGGCTTTCTCGCGATCATGCTGTTGCCGCTGCGCATGGGCGAGGTCGTGCGCCCGGTGTTGATCCGCGAGAAGGGAAAGATCTCGGGCTCAGCCGCGCTCGGCACGATCGCCGCTGAGCGCGTTCTGGACGGGCTGTACGTCGCGCTGCTGCTGGCGGTGGCCCTGACGTTCGTGCCGCGCTTGCCGCTCGAAGGCGTGATGCTCGGGACGTTCGCGGTCGCGAACGTGCCGCGCCTCGGATACCTGCTGGTGCTCGCGTTCGCCGGTGCGCTCGCGACGTTGGCGATGTTCCTTTGGCAGCGGGCGCTCGCGGTGAAGCTCACGCGGTCGATCATCGGTCTCGTCAGCAAGAGCCTCGCGGACAAGCTCGAGTCGAAGGTGAGCGACCTCGCGGACGGGCTTCGCGCGGTGCCCGACCCGAAGCTGATGGTGCCCTTCACCTTCGAGACGCTTCTCTATTGGGGAGCGAACGCGCTGACGATGTGGCTCCTCGGCTGGGGCTGCGGTCTACCCATGACCGTGGGTCACGCCTTCTCGGTGATGGGCGTGCTCGCGATGGGCATCCTGTTGCCGAGCGCGCCGGGTCTGTTCGGGGCGTTTCAGTTCAGCGTGTTCGCCGCGCTGCTCATGTACTTTCCGCGCGAGCTCGTGGTGCAGCAGGGCGCTGCGTACGTGTTTCTGATGTACGTGTGTCAGCTGCTGTTTCACCTCGTGTTCGGGATCATCCCGATCTTCACAGAGAAGCTCAGCGTGATGGACGCGCTCGCTCGCGGCGAAAAGCGCGGGTAGCGGGGCGAGCGCTCGGCGCGCTGCAGAAAACTGGCGGGATGATCTCGGCTCGTGGCACAGCGCGGGACAAGAGGTCTCGCCATGCGTTCTCTCGCCATTGCGTTCGTCGGAGCGTCCCTCGTGCTCGCCCCGTCTGTGGCGAGCGCGCGGCAGACCGTCGATCTTCCTTACCCTATCGAGCAGGCGTGGAACGCTACCGTTCGCCTCGTTCGCGTCGACCTTGGCTTCACGATCACCGAGCGCGATCGCGACACGGGGTTCGTGCTCTTCACCTACCGCGAGACGACACGCACGGCCTCGGCGTCCATCGAGATGATCCCTACGGACGTCGGCGGGGTCGTGGGCGTGCGGGTCGTCGTGCAGATTCCGCAGATGCCGACGTACATGGAGCGGCATCTCTTGACGCGACTCGACCGCAAGCTTCACGACGACTACGGCGAGCCGAGACGACCACCGCCACGCGAGCCCGAGCGGCCTCGCGAACGCGAGCCCAACCGTGATCGACCACGAGAGGGCGAGCAGGCGCCGTCGCAAGAACAACGGCCGCGAGAGGGAGAAAATTCTCCCGCTCGAGGCAACGAGCGCACACGAAATCGTGACGAGGGAGGGTGACGCGCCATAGGCGCCGAAAACTCTGTGGCTAAAGTAGAGAGTTTGCGCTGTGAATCGAACGACAGAACGAGGTTTTACATCGAGCCG
>LNEO01000029.1 GCA_001465015.1 Deltaproteobacteria bacterium Ga0077539 | reverse complement strand
ATCTTTTCATTGGGTCCGCTGCTTCGCCACTGACAACGCTGCTACTTCGACGCAGGTGATGAATGATGAGAGCTCGCTGCCGCGCCGCCGCTGTCGTCCCTCGCTGCCGCGCCCCGGCTGTCGTCGTATGGGAGTAGATGCACCCATCGCCGCCTCGAGCCGAGCGACGAAGAGACTCCGCTCCGAGTCTGGGCGCTTCCCATGGCGCTCATCGGGACGAACGCGTCCTCCCTCCCGGCGGGCCTCATTTGTCATGACGCGGTCGCTCGTCGACCGCATTCCTGGCCTCGCCAATCTTCTACAGCGCTGTAAGGAATTCGCGACGCGCTGCGTTATCTTTCGACCCTCGCAGCCGGGTTCTGCCGGCCCGAAACCTGAGCGATCCTCTCGCTTCTGATGGTGACCTCTCGAAAGCCGCCAGCGAACTCGCCCAAAACCGCGACCCCAGTGGCGCGCACAACCTCCGCGCTCGAGCGCGACGCATCCCCGCGAGCGCTGTCCGCGCAAGAGCGCGCGGTGCTCACCGAGGCGATCAGCCGCGCCAAGACCGTGCAAGAGGCGATCGACTCGCAGTGGGTCGAGTTTGGCCAGTGGTTGTTCACCAGCGTGTTCGGCGAAGACACGCGCTCGGCGATCGAGCATCGCGACGACAACCCGCTGTGGAGCGCGCTCTTCGCGCTCGCCGACAGCGCCAAGGTGCGCGTGCGCCACGAAGAGCTCGAGCGAGCGCTGCTCACCGCGGCCTACGACAAGCGGCTCAACAGCGACGCGTGGCGCGCGCTCGACTACGGCCGCAAATGGCGGCTGCTGCGGCTCGAGGACGAAAAGCTCTTGCGCAAGGCGGCCACCCACGTGCTGTCGGCCAACCTCGACACCCGCGCGGTCGACGCCTACGTGCGCAACCTGCTCGCAGAAGAGGGCGAGACGCCAGTGGTGCGCGTGAGCGTTCCAGCGCTGGTGGGGCTGCTCGATCGCCTCAGCGAGCGCACCAGCAGCAAGGGATTCGGACGACTGCTCGAGGCCGCCGCGAAGAAGCTCACCGACGACAAGCGCGATGCTCTCTTGGCGTCGCTCGAGTCCGCGCGCAACGCGCTCGACGGGCTCTACGCGCGCATCAAGAAGTCGTCGGGCGACTGAGAGCGGCGTCAGCGAGAGCGCGAGGGCGCGACGGTTTCGCCAGGCGAAACGGATCGAGAACGGCCGCGCGCCGCAGGGCTTTTGGTAGGTGTGAGAGGGCGGGACTAGATCGCTCGACGCGGCTTCTTGCGCAGCCGCTGGAAGTGATCGATCCGCGCGTCGAGCGCAGCGCGGATGGCCTCGCGTTCGTCGCCCTCGAGTCGCCTTTCGGACAATGGGTCGATCCCCGCAGTGAGCGCGAAGGGCGCTCGGGGAGAGAGACGAACCATCACTGCGGCTCACACGGGTTCAGCACGAGGAGGCACCGCGAGAGACCAAAGTGATCGTTGGAATCACTTTATACATGGGCTAAATAGTTCACTATGGATGAGCAATCTACGTACTCGCTAAAGAGCTTGCTAGAACTGCTCCCTCCCGGCGCGTTCGTCGACAGCCGTTGGTTGGCAGCGCATGGCGTGCTGCGCTCTTCGATCGCGCAGTACGCAAAGGCAGGCTGGCTCGAACGCGTCGCCCACGGCCTCTACCGACGCCCCGAGAGCCCCTCCTCTGCGGTGCTCCCGGCCGACTGGCGCGCCGTCGTACTCGCTGCGCAGGCGCTCATGGGCTATCCCCTCCATCTCGGAGGCACGACCGCTCTTCGCGAGGACGGCCACATGCACGACCTCGCCTTCGGCCCACGCCCCGTTCATCTCTACGCAACGTCCGTCCCAGGATGGATGCGGAGGTTGCCGACGATCGAGCCGCTCATCTTCCATTCGACGCGGGCCTTCGGCGACAGCCCCATCGCGCTCGGCCCGGACACCAACGCGAGCGTGCCCTGGTGGAAGCGTCCACTGCGTCGCTCCGAGCCGGAACGCGCGATCCTCGAAGCGCTCGACGAGCTCCCCGTGGGAGAGAGCTTCTCCACGCTCGACCGCCTCTTCGAGGGCCTCGTCGGCTTGCGACCGCGCCGACTCACGGCAGCGCTCGAGGCCTGCGCTTCGGTCAAGGCCAAGCGACTGTTGTTCGTCTTCGCCGAACGGCATGGTCACTCGTGGCTGAAGCACCTCGATCGCAACCGCGTGGATCTCGGCAAGGGCGACCGCAGCCTGGTGAAGGGCGGTAAGTTGCATACGGTCTGGCGCATCACCGTTCCGGCAGACATGCTCGTCCCGGCAAGGGAGGTGGGCGATGGCGGCTGACAGCTATGCAAAACAGGTTCGCCTCGTTGTCCAGGTCCTGCCCTTCGTCGCCGAGTAGGACTGCTTCGCGTTGAAGGGCGGCACCGCGATCAACCTCTTCTACCGCGACCTGCCGCGACTCTCGGTCGACATCGACCTGACTACCTACCGCTCGAGGACCGCAGCGAGAGCCTCGCCGACATCGACGCGGCGCTCGACCGTATCGCGGCCAAGATCAACGCTCGCCTACCGAACGCGAGCGCCCAGCGAATCGCTGGTGGTGGTGGCGGTGAAACCCGCGTTCTGGTGGGGCAGCGCGGCGTGGAGGTGAAGATCGAGACCTCGCCAGTCACGCGTGGAGTCGTGAACGAGCCGACCCGTCGCCGCGTCGTGCCCTCCGTCGAGGAGGAGTACGGCTTCGCAGAGGTGCCGATCGTTGCGTTCGAAGATCTCTTCGGCGGAAAGATCCACGCGGCCCTCGATCGACAGCACCCACGTGACTTGTACGACATCAAGCTGCTCTACGAGAACGAGGGCGTGACCGACGCGCTCTTTCGCACCTTTCTAGTGTATGCGGCCAGCTCCCCGCGCCCGCTGCACGAGCTGCTGAGGCCGACGCCGAAGCCGCTCGAAGATGCCTACCCTCGCGAGTTCGAGGGAATGACGCGCGTCCCAGTGCCGCTCGAGGCTCTCGTCGAGGCGCGCGCCCGGCTCGTCGCAGACCTCGCCGCGCGCTTCGGAGCGCCAATCGATGCCTTCCTTTTCGGGCTCCACGACGGCGCCCCGGACTTCGAGCTGATCGGATTGCCGCAGGCCGCCGCACTGCCGGCGGTGCGGTGGAAGCTTCTCAACCTCCAACGGCTCGCGAAGGAGAACCCCCGAGCCGCTCTCGAGGCCGTCTCTAAACCAACACACTGACGATCGTCGTGGTTTTCTCGCTTTCCGACATTGGTTTGGACTGAATATCAGCGGTCCTTCCAGCCGCGGATCCGCTCGGGCAGCTACGGTCCGACGCGAGGCGCTCGCCACCCCAGTCGCTGATGTTGAACGGCGGGTTGGCCAGGGCGTAGTCCGCGCGCAGGTCCGAGTGTTGGTCGTCGTGAAACGAGTCCGCCCAGCGCGGGCCCAGGTTCGCGGAGATCCCGCGGATGGCGAGGTTCATCTTGGCGAGGCGCCAGGTGGTGGCGTTCCACTCCTGGCCGTAGATCGAGATGTCCGTGCGGCGGCCGCCGTGCGCTTCGACGAA
>LNEO01000028.1 GCA_001465015.1 Deltaproteobacteria bacterium Ga0077539 | reverse complement strand
CCGCTCGCAGGGGTGGCGCCGTCGAGCAGGATGACCGACCCGCCTGCGCGAGCGAAGCCCGAGAGCGCGTCGCCCCAGAGCGCGGCGAGCGCGCTCATTTGAGGGTCGAGCACGCGTGAGCCGACGTTGTCCCGGTCGGCCGTTGCCTCACTGCTCTCGTCGGCTCGTTGCTCCCTGGGCGCGAGCGCTCCAGCGCGCCGCAACGTACGTTCGTTACTGGTTTTGCAGGCGAAACGAGTTGGCGACGAGAAGCAAGAGGGGCCTGCACGGTTACCGGAGATCGGCGTCTGCAGGATGCTCTCGCCCATGTTGTGGGTGTCCGGCATGTCGAGCGTACTCACGACGCGCCTCGCGCGTGGGCGTATCGCGCGAGAAGGCGATCGTGGGGCGGAGGAGACTGCGTCGAGCGAGGTACGCGTGTCAGGCGTGCGGTTGCCGCGTGCGAGTGGTCGTGCTGGAGTGAACAGCGCCGGGGGCGATCGTGCTCTCGGGGGAAGAGGAGAGGTCGCGATGAATGCGCCGAGAGATCGAGGCTCGCCGAGAGCGAGGCAAGTGACACACACACACGTTTTTTCGCTCGCATTGCTCGCACTAACCCACTGCGCACGCCCTGACGTCGCGCAGACGTCCCACGAGATCGTGGGCGGCACCGTGGACACTCCATCGGATCCAGAGACGCTTCGGCGCCACAATGCGACGGTGAAGATCATGATCCGCGGCGCTCCAGTTTCAAACCTGATCCATTGCTCGGGCACGCTGATTACTCCGAGACACATCCTCACCGCGGCCCATTGTGTGCTCAGTTTTCAACCTGCCGGTACTCCGGCAGCGCTGCGACACAAAGTCGAGGTCCTGTTTCAGGGGCAAACTTCAGGCACTGCTTGGGATCCACGAAGTCAGACCGGCGAGAATGGTCGCTGTTTCGTCATGCCTGACGCCACCGCGAACCTCACTCCCGGAGCGGGTCAAGCCAACATCCCGGGGCTGTGCATGAACTGGACGGCCAACTACAACACTGCGGGACACGATATCGCGCTGCTCGAGCTGCCCGCATCGATAACCGTGCCGCGCTCGCTCGCGATTCCCGCGCCTGTGCTGCTGCCGAGCATGCTCGACGCAAACACGATTGCCGTTGGTTCCTCAGTGCGTGTCGCGGGATCTTCGACCTCCATCTCACCCAATCATCGTCTCACGCGTACGGTACCCGTGATGGGGCTCGGACTCGGTGCGACCAATCAACCCACGATTTTCGTGGGCGCCAACTTGCTGGAAGGGGGAGATTCCGGCGGCAGCATGTTCTGGTCTCGCTCATCATCGAGCGCCAGTCGCATGTTCTTGGACAGCCGAGAGCTGCTTGTCGGCGTACACTTTACCGGCGACGGCCGCTCTACCCGCATCGACAGCGAAGTCGAGCTCTTTCTACACTCGATTTTGGGAGCACCCAATCTAGGTCCCAACACCACACGTTGGCGAGACGAGACGCTGGGGTCGACGGCGCCGGACAATTGCCCAGGAGCGATCAATCCAGATCAGATCGACAGCGACGGCGATGGTCGCGGCGACGCATGCGACCTATGCCCGAGCACTGGGATCGCGGGTGGCGATGAACCCATTGGTGTTCGCTTGGACGAGTCCAACGCGCCCCATCGCCCGCAGCCCAACTGCAACGCTGCCGCTGAGGTGCTCTACAACGGCCCGATCCTCGCGGATGCGTGCGACCCGTATCCGTGCGCCACGATTTCGGCGACAAGTCCGTCGACGACGCGCTCGGAGCGACGAACGTGCAGCCGTTTCAGTGCAGACTGGATCTTCTGCAACGAGGGCGACGATCGCGCTTCGATCGGCTATGCACCACGAAGCGCACCGACACCGACTGGGTTTCCCTCGAGCAGCCCGGAACCGGGCGCAACGACGAACCAAACGACCGTGTTGCGCCGGTGCTTCTGCTACGAAGAGCAGATTGGCGGTCCGCCGATCCATTTGAGCGGCGAGGACTGCTACACGAATCCCAACTCGCAGTGCAAACTCAACTCGACGCCCAACGGCAATGGTTCGGGCTTCGGGTGGATCGTCGCGGATCTCGACGTGCCGTCGCAGCGCCCAGCGGACCCGGTGATTCCGTTGGACGACGTGCGTGATTTCGCCCCGCGTCCGCCGCGACCTGCTCCGAATCAGCTCAAGGCACCTCAATTCAACTTTCCGATCGTGACGCCATCGTCGACGTTGAACTGGTCCGGCACGGTGGCAGCGTCGAACGCGTTCCTCGCGCTGCGTGGCCAACGCCTGTGGGATTGGTTCGGGTGGAACGTTGCGAGCCTCGACAATCCAATGGTCGCGAACAGCGGGGTCGCACCGGGCTCGGGCGCTCGGGTGGAGGTCGCGTTCTGGTCGCGCGTTCAAACCTTCACACCTCCGCCGACGCCGAACGACCCCGTGCAGGGAATGCGTGACCACTATTCATCGCAGCCTGTGAGGATGAGCAGTGGCTTGTTCCGCGGTCGCTACGTCCGTAGCTGGTACGACTTCTGGTGGAATCGCCGGATCATCTTCGTCCGGCCCGATCCTGATCCGCCTCCGTTTCTCGGTCGGCACCATCTCGTGAACCGCGAGCTCTTGGGCATCGTCTCGCTCGGCGCCGCGGACGCAAACGTGGCGAGCGAGGACTTCTGGACCAACGGCGACCCGAGCGCTCCGGTACGCGGGGTGACGATCACGCGCCTCAACGTTCGCGTCGCGACCATCGTCGACAGCGCATCGACGGAGGGATCGTCCTCCGCGCTTCCGATGAACGCGCAGATGGCGTGGACGTCGACCGACGGCAACGTCGACGGCTGGCCGATCGTGTACGCGTTCGGAGGGACGCGTGGCGGCGTCAGCAGCAACACGCTGCACCGCGCGACGCCCGTGCTGCAGCCGGACGGACGCTACAAGTACACGTGGACACTGGTGAACTCGTCTGGTCCGTCTGCGCGCATTCAGTCTACGATGGTCGCGAGCGCCGATGGCAAGACGCTCTTTCTCTTCGCGGGTCGCACGAGCGATGGTGGGACGCTGCTCAGTGACCTGTGGGCCTTCGACGTGCCGTCGGCGACGTGGTCTCAGCGCACGTTGAGCGTGGCGATTCCAGCGCGATTCGACACCTCGATCGCGATTCGCAACAACGATCTCTTCATCGCCGGCGGCATTGGAACGTCGGGCTACGCGCTCTCGGATCTCTGGCGTGTTCGTGGTCAAGACGGCAACGTCTTCTCGTATGGCAACGTTCTGCCTGCGGGCGCGCTCGTGGACCTCGCGTTCGACGATCACGGCGACGGCCTCGTGTACGCTGGTGGATACGTGGGCTCGACCTGGTATCGCGATCTGTGGCGCGTTTCGCTGGAGGGAACAAGCGCGACGACGAGCTTCGTCCACGACTTCTCGGGCGACGGCTTGGGCGCGACGGAGAACTACGCTGTCGTGTCAGATCTGGAGCACGACATGTTCTGGGCGGTCCCTGGCTACGCAAGCACTGGAAATCCGCAGGGCACGTGGTTTCTCCAAGGCGGCATCGCGGTGAGCATCGGCCAGGGGTCGCAGCAAGGCACGGCGTTGCGAACCGCGACCGGCGGCTCGACGAGCCTCGCTCGTCGGCCGATCGGACGTCGCGGGGATCGAGGCGCCACCGTGATTCGCAACAGCATGCCCACTGGGAGCTCGTTGCGATGAATGCGCGTCCGCTCTTGGTCAGCGCGGCTTGGGTGCTCTCGGCGTGCTGCGCGTGCAGCGGGCCTCGGCCTATGGACGCAGGGGCGGATGGCGCGCTGACAGACCGTGTCGACGCGACGTTGCGCGACGTGGCGAGCGACGTACGAGGCGATGTCGCGACGGATACGCGGGTTGGTCCGCCTTGGGTAGATGGGTCGTTGGTGTTGCCGATCAAAGAGTACCGTTGGCCAGCCGACACCTACGGCCTGTGCGCCGGTCGAACGGCGATCTCGCCTTCGTCAACGTTCTACAGCGCCGAAGGTCACTGGTTCGATGGCGCGGTCTACTACTCGATCACGGGCTCGATGGGGCGCGTGGTGCCAGGTAGCAACGTCGCGGAGGCGTTCGAAAACGAGACCAATGTGCTCCGTGGTGTGCTCGCGATCTCGGGCACGCGCCTCGTGCTCGGCGCGGCGTGGCGTCATGCGTTCAACGAAGCGGTGATCATCTTCGATCAGCCCGTTCGTGGCGCGATCGGGCGCACCCTGTGGCAACGACAGCGTAGACGCTCGGTCTCCTCAGGCGGCTTCTGGGGCATGTCTGCAACGCCATCGCTCATCGCATTCCTGTGGCAGGACTCGATGGAGTCCAATGACTGGCGTACGCGCGTGTTCGTCATCAACCCGGACGGCACGAGCGAGCGCGAGCTCACACCGACGGGCTACAACCAGTGCCACACGGTTCGAGCGAGCGGTGAGCGCATCGTGTTCGACTGCGACGGGCAGGTCTTTCTCTGGACCCGCGGCGACGCAGAACCAACGCGCGTTGATCCCACCAATCGCGCGCAGTGGCACGCCTTCATCGAAGGCGACATCGTCGTGTGGCTCGATCAACGCGACTGGCCCACGGGCTCTCGCGAATCGCCAGACAACCCGGAGGTCTACATGAAGAACCTCCGTACGGGCATGGTGCAACGGATCACACGTGACCTGGCGCCCAACCCCGTCGCGCAAGGTGATCCCGTCGTCGAGGGCGACTGGATCGCGTGGACTGACATGCGGCACGCGAGCAGCCCGAACGCGGGGCTCAGCGGCGATCGCATCGCGATCTATGGATTTCACATTCCCACGCAGCGCGAGTATGCCCTCGTCAGCGTCACCGAGTGCCGCGCGCACACGCCGATGCTCCTCGGCCGCAGGCTCTACTTCGCAGGCAGTCCGCCAACGACGGGTGGCGGCCCCATGTACGACATGGATCTCCCCGTGATCGCGCGCGACGAGTGAGCTGCGCAGCAGATCGCGGCAAACCTGCGGAACGCTCGGCAAACTTGCCGAGCTGAGCCACTGCCCGAGCGGCCCATGCTTGAGACGCTCGCAGGCGGAGGGATCGTCGATCCGCGCCCCGTTGGGTCGATCTCGCTGTTGGGTGCGGTGGGGCTCGACGTGAGCTTTCCCGTGCGCAGCTCGACGGTGGGAGGGTTCTTGAGCGTGATCGATCTCGGTGGGCTCTTGTCACTTCCC
>LNEO01000027.1 GCA_001465015.1 Deltaproteobacteria bacterium Ga0077539 | reverse complement strand
CGACGAACGCGAGCGGCGCTGTGCACGAGCACGCAGAGCACCTCCCGTTCGGCGAGGGCTGGGTGCAGCAATCGAGCGGAACGGACGTGGGCTCGCACCGGTTCCATGGCCACCAGCTCGATGGAGAGACGGGGCTGCACTACGTGGGCGCGAGGTACTACGACCCGAGGACCACGCGCTGGTTGAGCGCGGATCCGGCGCTTCCCGAGTATGTCGCGGGTGATGGCGTGGGCGACCCGAGAAACCTGGTGACGTATGGGTATGTGTACAACTCGCCAGGGAATTATGTGGATCCGACGGGGCGACAGGCCATGCCGCCACCACAGACGATGGTGGTCGTGCCGATGTACTACATGGTGCAAATCCCGGACGGTCGAGGTGGTTGGATAACGGTCGACTTTGAAGAAGCGTTCCGGATCAGCGTCCCCCAGCCAAACGCGAGCTTCGTCAACGATGTGGACGCGATCGCGGGAACTGCTGGAAGCGTCGACAACGTGCTCGGGCGAGACCTCATCGATCAGGGTTCGCAGATGCAAGAGGCAGGCGCACTTGCCGCGATCGCAGGAGTCGCGCTGGGCAACCCCGGACTCGTAGCGGCGGGAGGGGCAGCAACGGCGATCGGAAGCGCGATGGCGGCCGAGGGCCATCGACAAAGTGCTGAGAGGCACGACGGCAACCCAGCGTTGCACATTGCCTCCGCTGCGTTCGCCGCGGTCGCCGGGATCGAAGCCGGCGGAATTGCTGGTCGATCGTCGGGACAGGGTTGCGGAAGTCAAGTGACTGCACCACTGAATGCGACGAGCCCGCGCGGTGTACGGCAACCACAGACTACCCGCGCGCCGTCGGTTGAACTGCCGCGTTCTGGCCCCATTGGGCGCAGTGTGGGTGCGATGTCTCGCGCCGAACGTCTCGCGCGAAGGCACCACTTGAACGCTGCCAGTCCGACTACACGACAGGTGCTGAATAGTCTTGATGATACTGTTGAGCAGTTCGTTGCGGCATATCGACTCGGATCCATTCGCCGAGAGTTGCCAACTGAAGTGATGGAAATGACTGTCGAAGAGGCACTTGAGCACAGTTCGAAGGTGCGAAAGCTCCTTGTCGACGGCAGGTTCGCGAGAGAACGATGATGAAAAAGGATCGTACAATTCGAGAGCTCCTTCAGCATCTCAACGTCGATGCTCGGGGCTGGATCGTCGTTGATCATTGGGAAGCAGATCGGCTAGCGATTGGTATCGCGTCTGCTGATGATCCCCGCCGACTTGTCTATGTGAGTTCATTCAAACAACCTGACGGGTTCTTCGATTATGAGTGTGAGTTGCCACCCAGTGGTCCCGATGACGCATACACTCCAGCCGGTAGCGGCACAGGAGTGTCTCTCGAGCAACTTCTTGTCGTCATGGGTACGCACCTTGATGCCAACCTCCCGCCAAAACCGTGAGAGGGAATCACGCCATGATTTCCGGCCTAATGCGCGAGGCGGGCGTGGAACCGTGTGACGTCCGACAGCGCCGCGAGGACCTCCGAAGTGAGTCTCGACGGACTTGGATTTAGGTGCCGCGATTCATGTGTGACGACTCGGGCGAACGCGCTGGAGTCGATCGCGTGCATCTCCCTCGCTCCGACCACGGCGCCGCGAAGGTCGGTCCTCCCTTGTTGCGCCGCGCCTCCCTACGGCGCGAAGACGAGGCGCTGGACGGCGACCGGCGTCCTGTCTCGATCCGAACCGCGTCTGTCGACCCGATACGCGCCGTGTACGTCGGGTTCTTCCCGTCGGTCGCTCCGCTGCTCGCTCACTCGGGCCACTTGCGAGCGCGCTTCAGCGCGAGGCGTAGCTCCTCCAGCTCTTCGCCGCTCATCGCTTCGAGCCGCGCTGTCCGCGCGTCATCGACGTCGATCTGCAACAGCTCGCACAAGTCGGTGATCCATCGAACCGCCTCCGCGCGCCCCTCCGCGCGCCCCTCCGCGCGCCCTTCGCGGCGCGACGCTTCCAGGTCGTACTTCCACGCAGAGAGCTCCATGGCCCGGCGCTCGGCGATCCGACGCGTCTCG
>LNEO01000026.1 GCA_001465015.1 Deltaproteobacteria bacterium Ga0077539 | reverse complement strand
GGGGCCGCCGCGCGGCTTGGTGACAAACGTCGTTTCGTCGCTCGATTTGCAACTCCAACTCGCTTGTTATGCCGTGGAGTTTTCGGCGCCTATGGGGGGTGGGGGCCGCCGCGCGGCTCGATATCCACCGTCGTTTCGTCTCTCGATTCTCAGCCCAAACGCTCTGTTTCCGCCGCTGAGTTTTCGGCGCCTATGGAGGGGGGCCGCCCCGCGACTCGGTGCAAAACGTCGTTCTGCTCACCTGGTGGCCGCCGCGCGCTAGCGCAGTGACGGGGTGAGCCGGAGCACTTCGGTGTTCTCGCGGAGCAACCACAGCGCTCCGTCGTCGCCGATGTGCACGTCGCGCGCGTGCGATGCATAGCCCGACACGGGGACCGGGTAGCGCTCGGCGCGCTGCGCTCGAGGGTGAACCACGGTCACGTCGCCGTCCGACAGCACGAGCTCTCCGGTGCTCTCGTTGCCCGCGAGGTACGACCACGTGCGGCTCGCGCCGTCGAAGGTCACCGCCGCGAACGCCAGCGTCTCTCGGTCGATGCGGTACAGCGCTCCGCCGCTAAACGAACTGCCGAGCAGCGTATAGAGCGCGCCGTCCTCGCCGCGGACGAGCCCGTTGACGTTGCTCGGACCCCCATCGCGAATGGTTGGCGCGTTGACGCAAAACACCTCGCTGTCGCGGTAACGGCACAGCACTCCGAGGCTGTCGCCCTCGAGCTCGACCAGCGGAACGCCGCCGCCCACGAACACGTCCTGGTCGTCTCGCCAGATGCTGCCCTGCCGGATGTTGCGCGTGGGGAGCATCCCCACCATCGGCGGGATCGAAGGAAGCGCGGTCCACTGGGCGCCGTCCCACCGTTCGACGCGTTGACCGACGACCGCGATTGCGTCGTTGGCAGAGCGGGCGAACACCGAAGCGACGTCGCGACCGTACGCCGCGCCGACCGGCATATTGCCCGCGAATCGCTGCACCTGAGCCCCGATGATGCCGAACGCGAGCGTGCCGTCCGAGAGGTACTCCGCGTGCGTCAGCGGCGCCGAGTAGGGAGCGCCCACGGTCCACTGCGCGGTTCGTGCGTCGCGCACGAGAAGCGAGTTGCTGAGCGTCACCGCGGCGGACGGAGCGCTACGACGCCCGGCGAAGCGCATGGTTCGCGGTCGAGCGGCGGGAGACTCGAGGGTGATCGTCCCTGCCCCCGAGCCATCGCGGAGGCGATAGAGGTCGGCGTACACGTTGCTCATCCAAGCACCCGCGGCGCTGCCCGAGACCATGACAGTGGGAGCGCGAAAGTGCTCTCCCGCGGGGATGCTCGCCGACGTCCATCCTGTCGCGAGCGAGCGCCGACGGTACACAGTCGAGCTCGCCCCCGAGCCGCTCCCGGGCAACAGCCACAGCGATCCTCCGCCGACCGTGAGCGAGCTCTGGTACGAGAGCATGCGGGTCGGCGACTGTTCGACGAAGTAGCCACCTTCAGTGATGCGAACGATCCCGTCGAGTCCGCCGCTCGTCGCAGCCACGATCGCAAACACCGAGCCGTCGTACACGACAGGCCCCGAGCGAAATCCGCGATATCCGAGCGTGCTCAGGTCGCCGACGAAGCTCCACTGCGTTCCGTCGAACCGCCACGCGCCGCTTCGAGAAGGGCCGTTCGCCTCGCCTGTGATCCATGCGCGAGTCGGCGACTCGACCCAGAGGCCGCTCGGATTCACCGAAGCGAGCCCTGTGCTGATCTCCGTCCACGCCGTGCCGTCGAAGCGAAAGACCCGTGCGTCCAGGCTCGAGGCCGCGCTCGCGACGGCCCATACGTTGTTCGCGGAGCTCCCGTGGACGAAGCGCGGCTGCATGCCCATCGGCAGGGGCGGCGCGGGAGAGAACGCGACCCCGTTCCACCGAAGGAGCACTCGCTCGACCACGTCGCCGCCGCTCGCGCTGCGATAGCCCGCGACCCAGAGGTCGTTGGGCGCCGAGCCCCACGCGCCGACGATGTTCGCGCGCGTCCCAGTGCGAACGCGCGTCCAGCGGGTTCCGTCGTAGCGCAGAGCCATT
This sequence comes from Deltaproteobacteria bacterium Ga0077539, assembly GCA_001465015.1. Lineage (GTDB taxonomy): Bacteria > Myxococcota_A > Polyangia > Polyangiales. The sequence continues at coordinate 3,108 of LNEO01000026.1, read as the reverse complement.
CCCGCGCCCCCGAAGATCCACTGATCGTTCTCGGAGAACGCGAAGCTCGCGAACGCGGCTTCTCCCTGAGGCAGCGGGCTCTCCCAGCACCACTCGTCTCGAGCGCAGCCAATCTCCGTCGAAACCGTCGTGACGACCATGTCCATCGGCCCGAGCGGTGCGGCGTCGCGTCGAACGACGTCTCGCGCCGAATCGACCGCGGCGTCGCCGAGCGGGGCGTCGACCGAAGCGCTGTCCGCGACCGCGCGATCGGCCGAGGCGTCATCGAGGGAGAACGCCGTGACCCGAGTACCACACGCGGTTGCGAGCGCCGCGAGCGCAAGTGACCAACAAGAGAGTGCCGTTTTCATCGTTGCCAACGAGAGGGCCGCCAGGGAGCGTGAACGGCTCACGAAATCGTCGCGAGCCATCGGGAGCGGTTCGAAGCGCCACGCGGCAAGGGGTCGAAGGCTCGCGCCGGGTCACTCCGTCCAACAGCCGTGGAAGCCAGGGGGCACGGTCACAGGCAGCTCGAGCGTGCACACGCTCTCGAGCGTCGCGGCGTCGCACACTTCGAGGATGCTCGCTCCGTCGCGCGCGGAGTAGCCCATCGAGAGCACCCATCCGTCGTCTCCACGACCGCCGTCTCCCCGCGGGACAAACACAGGTTCTCCAGGAAATCCCGGCGCAAACTCGCGCACCGTCTCTGTCGACTGCGCGCAGTCGAACTTCACCAGCCGAGTAAACACCTGCATGGGGCTCTGCGGATCGGTCGCCGTGGCCCATGAAAACCGGTGCGCGCTCGTCGCGCGCGCCGGCTCGACGTAGGGCAGCTCGCACGGGGTGTCGAAGCGTCGCTTCGCCCGAACGGTCCTGAGCCGAGGGTCGAGCACGAACTCTGTATAGAACGGGACGGCCTTCTTCGACGGCGCCACCGAGAGGGTGTCGGTGTCGTACGGGTGCGGCAGCTCGGGATACGAGTCGATGCGCAGCGCGTGGCAGCGGACGTTGCCGTCCTCGTCGTCCCACGCGTTGACGTGGTGAAAGACGAAGCACGCTGGCATCTCGAGGACGATCGGCTCGACCGCGCGCTTGTCTCGCGGAACGAGCCAGATCCGCGTCGGGCGCGACGGCTCGTAGGTCATCCCCGAGACGGGCGTGGCGAGCCCGAGCATGGTGCGAACGACGTCGAAGCGCGCCGGGCACAAAAAGAGCACACGAAATCGAGCGGTCAGCGCAAAGTCGTGCACGAAGTACAGCGCGTCGAGCTTGTGCTCTTCGGGCGGCGCCATCACGTGCGAGGCGTCCGCGCGATAGAGGTGCAGCCGCTGCACAGGGCCGTTGGAGAGCCCAAACGCGAAGAGCTCCTTCGTCCGCGGGTCGACCCGCGGGTGCGCGGTGAAGGGCAGCTCGCGGCCCGCGATGCGCGTCCAGGCGTTCTCTTTGTCGAGCAATCGATCGCCGAAGGTCTCGCGCGCGAGCGTCTCGAGCGTGACGGGATCGAGCCGGTGCGGCAGCCCTGCCTCCCACAGCGCGTAGAGGCGTCCCTGATGTGCGAACGCCGTGGTGTTCGCCGCGTTCTTGAAGATCGGGTCGAAGGCGTTGCGTCGGACGCCGCCGGGCTTGTTGGTGCCAAATGAGCGAAAGAGCGCGCGTCGCGCGTCGCGCTCGGCGATGAACTCTCGCGTCTGGACGAAGCGGTTGCGAAAGCGCACCGAGCCGTCCCCGGCGAAATGAAAGCGGCACACGTGACCGTCGCCGTCGAAGAGGTGGCGGTAGTGCGTTCCGTTTGCGCTCAGACGGCCGGGGCCGCAGCGAAAGAGGGTGCCCCGAAGGTCGGGCGGCGCTGTGCCGCGCAGGACCCTGAGCGCCGCGTCGTCGACTTCGCGCTCGACGCCGCGATGCGCGCGCGCCCACGCAAACGCGGTCTCGCGCCGCTTCGACACCATCGAGCTCAGCATCGGGCCTGGCGCTTCGATCACAGCGCGATCCCCTCGATCGCGCAGTTGACGGCGCCCTCGAACACGCGCCCCAGCCGAAAGCCGCTCGCCTCCAAGAGCGCCCGAAACTCGTCGATCGACCGCTCGCGACCGTTGCACGCGACGATCATCTGCAGGTCCGACAAGGTCGCCTCTGGCCTTCGGTCGTGCCGATCGAGCAGCCCTTCGAAGAGCACCAACCTCGCGCCTGGCTTCATCGCCCTGCGTACGATGCCGAGGATCTTCTTCGATCGCGCGTCGTCCCAGTCGTGCAAGATGTTCTTCATCGTGTAGAGCTCGCAGCCGGCATGCACGTCGTCGAAGAAGCTGCCCGGCGCGAGCGTCACGCGCGAGAGAACTCCCCTCGCTTCGAGAAGGACCTTCGCTTCTTCGAGCACCCGCGGGGCGTCCGAGAGCACGCAGCGCAGGTGTGGGTGGCGGAGCAGAACTTCGCTGGCGAGCGTTCCAGAGCCGCCGCCGACGTCGCAAAAGTCCCGAAAATCCTCGAACGGATAGAGCTTCGCGAGCATCGGCGCCTCCAGGGCTGTCGCCCTTCCCATCGCGCGCGCGAAGGTGGCGAGCTCGTCGGGGTGCGCGTCGAACCACTGCCACACCGACACGCCGTGCGTCGCTTCGAAGGCGCTCTCGCCGGTCTTTACGGTGGCGCCGAATGAGCGCCACGCGGCGAGGTTGCTGTCCGATCCGAAGTACAGCGCCGCGTCCCGCATCGAGCGCGGAGCGCTCTTCGACAGCGTCCTCGAGACGGCGTTGTTCTCGAAGCGCCCGTCGTCGCGCAGCGAATAGAGCCCGATCGCCGCCATCGCGCGCATCGCGCGAAACAGCGTGTCCGCCTGCACTTCGCAGGGCGCCGCGAGCTCGTGCGCGAAGCGCGCGCGGTCCCCGAGCCGATCGGTCAGATCGAGCTTCGCCGCGAGCGTGACGAGCTCGGTGCGCGCGACGCCGAAGAGCATCTCCCACAGCGCCAGCTCGGGCGGCGTGATCGCGCGGGTCGCGCGCTCGATCGCGAGCAACGCCGCGCGCGCAGCGATCAGCGCTCGCGCGGGCGGGGGGTCGGGCAGCGGCGCAGGGGGCAGCTTCATCGATGCAGAGCTGGATACGCCGTCAGTTCGCGACGCGATAGCCCTCTTCG
>LNEO01000025.1 GCA_001465015.1 Deltaproteobacteria bacterium Ga0077539 | reverse complement strand
TCGGGCGTGAGCGTGATCGCGGTGGAGCTCGAGCGCGGAGCGCCGATGGAGCTGACCGCGAATCACCGTGTGTTTTCAGCGACGCGCAACGGGTGGGTCGCAGCGGGAGACCTGCATGCAGGCGAAGTGCTGCAAGCGCGCGACGGAGGCGTGTGCGCGCGGTGCACGAGAGCGGGCGCGGGCTGACGAGCGTGTTCAAAAACCGAAGTGTTCGCGAGGCACGAGTTCTTCGTGGGCGACGAGCGGGTGCGGGCGCACAATGGCTACGGCGAAGCGCCGCGCGTAATCGCACTCGGACGAACCCACCTCGCCGACGAACGCAACGCACTGGATGCCTTTGCGCAGCGGGTTGGAGGACTGACGTGGAAACAATGGGAAGGCGCTGGTCTTGTGCCGCGAGGGCAGAGCATCAACAACTTCTCAGCGGCTTTCGAGGCCGACGAGATCCATTTCAATCTGCGAGGCGTGACAACCAACGTTGACAGCATCATGGCTGCGAGCTTCTCACCAGGAACCATGACTCTCGCCGAGCTGAAGACGATCCTCTCGAGACCCGACTTGTTTCGGAAGACGACGTGGTACTTCTACTAGGAAGGGCGCATCAATGATCGAGGGTGCATCGGCGCAAGGGTTTCACGGGATGCTCATCGGCTTCGTCGATTCGCTAGAGCATGCGGTGTTTCAGTCGAGCGGCGATTCCGCAGGTTACCAGTTTTTGCACTGCCTCGGCGTGCGAGCGATGCAGCTCGAGGGACTCGCTCTCTCGGTCGCGCGCGAGACCCAGCGTGACGGCGGGGTCGAACTTGTGTCTGCGGATGCTTCGCAGCGCGTGTCGTGCTCATTCATCGCGGAGAAGAACGTCGGGTTACAGCCAGTGTATGTGCTCCGCTCACCAACGACGCTCTCCACAGAGGAATTGCTTCAAAGTCTGACGGGGACGTGTTCGATCATCTCGTTTTCCGCAGCCTCGAATCAGCAGCAGCTGATCCATCGCGCCTGCTCGAGTGAACGTGACGTCTTCGCTTGGTTTCGAGGCGTTGCATCGCTAGCGTTTTCATCGAGCGGACTCAATTTGGAGACAGTGCAGTTCTCGCAGCGAGGTTCAGCAGATCGTGTGCGACTGATCGGCCGCGACGACTGGATCGATTTTTCGTTCACGGCGTGCGGCTCCGCCCCGTCGCTTACTGTGCTGGGCGAAGGTGGTCACGAGATTGCGCAACTCCACACGGCACAATCACGCTGAGTCACGGACGTTCGGCAGCCGCGCGACGGTGACGCTGGAGATGACGGGCACAGCAGGCGCTGTACGATCCCGTGCAACGGAGGTCCTCTCAATGATTCACACGCCAGACTCAAGTTTGCCACCGTCAGCGCAATCGTGGATCGCCAACCACCGTGCGGAGCGCTTGTCCGCGACAGTTTCGAGTCTGTTCAATGACTATGTTCACTCGCTCCCTTGGGCAGGAACAACGGGCTTGGACTGGTCGCGCATGCCGTCATGTAGTTCGATTGATTCGAGTAACGCATCGGACGCCGAACTCGATCGTTGGATGCGGGGAACTCGGCTTTCGCGCAGCACCCATGCGGCGCTCTGGTACTCGCTTGAATCGGGCGGGATCGTCACTCCTACGACCGCAGTCATTGGCTCGTGGGACGAGTTGTTCCAGTACTCAGCAGGAGTTCGATTCGTGTTCGCAATGGATGCTCTTCGCGGTGTTCCTGACTTCGCGGGACTTCTTCAGTGGGGGCTGGGAGATAGAGTCTTTGCGACGACGCATTGATGCGCCCGACAGTGAGAGCCATTCCGCGACGGCCGTTGTTGCATCCGTGGCCTGCGGCGAGCCTGGCTCTGGCAGAGCACTGCGAGTACGCTCGTCGAATGCGCGCCGACGGATCAGGTCGATACACGGTCGCAGCACTCATCGGGCTGTACGACTTGTTCAAGTTTTTCGTTCAACTGCCGCACGACATCGCCTTGGGCATGTCGATTCCGCCATCAGCCAGTGCCGTGACGACGGCGTACCGCTGCAGCGAGTAACGTACTCATGACTGTCTCACGCAAGAGAGTCTTCGGGTACTTGTCCGTCGTGGCACTTCTCGCGGTCGCCGTGTTCATCGGACGCCGCGTCCAGCGAGCGATGGTGTTCGCGGAGCTCGTGACTGCCGTCGATCAGTCCAAGTGCTCGTCCGTCGGAGGCGAGCTGCGCTGCCCGAACGACATCCGCTGCACGAGTGGAGCGGGCTCGACCGAAGCCGTCGCGATCTATTCGTGCTCTGTCCGAGGTGCAGCGGTAATCTTGTCGCGAAGGCTGCTGGGCTCCGAGCGATTCGTCTGCGTGACGGACTTTCGAAACTACGGTCCGGACGTGTGTTGGCTGACCGCGACACCAGGCGGCGCGGGGCGCTGGAAGTACTCCCTCGTGCTGCCATGAGCATTCGAGGCAAGCGGTGCGGCCGCTCTTGGATGGCCCCGTTACAGCTTCATTGCCTTCGCGCACGCCGGCGCCGGCATCGGCATCTCCTTCTGGGTCTGGAAGGACAAGGGCCGCGGTCCCTTCTGGATCGCCTTCGCGCCCGACGCATGGGGACGAGCCATTGAACTGCGCGCGTTGTTTCGCGCTTGGGCCAGCGAGCAGCCTCCTCGCGCGTACAACGAAGACAGTGACGGCCATCTGCGCATCCCCCTGTTGCTGCGTACCGGCGTCGAGCGCGACGCCGTGATCGAGGGCGTCTTGCAGCAACTCGTGGCAATCGACGCAACGCAACGCTTCGCAGCGCGGGACTGCCTCCGCTCGGCGCAACAGCACCCGTGAGTGAAACGACGGACTCGGAGTAGCACCGTAAGCCATCCGTGACCCCGGGATGACAGCGGGAAGCGAGTCGGTTACCCGCGCGCGACGGCCTGTTTCGGGGCGGCCACGAGGCTGGGGACG
>LNEO01000024.1 GCA_001465015.1 Deltaproteobacteria bacterium Ga0077539 | reverse complement strand
CAAAGAGTCGCGGGTCTTCTGGACCGAGCTGCGACGCGACAACTGCTTCTCGCAGCACTTCGAGCGTGGTTTCGATCTGCTCACGCGTCGAGCCGAGTCGACGCAGTCGCTTTCCGATCCGAACGAGCGCCACGTGGTCGAGCGGGCCAAGCGCTGCGAGCGCGGTGCTCGACTCGCCGATCGTTGGATCGGCGCGGACACGTGGTCCAGCGGCCGGGAGCTGGACACGCTCGAGTGCGGCGGTTAGCTCGTCGCTCGCCGCCCTCGCTTGCGCGCTGCCAAGGGCATTGGCAAGCGCTCGTGCGGCAGAGACATCCACGAAGGCCGACGATTTCCATAGTGCGTCGAACCAGGCGGTGAGCTCAGTGATCGTCGCTGCGGTGTCGATGAACACTGCCATCTCGGTCCGGCGCCCCAAGCCCGCGTTGGTCAGGTTCGCCGATCCAACGAGCGCCTCTTCCATGCCGATCACGACCTTGGCGTGTACCCCGCGACAGTCCCGCACCCGCTTATGGTGTGCTTCGATGAAGTCCGCCGCTCTCTGCGCCTCGTGCCCCTCCGCGCGCAGCCACTCCTGCACGTCCGTCACGAGCCTCCACGAACTCGCACGCGAGGTCACCTCGAGCAATCGCTTAACCGAGAGGTAGGGGCCGACGATGTCGACCTTCCCTCCTCGGGTGATCTTCGCGATGGCTCGCGCGAACGGAGACGTTTGAGAAGGCGCATCGAGCGAGTGATACACGAGCTTCTCTGCCACATGCGGAGCGTACTTCGTCGCTCCGCCACCACGCACGTCAGCAAGCACGTCCTCGCGTCGTCTCTGTGCCTGATCGCGTTGCTCCTGACGCTCGCATGGCGCTAGCGTTCAGGTGGTCACGACGGGGCCGCCGTCGCTCTCGTCGCGTTCGTCCCGCTCACTGTTCGCGAGGAACTGTCCCTCATGTCCAACCTGCCGAACGACTTCGTCCTTCGATACGCCCGCCCGCCCGCGGAGAGCACCGTCGCGCGAGCCGTGTCCCTCCATCAAAACGTTCGAGCCGCGCTGGGCGACGGGTACGCGACGCTCCTCCAGGGCAGCTACAAGAACGAAACGTCGCTCTGGGACATGAACGATGTTGATCTCGTCGCAGTCTCCTTCGGCGTCGTGAGCAGCACGTTCGGTCGGGTCGCGGCGGGCGGTACGACCGTCTCGTGGGACGAGATCTTCGCGCGCATCGAGCGCAAACTTCAGGCGGACAGCCGGTATGCCGGGAAGTGGCAGCGGAAAGACAAGTGCATCCAGTTGAACACGGGCGTCACGATCGACGTCGTTCCCGCGATCTACGTCACGAGCCCCGAGAGCGACCCTGTCGCGATCTACTCGTTTCGCGAGAGGCGCGAACGCCGCAACTGGCCGCGCAGCCACTACGAAGCGGGAGCGGAGAAGAGTCGCCGCACGGACGGCGCGTTCAAGCAAACGGTGCGTCTCTTCAAGGCATGGCGGCGTGCCGTCACGACGGACAGCAAGATCGCCCCCTCGTTCTACATCGAGTGCCTGCTCCATGCGGTGCCCGACGGATGCTTCTCGAACGTCGGTGCAGATGCCTTCGTGTCCGTCGGGCACGAGATCGTCGCCTGGAACTACGACACGCGCCCCGTGCGTCGTCCTGGAGGAGAGGACAGCATCTTCACGAGCACTGAGTGGGACGCCCCACAATTCAAGTCCTTTCAGCAGAGGCTCGGTGAGGCGCTTGTGCACGCCGACTACGCCCGACGTGCGCCGAACGAGCAGCTCGCGCGGGAGGCGTGGATCCGCGCGTTCAACGGGCAGTCGCCGTCATGAGTGCGGGCATTCACCCGTATGCCCACGACAAGCAGGAAGAGGCGCAGCGGTGGCTCTTCGTTCCCGCGCTCGCGCTCGCGTTCGGTTTGGGCAAGATCTTGGAGGTGGTGCATGCGCCGTGGTGGATCGACACGCCCGCGCCCTTCGGATTCCTCGCGGGCCTCGCGTGGTTCTTCAACAAGTGGGGCTGGCATGCGTTTCGATGGCTGCACGGCATCCCGGACCTTCGCGGCACGTACGAGCTGGAGATTCTCTCGTCGAACGATCAGCACGCGAAGCCCATCAAGGGGACGCTCACGATCGCGCAGGAGTGGACCCGCATCCTCGTGACCGTGAAGACCGCGACATCGAGCTCGTCGAGCATCGGGGCGTGGCTCTCGGACGATCCAACGCAGGGTGCCGTGCTCACCTACGCATACCGCAACGAGCCAGATCCCGCGGCGAAGGCCGACCTCCACGCGCATGCGGGCACGGCGAAGATTACGTTCGCGGCAGATGGAACAGCTCGAGGTCGCTACTACAACGACCGCGATCGCCAGACGTTCGGTTCGCTGACGCTCACGAAGCGCGTCGCGGCGAGAACGTCATCACCAGCTGCGAGCACGGGCGCGACGGCTCCGACGACGTCCACTCCGACCGACGCGGATGGGGCATGAGGATGGTCGCACGCCGAGATGCCCGCCTCACGCCGCTTCGTCCAAGTTCCCTTCGACGCAAGGCCGTTCGGGCCGGAAAGTGACTGCCTGTTCGCGCGTCGGTGGGACAGGGGCTTCGGCGGATGACGCGCGCAGCTCCGGTGGAATTGCGGCGGCAAGCGTCGCGATCGCGCGCCTTCGATGCGTGTCCACGAGGTGCAGGTACTGCATGGTGGTCGTGACGGAGGCGTGTCTGAGCGCGCCCGCGACAACCGCGACATCGGCCCCGGCGGTCAGCATGTGCGTCGCGGCTGCGTGACGGAAGCTGTGCGGGCTCACCTTGCGCGTGATGCCTGCCTTCCCGCGCAGGACTGCGATCACGTGCTGCACGGCACGGACAGAGAGCCGCGTACCGGTCTGCAGCCCGACGAAGAGTGCGGTCTCCCCTGCTTTGGCGATCGCGCCGCGCGCCTCGACCCACGCCGTGAGCAACGCGAGGGCATCGGGGTTCAGCGCGACGCTGTGTCGGGTCGCGCCCTTCCCGTGCACATCGAGGAGCGACGCGCTCACCGGCTCGAGCTGCGAGACCGTGAGCCCGGCCACCTCGTGCACACGCAGCGCGGTCTGCGACAACACCGCGAGGAGCGCGATGCTGCGGCTCCGCGCGACGGGGTCCGGCTCTTGGGCTGCCGCGGAGAACATCGCGCGGATCTCTCCGAGCGTTGGGACTGCGGGCTCGTGTGCAGGCTCACGCAAGAGCCGGATGCCTTTCGTGGGGTCGCGAGAGAGGAGCCCGTGCTCTGCGGCGAAGCGGAAGAACACGCGCAATGCGGCAAGGTCGAGGTTCCTTGCGCGCGGGGCTCGCGCCGCGCCGGTCTGCTTCGGGCGCACAAGGAAGGCTTCGACGTCTGCGAGGCTTGGCTCTGTTTTCACAGGCAGATCGCGGAACGCGAAGAACGTCTCCACGATCCGTGCGTACGTGGCTTGGGTTCGTGGGGCGTGGTTTCTGGCGGAGAGAAAGCGGCGAAAGTCGTCGAGGTGTTCACGCATATGCGCGACGGTTCACCACGCAGGGTACCTGGCGGGCGAGGCTGTTGACGAGGGCGGCCGAAGCAACGCGCTTCGTCGAAGGGAACTTGGGCGCAACGTCGAGCGGTCCATTCGGGCTGGTTTTCCCCACGCAGACGTCGCGTTCGGCGAGGGCTGCGTGTCCTGCGATCGCCGCGCGCTGCGCCGCTTCGAGCTGCGCGTAGGTGAGCGAGGAGGACGAGTCCGCCCAGAACAGGAGTGTTTGCCCCGTGCGCCGTTTGCTCGCCCCCATCCTCGCCGTCTTCAGCGTCGCCTGCGCCCGCAAGAACATCACGGGCACCGTGCAGGACAACTTCCATCGCCCGCTCGCGAACGCGCAGGTGCGCGTGCAGGGAACAGGCTTCTCCGCGACCACGAACGCGCAGGGGCGCTTCTCGCTCGCATACGCGCCGGGCACCTTCACGTTGGAAGCGGGCGCA
>LNEO01000023.1 GCA_001465015.1 Deltaproteobacteria bacterium Ga0077539 | reverse complement strand
CCTGCCGTTCCAGGCGGGGGCGGGGCGCGCGGCAGCGCGGGTGGGGGCTTTAGCACTGCGCCCACTGTCGTTGCACTCGCTCGCGCGCGGGTGGGGGCCGCCTCGCGGCTCTGTGCAAAACGTCGTTCTCCTCGCTTGGGGGCCGCCTCGCGGCTCGGTGACAAAAGTCGTTTCGTCTCTCGAATTGCAACTCCAACTCGGTTGTTATGCCGTGGAGTTTTCGGCGCCTATGTCGGCGCGGGGTGGTGGCGTCGATCGGACCCTTCGAGGGGTGTCGAGAGCGGGGGTGGTGCCTGATGGCGACCCCTCGAAGGGTCCAAGGTGCCAATCGAGAAGCGTGAAGTGGGCTGCGTCACCCTCGCGACGAGTTCGAATACCGTCGACACGACGTGCTTGGTAGACATACGAAGCGCGTGGAAAAAGCCACGCAACGATCGAATTTCGACGAGCGTTGGGCTTGCGCGCAGATCGTGCCGCGTGGCAGTGTCCATTGCGAGGCGTGATGAATCGTCGGGTCGGGTTGAATCGTGTCGCGAGAGTGAGTGGTGCGGGGAGCGCGCGCGTCGTGGCGTGGTTGGCGCGCGGCGGCGTGGTCGTCGCCGTCGTCGCGGCGATGAGCTGCGGCGGTACGTCCACGCGCGGCGTGATCCCCACGAGCGACGGCGGCGTGCGCGTCGTCCGCTCGCCCTACTGCGACATGTTCACTGGGGCGAACGTGGTGCAGACGGATTCCTACGTGATGAACCTCTGTTCGCCCGAAATGCCTGAGGACGCGCCGTGCAGTTTTCAGGGCGCCCAGGAACACCGGTGCACCTCGTTCGAGCGCTGGGCACCCGAGCTAGGCGAGTACTACCAAACGAACCGTGTGCCGCGGCAGTGTAGTCCATACACAAGCCGCCAAGGCTTCATCCCGTGCCGCGGCGACGTTGGGCAGGGCTGCGGCTCTGGATCCGTGTGTGTGATCGGGCTTCAAGGAGCCCCGTTTCCAGTCTGTATTCCGCTTCCGTGTAACAACAACTGAATCCATCGGGCGGCGGGGTCGCTGCTCGACAACCCAAACGGGGACGAACGATGTCGAATCGATGGTCGTTGGGGCTCGCGTGCGCGCTCGCGTTCGCGGCGATGAATGGGTGTGCGCCTGCTCCGCAGGCATCGTCGCTCGAAGACCGGGCGGAGTCCGATGCGCACGTGGGACCGGGCGCTCCCGCGCTGCCAGCGGCGGACGCGCCGCGGCAACGGCCGTCGCCGCGCGTCGCTGCCGGCGGACCCGTCGAAGTCCGAGTGGATGGCGCTCGTGTCGAGCGCATCGAGCCTCGTGGCGCGGTCAGTGACGTGTCTACGCTGCTCCTCGATGGCGACAATACGACGTCGATCACTGCAACCGAGCCGATCGTGTTGCGCGTTCGGCTCACCCAGCCACGGCACATCAGCGCGGTGTCGGTCGTTTCGGGCACGGCGCGCGTCGAGGTCTCGACGTCGTTGGACGGCGGCGCGCAGACGAGCCCGATCCGCCGGGAGCTCGCTGGATCGACCGCGTGGGAGCGCGTGTCGTTCGAGCGGCCCGTGTTGGCCGACACAATCGAGCTCCGTTGGATTCCCAGTGCGCCAACCGCGACGCTGACCGAGGTCGAGCTCTGGTCAGAGGGAGCGCCCTCTCAGCACGTTCCGGGCGCGACGCTGTCGAGCGAGATCGTTGCCGACGCGACGAGATTCGGGCGCGTGACGCCTGCGATCAACAACCCGATCACGCTCTCGTCGCTCACCTTCGCGCGCGATCGTCGCTCCGCGACCGCGAGCTTCCGGTTCGCGCGCCCTTCGCGCTGCGTGCGCACCTTTCTACGGTATGAAATCGAGGGAATCACCAGTGTCTCAGCGCTCGCTCGGACGCTCAACGGCGCTCGCGTCGACGGTGCGCGCGAGGCGAGACGCTTCGAGGGCGTCTCGGTCGCCGCTGAAGAAATCGCGCCAACTGCGCTCATCGATGGGGACAACGAGCTCGCCTTCGAGCCCACGCGAGATGCTGTGCCGAGCGTCGTGCGGATCCGTCGGCTCGATATCGTGTGCGTCGAGGACACCGCCCGCGCGCGGGACGATTCGTCGTTGAGCGCGGCGCAACGCGCTGTCGTGCACTCGCTGACTGATGGTGTCCCGGCGACGAGCATCGACGTTCGGACCCGAAGCGAAGCGACACGATGGGTCTTCGGCGTCCCATCACAGATTCATCGTGTGTCGTTCTTTTCTCCCGTCGCTCCGGCCGGACGCTTGGAGCTGTCGACCGGAGCAGACCGAGCCACATCGCGTGTGTCGGTGCCGCTCGCTGGGCTCCGACAAGGGTGGAATCATGTGGACATTCCCAGCGCGTTGCCGGCATCGGATGCCGTCGACGTGCGGTTTGCGGGTGGGCGCGAGTCGACAGGCTCGGTCTCGGAGCTGCACTTCGTCGCGAGCCCCGTCGCCACCCCTCGATCGCCTCGCGTCGTGATCACCTATCCGACGACGAGCGATTGCGTCGGGACGTCGGTCTACGTCCGAGGATTCGTCGATCGCGCGGACAGAACACTCCAGCGCGTGCAGCTCGAGCTCGGCGCTGTCTCCCGCGAAGTGACGGTCCATCGTGACGGATCGTTTGCTGCCACGGTGTCCGGGCAGTTCAGCGGCGAAGTCGCGACGGTTCGCGCGGCTTTCGACGGCGAAGAAGCGATCGCGACCGCGAGGCTCGACCGCTGTCCTGCCGTGCCCGCAGCGCCCTATGCGAACACGGTCGCGGACACCGCTGCGCCGTACGGGCAGTGGGTTCGCCCCGACGCGGCTGCAACGCTCGAGTACGCAGGGATTCGCGTCGAAGTCCCCGAGGGAGCTGTCGATCAAGCAGTGCGCGTGACGGTGCACCCCATCGAGCGGGGCGACCTTCCGCCGTTGGATCCCGGCATGACCAACGTCACAAAGGAGGGGCGAGCGTTTCGGCTGGGGCCCCACGGAATCGCCTTCAAGAAACCCTTGCGCATCAGCGTGCCGTGGAGCGCTCGCGCGCTTCCTCCGGGGATGCGCGAGGACGACGTCAACGTGTTCTTCTACGACCCCGCTGCGCGACGTTGGAGGGACGTACCTCGCCTCGCCGCTCCTGGGGACGAGCGAGTGCTCGCGGCGACGAATCACTTCACGGACTACATCGCCGCGACGCGATCGATGCCCGAGACGCCCACGGCCGCGTGGAATCCGCGACGCCAATCCGCTCGCCGGCGTCGCTGGGATCGCTGCGCCCTCGGTGAGCGCGAGCGGCGTCGCGTCGACGTCGTTTCCCATTCAAACGCCGGCAGGAAGAAACGGCATTCAACCGTCGCTCTCGATCGACTACAGCAGCGACAACGACAACGGGTGGCTCGGCGTCGGATGGAACATCAACGCCTCGTTCGTCGAGGTGGACACGCGCAACGGCGTTCCTGCGTATGGAGTGGAGGACGCGGAGACCTATCGGCTCGATGGCGCTGCGTTGGTGTGCACGGGTCCTGCTCGCGGCGACAAGGACTGCGTTCGCCGGGTGGACGGCGAGCGGGACGTGATTCGTCGACGAGGGACATGGCCCAACGATT
>LNEO01000022.1 GCA_001465015.1 Deltaproteobacteria bacterium Ga0077539 | reverse complement strand
GCAGGTTATCCCCCAGGGTTGGGCAGGTTGCCCACGTGTTACTCACCCGTGCGCCACTTTACCGGGGCCGAAGCCCTTTCTCGTGCGACTTGCATGTGTTAGGCGCGCCGCTAACGTTCGCTCTGAGCCAGGATCAAACTCTTCTGAAAAACTCTGCGTCTCTTCAGACTTGCGCCCGAAGACCGCTTTGATTTTCTCGAGCCGATTCTCAAGCTCTTCCGGCTTGTTTCTCGGCAATATATTGCCGGCTCGGCTTCGAACTCTCTCTGGCTCTTGCGAGCCGTCGAGGGTTCGAATCGAAGTTCTTTGATCGGGCTAACGATCATCGAACTTTCATTTCACGATCAGGTTTTCAAAGATCGAGGAGGGAGGTTCCTCGGTGGGACTTTTGACGCGATCGCGCGGTTTACTTTAGCTTCCCAGCTTCGTGGTCCGTTTTGTTTCGGACTCTCTCGTTGCCGGGGACGCGGTTTCTAGAAGACTCTTTCCGCCGCGTCAAGCTCTTTTTTATCTTTTTTCTCGTCCGCCGCTTTCGCGTCTTTCGAGCCGATCGGGTTGGAGAGGCTGATCTTTCGATCCGCGGGAGCGTTGCTCCTCTTCTCCGTCGAGCGGGGTGCGGTGTCTACCTTCACCTTCACTCGTCCGTCAACCGCTTTCGTCTCTTTTTCGACGTTTCCGCCGGGGAGCCAGACCGCGGTTGCGATCGGGAGGCGGCTTGTACTGAGACCCGACGGAGCCGTCAACACCTCGGTGACGAAATTCGTACTTTCTCGCGAACTGCTGCAAATTCAGCGGTCATCGCGGGCCCGACGCCCGCACGATCCGCCCTCCCCAAGGAGTAGCCGTCCACCGTGCGCATCCTCGCCATCGATACATCGACCCTCACGGGGTCCATCGCCCTCGTCGAAGACAGCCGCGTTCGCGCCGAAACCGCCCTCTATCTGCAGGGCGCCCACAGCGCCGTGATCCCCGAAGCCATCCGTTTGCTGCTCGCGCAGTGCGACGTCCGCGTCGATGCCGTGGACGTCTTCGCCGCGGGGCTCGGCCCCGGCTCGTTCACCGGCGTTCGGATCGGCGTCGCCATCGTCAAGGGGTTTGGCCTGGCCACCGGCAAGCCCGTCCACGGCAAAGGCTCGCTCGACATCCTCGCGGCCCAGGCGCTGGGAGCGCAGGGGCCCGTCGTCGCCGCCATCGACGCTCGACGCAACGAGGTCTTCTACGCCCTCTACGAGCCAGGGCCCGACGGGGGACGTACGCGCCTCGTTGATCCCGAGCACCGCGAGCCCCTCGCTGCGGGACAGCACATCGCCGAGCTGCTCGGGGACCGCCCCGGAGCGGTCGTGATCGGCGACCTCGATGCAGTCATGCGCGCGCGCGTACGCGAGGGCGCGGGCGCAAAGCAGCTCGAGTTCGTTCCGCAAGTGATGGGCACCCCCCTCGCGCGCATGCTCGCGCACGAGGTCCTCGCCGGCCGAACCCTCGTCGACGACGGAACGATGGAGCCCCACTACGTGCGCCCGACAGACGCCAAGCTCCCAGCGCGCGCCCTCGCGGTGCCCAAACCATGAGAGCCGTCGCGCAACGCGTCACCCGCGCGAGCGTCACCGTCGACGGGAGCGTCGTCGGCTCGATCGAGCGCGGCCTCATCGTCTACCTCGGCGTGGGCAAGGGCGACGCAGAGCAAGACCGCGCGTACATCGTCGACAAGATCGCTGGGCTTCGCGTCTTCGAAGACGAGCAGGGAAAGATGAACCGATCGGTGCTCGACGCGCGCGGGGCAGTGCTCGTCGTGTCGCAGTTTACGTTGTACGGCGACGTTCGCAGCGGCAAGCGCCCCTCGTTCGACGACGCGATGCCGCCCGAAGAAGCAGAGCGTGCGTACCAGGCCGTCGTGAGCGCGCTCCGCGAGCGCGGACTCACGGTCGCGACGGGGGTCTTTCGCGCGAACATGCTCGTCGAGAGCGCTGTCGATGGGCCGGTCACCATCCTGCTCGACAGCCGCAAAGGGTTTTGACCCTCGCCCGCGACGGCCACAGCGCGCTGAGCCATACTGCGCGCGAGGGACGCAGCACACCCATGATTCGCTATCTGCTCCGGGCCGTCACGCACGAGGACGAAGAGCACCTGCTCGAGCTCGCGCGGCACTTGAACACCGTCAACCTCCCCAACGATCGGACGGTCGTCAGAGAGATCATCGATCACTCGGTGCGGAGCTTCTCGCGCACGCTCGCCGATCCCAAGCAGCGAGAATACACGTTTGTGATCGAGGACCTCGAGCACAAGCGCGTCGTGGGGACGAGCAAGATCATCGCGCAGCTCGGCAGGCGCGACGCGCCGTACATCTACCTCGACGTCATCACCGAGGAGAAATACAGCTCGACGATCGACAAGCACTTCGTCCACACGGTGCTGTGCATCGGGTACAGCTACGACGGACCCACGGAGATCGGCGGGCTGATCGTTCATCCCGAGGCGCGCAAGGTCCCCGAGAAGGTGGGGCTCATGATCTCGTACGTGCGCTTTCTGTTCATGGCGCTGCACCGAGGGCTGTTTCGCAACGAGGTCGTCGCGGAGCTGTTGCCGCCGCTCGAGCCGGACGGGACGTCGCGGCTGTGGGAGGCGCTCGGCCGTCACTTCATGGACATGACCTACCTCGAGGCGGACCTGCTCTCGAAGCGCAACAAAGAGTTCATCACGTCGCTGTTTCCCACGGGGGACATCTACGCGTCGCTGTTGCGCAAAGAAGCGCAAGAGGTCATCGGAAAGGTCGGCCGCGAGACCAAGGGCGTCGAGAAGATGCTCAGGCGCATCGGGTTTCAGTACTGCAACCGCATCGATCCGTTCGATGGAGGACCGCACTTTCGCGCGACCACCGACGAGATCTTGCTGGTCAAACGCACGCAGCGCACCACGGTGAAGGACGTCGTCGACGCGCTGGACGAGCCCAAGGTGCTCGTCGCCGTCGAGCGCAAAGAGGCGCCCTTCATCGAGTGCGTCGGCGTGCGCGCGAAGATCGAGAAGGACGGCGTCGTGATCGAGCGCGAGACGTCCGAGGTCTTGCGCGTCGGCGTCGGCAGCGCGGTGGCGGTGCTCCCGCTCGATTGAGCGGGCGCTACTTCTTCTTGCCGTCGAGCTGCTTCTTGAAGAGGTCGCCGAAGGTCCCGAGCTTGTTGGGGCCCTTCACGCTGTCGCGGTAGCCGTCGAACTGCGAGCGCTCGTCGTCTTCGCGGGCGGCCTTGATGGACAGTCGCAGACGGCCGTCGCCGGTCTCCATGACCTTGGCGACCACCTTCGTTCCCTCAGGAAAGCTCTTTCGAACGTCGCTTCCGCGGGGAACGCCGAGGTCGGCGTTGGGGATCAGCCCGCGCCCCTGGCGACCGGACGTTCCGTCGACCTGCGCGAAGACGCCGTAGTTCTCGATGCGCTCGACCACGGCGTTGACCACCATCCCGATCGAAAGCGACGCGCGCGGAGCAGCGGCGCCCGCCGCGAGGCCCGCAGGCGCGACGCTGAGGGACAAGCGTTTGGCGTCACGGTCAACCTTTTGGACCACCACCGAGAGCGACTGCCCCACGGTCAGGACCTTCGACGGGTGCTCGACCTTGCCGGGCAGCTCGCTCACGTGGAGCAAGCCCTCGATGCCCGAGGCGAGGCGCACGAACGCGCCGAAATCTGCGATGCGAACGACCGTTCCGACGGCGACCTTACCGATGGGGGCGACCGTCTCGATGGCCTCCCAGGGGTCCGCCGCGAGCGCCTTGAGCGAGAGGGTGATCTTGGTCTCGGGCTGACCGGTCTTGGCGTTGGTCGTCTCTTTGACCGCAGCGACCTTCACTTCGACCACGTCGCCCGGCTTCACGACGTCGCCTGCGGACGACGACCGATCGTGCGAGAGCTCGCTCAACGGGATGAGCCCCTCGACGCCGCCGAGGTCGACGAACGCGCCGAACTCACGGACGCCCGACACCGTGCCCCGAACGACTGCGCCGACGACGAGGTCCTTCATGATTTTCTGTGCGGCCTCGCGGGCCTCGCGCTCGAGCAACGCTCGTCGCGACAGCACGATGCTCCGTCCGCCCTCGCGCAGCTCGGTCACGATGAAGTTCAACGTGCGTCCCACGAACGAGTTGGGGTCCTGCACGAAGCGGCTGTCCATCTGCGAGATCGGGCAGAAGCCCTTGGCGCCGCCAGACAGGTCGACCTCGAAGCCGCCCTTGTTGACCGTGGCGACCTTTCCCTCGATGGCGATGCCCGCTTCTTTGGCGGTCTCGAGCGCGGCGAGGTTGTTGGCCTTGCCCATCGAGCGACCGAGGCGGATGTTGCCCGATCGGTCGATCTCGACGACCGACGCGGAGATGCTGTCGCCGACGTTGTAGGGGATCTTGCCGTCCTCGCCCGCGAGCTCGGCGCCGTCGATCCAGGCCTGACGCTTTCCGTCGAGCTCGACGAAGACGGCGTCTTTTCCGACGCGCGCGATGACGGCGTCGATGCGCTCGCCGATGCGATAGGACTTTGCGCGAGAGGGAGACTTCTTGCCCTGCTCCTCGAAGAGAGCGGCGAACGAGTCTGTGGGCTTGTCAGTGGTCATGGTTGATCAACGGCCTGGTGAGAGAAGGGCGCGGCTTGTAACACGGCTCGGGGGGAGAGCGGGAGCCGTCACCGCCCCCGAAAAGCGCCGCGCCCGCGCGGGCCTCACGCTCGGGAGACGCGTTGCCTCGGCGGCGAGCCCTCACGGTTGCCCACGAATGGAGTGGAAAATGAGCGTAGAGACGCACGTCGCGCGCACGAGGGGAGAAACGACCCACTGAGAAGAACGGGCAGCGGGCAGCGGGCAGCGGGCGGCGGGCAGCGAGCTACGGGCTACGGGCAGCGGGCGGCGGGCAACGGGCGGCGGGCAACGGGCAACGGGCAGCGGGCAACGAGCAGCGGGCAGCGAGCAAC
>LNEO01000021.1 GCA_001465015.1 Deltaproteobacteria bacterium Ga0077539 | reverse complement strand
TGCTGTTGCGATCGAGACCTCGACCGCTACGCACACTTCTGCCCGCACGGACTCTCCGAACAATTCTCAAACCAAGCACGGCTTCCGTGGACGGTGCCTCCCCAGCGAAGCGGTGATGCCGAAAGGCGTTGAGCGCGTAGGGCTTCGCGGAATAGCAGCGCCGCTTCGGGTTTGTGACAAGCGCGCACGAGAAGCCCGCAGAAAACACAGTTGTTCTCGATCTTGCCTGTCATCCTTCAAACCCGGCTCCCCTGGAAGAGGGCAATGAGGAATCCCACCACGGAATCTCGCCGAGATATTTGCGGCCTTCGAGCCAACACAGCCAGCGCGCAAAGCGAGGACACTCCGCACGGACGGGCTCGATGCCTCCCATCGCGACAAACGCATCGATGCCGTGCAGCGGCTTTCGATATCGCGGGAAGAGTTCAGCGATGCGCTTCGCCGGTGGCTTGTCATGGTTGATCGCCTCTGGCGAGTCGAACGCCGCGCGGATCGCGCGGAGTGGCTCGATCGTCTCGGGTTGCTCGATCGCTTGTGCAATCGAATCAGGCTGCGCGAATAGGAGTGCCTCGAACTCGTGTACGATGAGAAAAGGGCTGAATCGTCGGCCGAGCGCGAGGTCGTCCCGCAGGGCTCGCTCGAGCTGCTCCGCGGCGCGAGGCCCGCGAACGCCCGGTGCGAGGGGCTGGCCAGGCGCATCGGCCGGGTAGCGATACAGGTCGATGAGCGTGGTGACGACATCGTAGTTCGAAGCGAGCATGGGCTGGACGGTGTTCTTGATGACAGAGAACTTCCCAGCGTGCCCGCCGAGATACGCTCTGCCGCTTGCGTCGCGGCTGGTCTCGAGGATCTTGACGTCGAGCTGGACGTACCTTCGCTCGAGCACCTCCCGAAGCACGTCGCGGACGAATCTCTCTTCGGTTTGCCCCTCGACCACGAGCCCGACTCGGAGCCAGCGCGGTTGCTCGGTCATGGCCGTCCGCCGAGCACGTTCTTCAACCAGAGGTCTCCGAGCGAGTAGTTCTTCAACCACTCGGTGAGGTCGGCGACGGAGTGCTTCCGAAAGACGGTCTGGCCCTGCTCGCGATCGACCACGATAACTTGCTCTGGTGAGCTGAGCTGGTTCAACAGCGTGACCGACTGTGTGGAGACGACGAACTGCACATCCGCCGAGCGATCCAGCATCATTTCGACGAACTCTGAGATGGCTGCGGGGTGCAGCCCGAGCTCGGGCTCGTCGATGACGATTGTATGTGGCGGCTTGGGTTGCAAGAGCACCGCCGCGAGCGCGATGAAGCGGAGCGTTCCGTCGGAGAGATAACCGACGTGAAACTCCTCGTCCGACTCGCGGCTCCGCCACCGCAATGGGACGATCGAGTCATTCTCGTCGAGCGGTCGAAGCACGAAGTCGTCGAAGAACGGCGCGATCCGCCGGACCGCGCTGAGCACCCGATCGTACGCACGCCGCTCGTCGCGCTTAAGCCGAAACAGGTATGCGGGTAGGTTGCCTCCGTCGGCAAACAGGTACCCTGAGTCGCGAAGGTCCGCCGTCCGCCGCAGCGCCGACTCTCGGCCGGTCTCGTGGAAGTGGTAGACGCGCCAGCGCTTGATGTTTCCGAGGACGAACTTCGCCGTGCTCTCGCCGCTCTGCGCCGCGTCCACGAGACTCGTCTCGAAGCCGCCCTCGCGAAGGCGACGTCTGAACGGCGGCTCGGTCTGCCGCGCGAACGTGTGCAGCTCGACCTCCTCGCTCGCGAAGTAGAGCCGGTCGTCGTCGGAGCGTTCGAGCCTCGCTCGGTAGGTATTGCTCGCTGTGTCCGAGTCGAAACGGGCGGCCAACGCGAGCTCTCTCGCTCGATCGCGCCCGCGATGGAGCAACGACCACGCCCCGCCCAGCGCCCCGACGTATTTACCGAGGCGCTCCTGCGTGAGCTCGTTGAGCAGCTTGAACACCGCGAGCAGGTTCGACTTGCCCGACCCGTTCGGACCGATCAACACGTTGACGGGGCCGAGTTCGAGCTTCGCTCGCTTGATCGAACGAAATCCCTCCACATCGAGCGAGCGAATCGATCCTGAAGACATCCCGGAAAACATCGCACGTCGTCCGGGGGCCGTCATCTTCGAAGCCCTGCGCGTCCTGGTTTCCGCTGCCGATTCCACGGCTTCCATCGGGGCTTTGGGCATGCGGCAGCGCAAGTCGGGGCCGGCGCGCGGCGCCGTGTCGAAGGGGTTCGTCACTCGACCGCTGGCCGCGCGTGGATCGCGTTGTTGCGCGTTGCTGCGCTCACCGTCTCGACCTCTGGCTGTGAGCAGAACTTGGATCATGATGAATGCGACGCGGTGATGCCGAAAGGCCTCGAGCACAAGTTCGCTCGATCGAGCGCCGTGCGCCTGGGCGGGGTGTCGAGGGCATAGGCGCCGAAAACTTCACGGCTGAAACAGAGAGATAGAGTAGCAAATCGAGCGACGAAACGACGGTTTGCATCGAGCCGCGGAGCGCGGCCCCCACCCGCGCTGCC
>LNEO01000020.1 GCA_001465015.1 Deltaproteobacteria bacterium Ga0077539 | reverse complement strand
TGGTAAGGGAAAGAGCGAGCAGCTGACCTCGCTGCTACGTAACTGTGCCGTAACCGCTGCGTAAGCGGTGGGTTCAAAACCTCACCGGAGCTCCCGGCGGCGATGGTCGCGGGGCGGCTCGCGGCGTCGAACGTGGTCGTGAAGTCGAAGCTGGTGTCTGACGCGCTGTGGGCGAAGGTGAAGGAGCGGCTTGCGCCGGAGCCACCCACGCCCAAAGGAGGTCGGCCTCGCGTGGACGATCGCGCGGCGCACACAGGCATCGTGTTCGTGCTGAGGACGCGCATCCAGTGCAACCGCTGCGTAAAGTGGCGTGATTGCGAGAGTGCGTTAGAAGTTCGAGTGCCACGCGCATGCGAGCAACCGATCCGGACATCGAAGCAAAGGTACGTCCTCGCTGGTGCCCGTCGTGACGGGAATGGGCGAGGACGTCCACTCCGGCGATCTCACTCTGGCTCGTCGTGGCTCATCGGCGGGACGTCTCGCCGTTCAGCCTCGGACACAAGCAACCGCGCGACGCGCGAGGCGAACGCAGCGTCCGCATGGGTTCGAGCGAGATCGTACACTCCCTGGATCGCTGTGGCGTAGTAGGTGCTGACGAACGCCGCCCGCTCGGCTGGGGTGCTCTTCATCTCGCGATACTCCGAGAAGCGCTCGAAAGCCTGCTCCCAAGACGTGATCCTCCGGCATGCAGGGTGGTAGCCGTACGAGGTGTGCCCCAATACGAAGGACGGGACTCCCAGTACGATCGCTTCGTAGCCCATCGAGCCAGAGCAGGTGACGACTGCCTTCGCGTGCTTGACAAGCGTCTTGCCCGGAACACGCGTCCCGATCAGCTTCACGTTAGGCAGCTTGCCGGCCTCTTCGTACAACTCGATGGTTTGCCTTCCCGAGGCGTGCGGATGATCCCGAACATACAGGGTCACACCGTACGGCAAGCTCACTGAGATGTTACGGATGTTGTCGAATTCGCCATTAAAATACATGGCGTTGACCGACGTGCTCGATTCCGGATGAAATTGAATGGGATAGAGAAAGTAGTTCTCCCCGAAATCAGGCTCTTGAAAGTACCGCTTCTCGAGGTACTCGGTCTTCTTCGAATAGTACCACTGCCGCGCGACTTGCTGAGGAAACGCTAATATGGGATTACCAATCTGGTACGCATACTCGTGGTGGTCGCGCTCAGCGAGGAGATAGTTCATTGATCGCCAAACGCGCCCCGCGCGGGACGAGTCCATGTACGCCTCGAGCGGGTTCTTGGTGAGGTGCTCGAGTTGAACCATGTAATCCGGTACAGATGCTTCGAAATCCGCGATATATTTTCGGACGAATTCCCGTGTCGACTCCGGAAGTTTGAAGCGATCCGAGAGGATCTCTTCATAGTATCGCGGTGTCTTTCTGTACTGCATGTACCGATCGTCCGAGATGTCAGTCCGTCCGGGGATCTTCGACGACTGGTAACCGATAAACCGCGCTCCGTGCTTCACGGCAACATCGTAGGCAAAGTGCACGAATGAGTTGGATACGCACTCGTACGTCAGGCAGTCGATCCCCTCTCGCTCGAATATCTCGTGGAAGAAGTGGAGCAAGTTGACCGCGACCGACGTATAAAATCCAGGCCGCGTTCGATAGTGCGACTTCGAAAACGCGGCCCGGTCAATGTCCGAGAAGAGCGCGCGCCAGACGTTGCAGTCTTCGTAGCCTGACGGAAGCGTACGGCGATCGAAGTTGCGCTCGAGATAGTCCGAAAACATGTACACGGGCCCGTCGAGCGGATCTTCGGGGTGCAGGTACTCCGTGTACCTACTGTCCACTGCGTACACGACCGCATGTCCCATGCGCTTCAGCGCGTCTCCCACACGTCGAAAGAAAGGTCGATGGTAGGGGGCGCCGTTAACGAGAATCAAGAATTTCATGAGCTTATCGACGGCTCTCGCTCAACTTAGCGCTGTACCGCCTCAGGTCCGAGCACGAGAATGTCTTCTCGTGTATTGCCAAACGGCAAGCCAGGTGACTGCGGAAGAAGATACGAGTGCCATCCGGCTTCGCGAATCCTGAGCATCAGACGCAGCACCACTTCATCCGAGAACGTCAGATACTTCTCGGGAGCAACGCGCACGTCGACACGCGAAGCTGTCTCCATCTTCTTCTGCCACTCGAGCGAAAACGCTTGTCCTTGCTTGCTCTGCAAGAAGCGCTGCTTTCGCCCCGCTGTGGTGATGTCGCCGAGCAGCATGCGTCCCGACGGCGCGAGCCTCGCGAGCGCGGCGTCGACGAACGCGTGCAGAGTTGCCTCGTCGGGCATGTACAAGAGCACTCCGTAGACGACAATCTTGTCGAATGTCTCGCGAAGCTCGACGTCCGGAAACGCGCCCGGCACAAGGGTGATGTTCTGCCGCGGGCAGCGCTCGGCGAGAATCTTCAGCACTTCAGGGTTGTCGACTCCGGTCGCGCTCGCCGCCATGAAGCTGAGTGGCAGCAGGATGTTGCCAACGCCACAGCCGATCTCGAGGAGCCGATCGCTGCCTCGAACCTCGAGCTTCCTTGCAACGTCGAGCGCGATCTCGCGCTCGGCTTCAGCCTGAATTGAGTACCGTCCCGACAACTCGGTCACGTTCGACGTGACTTTCGTGATCGCCTCGTAGAACGCGAATGACTTGTCAGACATCGATCGAGCTCCTGACTTTCTCGTGAATCGCGCTCCAGCGCCAGCGCTAGAGCGACAGGTCGAAGTAGTGATGTGCCACGAAACGGTTCGCGAAACCTTCTTTGAAATACGCGATAGACACTTCTTTCTCCGATGGGGTGAGCGGAGTGTGCGGATACAACCGCAAGCCGATGAAGTACCGCTGTCGTCCGGTGGCCTTGAGGTGCCGAATCGCCGCCCACTGCGCGACATGGCTCACGGGCGTGTCGTACAGCGCGCGATCGTACGCTCCAACGGCATAGAGCCCGTCAGTCTCGGTCGTCGCGACGAGCGCGCAGCCAACAAGCCGCCGCTCGTCGTTGCGCAGACACACGAGGAAGCCGTCTCCCTCTTGGATCGCCGCCCACTGCGCATCCCATGAAGAGAGTCCGCGGGTGACCCGACCCGCTACCTCACGGTGGAGCAGGCGAAACTCGTCGAACTCTTCGCGCGACGGGCGCTCGACCACACGAACGTCCCAGGTGCGCTGCGCCTGGTTGATCTGCGAACGATATCGCCGACGAACCGCCCCCCAGATCACGCTCTCATCGAGACTGAGGTCGGTGTACAGGCCAACCTCAGTCCAAGCTCGAGCGGGGGTCGCGCGAAGCGCGCGGTAGAACGCAGACAGTTCCGCGCCCTCTTGCACCTCGACGAACCGCACGCCATGGGAGCCCACAGAGCGCGCGAGCGCGGAGCAAAACTCTACGTGATCCGCGGCGATGTCGTCCCGTCGCTTGGAGCCGATTCCGTCGACGTAGATCGGCGCACGAACCCCCTCTTCGAGCGAGCACACACGCGCGCGCGCTTGCCCCTCGTCGTCGGTCGAACGCACGACGGTGAGCGGCGCGAGCGCGACGACGCGATTGTCACCGTCGCGATACGCGAGCGTGCAATCGACAATCGATTGTCCGGCCCCCTCGAGGTAGCGCGCCTGGTAGTCGCGCATCGTTCGTCGATACCAAACCGGTCGCGCGGCGCGGCGGCCCCAAAACGCGGCCTCGTCATCAATCGATGCGATCGACGCGAGCTTCGGCAGCGCCAACGAAACGGCAGCTAGCTGGGCTGCGGCCGACTGATGATCGTCGTTCTCCACGGTCCGTCTCGTTCGGCGCCGTCACCGCGTGACAGCGATGGTGAACCGTCGCGCGTCTGCGCAGCGTGTCGCAGGGTCGCCAGCGTTGTAGCTTTCATTGCTCCTGACGCAGAAATCGGTGCTTGACACGGCCCACCCCGAAAAAAACGGAGACGCGTTGCCCATGCCTGGCATCGAGCTCTGGGTCATGCAGAACCGGCCCCACTCGCCGCTCCCGCCCCAACCGCTCCCGCAGGTGTTGCCGAACCGGTCATACCCGTAGCGAATCGTCGCAGACGCCGCCGTGCCGCCGCCCACAGCCACCATCACGTTGGTCACGTCGCTCGAGCGGATGTCGAACGGGTTCTCACTCATCAGAGCTGAGGGGATGGTGAACGTCGCCCGATTGGCCGCCGCCACGATCGCACCAGAAGCGTCGCGATACGCCACCAACATGCTCGTGGACCGTCGAACAATCGGGCTGTTGGTTCGCCACTGGTCGGCGAGAGCGGCTCGGCTGTCTTGCGCCATCGCGCCCGAGTCGAGAACGATCGTCCACCGGCGACCATCCGTCGTCATGTCGCAACGGAGCATGACTGTACGCGTCGCGGCCATGTCATCGTGGTCGATCGGATACACATCGCTGACGGATCCCGGCCGGACAGCAGCGAGCTCGACGCAATCCCGCGGAGCGACGCAGGCGCCTGCACGACAGATATTCGGTGCGCCGCAAACACTCCCGCACCGACCACAGTGATCGAGGGACGTCGCCACGTCGATGCAGCTCGCGCCACAACGCATTTGCGTCCCTGGACACGGTGACGGCACATCCGATGGGACATCGTTGGGGACGTCGTTGGGGACGTCGTTGGGGACGTCGTTGGGGACGTCGTTGGGGATGTCGCTGGGAACGTCGCTGGGAACGTCGCTGGGAACGTCGTCGGGGATGTCGCTGGGGATGTCGCTGGGAACGTCGCTGGGAACGTCGCTGGGGACGTCCGGCACGATGACATCTTGCTCATCGAGCACATCTTCAGACGGCTCGCTGGTCACGTCCGGCCGTTGAACATCAGGCCTATCGAACGGCGTGTCGGACAAAGATCCATCCGTGTCGCGCAGAGAGCTATGTGGGAGCGCACAGCCCGAAACCACGACAAACGCGCACACATATCCAAGACGTTTCACGGCGATCAGCCTACCACGGATCACCTGCGCTGGTGTACTGTCTCTCAGGCGCGTCACACTTTCCACGCTCCGTCATGAATGGGTTGCCAGCGAAAGCCCGAACGTTCACTGTTGCCGCGCCGAATTTCCGCGGCGCCCGACGCAACAGCAGAGCTCGACGATGAACGTCCTCAAAGAAATCGTACACAACGCGCTGATGAGCCTGGGTCCAGTTCAACGTCTCGCAATGCGCTGGCATTCGACTGGCCTGAACAACCGCGAGGATTCCGCCAAAGCGACGTACGCCTTTATGCGCGAGCGCGTCAGCGTCGAGGGACGAGACGTGCTCGAATTGGGCCCTGGTCAAACGCTGCTCCTGCTCCGCTACGCAAACCAAGACGGCGCTCGCTCGTGCGTCGCGGTTGACATCGCGGACTACTTCGAGGGACGCCGCCAGGACCAACACGGCGTGCGACTTGAAATTTACTCAGGTCGAGCAATCCCCCTCGAGAGCGAGAGCGTTGATGTGATCTGGTCGAACGATGTGTTCGAGCACTTTCGCTACCCCAACGACATGGTGGCCGAGTGCTTTCGCGTGCTTCGGCCAGGCGGCACGATGGTGTGTCGCGTGGACGTGCGAGACCACTATCAAGCAGACGAGCGACGGTTCGCTGACAACCTTCGGTATCCCCGGTGGCTATGGAACGCGATGACGTGGAACCGTAGCGCGTTCACCAATCGGCTGCGATACTCGGAGTGGCTGGCGATCTTCGAGCGGGTCGGCTTCGAAATCATCGAGAAAGAGCCGTACCTCGTGCAAGCACTGCGAGACGAGTACAAATCCCGCACGGACCTGCAACGCTGGAGCGAGGTCGACATCAGCGCTCGAGGTTTTCACGCCGTGTTGCGTCGCCCCGCTGTGCGTTGATGGTCACGTCACCGCTGCGTGAAGGGACGTCCTCGCCGGTCCCCGTCGTGACGTGAGTTGCGCGTTGGGGCAGGCGCGCGCTCGTCAGCGATTTTCCACGGGATCGCAACGCGCGCCGGGCCTGTGTCCGCCCGGCCAACGCCGCCCGATCGCGTCGACGATCGTCGCGACGAGGCGGCTGCGGGTGCGTGCCCCCTCGCGGGGGCTCAGCTCGAGCGCGTGGGCATGCGCTGCGCGTAGACGTTCGAGGGCCTCGTTGGCGTTGGCGAGGCGCGCGGTGAGCGCCGCGTTTTCGCCGAGCAAATGCGCGACCAACGCATCTTGGCTCTCGTCATGATCAACGACGCCTACGCTCACCGAGCGAGGAGTACTCGATCGCGAGCGACGAAGTCACTTGAATAAGTGATCAATATTTAGTGAACGGTCGGCTTGCGTTTCGTCTCCTGCGGCTGGATGGCGATGCCGTCGAGCAGGTCGTCGAGCGCGACGGAGTCGATCTCGATGTGCTGCTCGTC
>LNEO01000019.1 GCA_001465015.1 Deltaproteobacteria bacterium Ga0077539 | reverse complement strand
GTGGGGGCCGCCGCGCGGCTTGGTGACAAACGTCGTTTCGTCGCTCGATTTGCAACTCCAACTCGCTTGTTATGCCGTGGAGTTTTCGGCGCCTATGCGTGTGTGGGCCGCCCCCGGACGTGTGTGGGCCGTCCCCGATCGAGTGTGGGCCATCCAGGGGTGTCGGGGGCGGGCAAATCGAGGTCGGCTACGACCAACTCGGGCGCGGGCACGGCCGACGCGAGCTCGGCCGTGGGTAACTCGGGCTCGGCCGCGAGAGACACACGATCGGGACGCGATGCACGCGGTCTGGCACCGGAGACACGCGGTCGGGATCGTGTGATGCGTGCGCTCACGCCGCATCGAGAAACGTGTCGAGCGCTCGCTCGAGCGCGGCCACTGCGATCGTCAGCGTGGCGATCTCGGTCTCGGAGATGTTCTTCGCGTGCGCGTCTTCGCAGTGTGCGGTGACGGATCGACGAGGACAACCACCGGCTCGATCGACAAGCGCTTCGCCTTGGGCCCCGCGCTGAACGCTTTGCTGAACGTGCTGACCCACTCGCGACGAACGAGCGTCAGGAGGTTGGTGAGGTCGAGGTGCTCGGCAACGATCTTCTCTGCGTCGATGCCGATGAACGAGCGCCGCTGCTCTTCGGGCAGCGGCTCCGCGATGGCGTCGATCCACTCTTCGCCGCGATGTGCGCGAAGGATCTGGCGATTGTCCGCCGTGTGCTGCGCTTCGGGCGTGTCCACTGCGAGCAATCACTTTGCCAACGACAAAGAGAATCTCCACGCGCGATTGGTGGCGGACACGGTCGCCTACGCCATCCGCGCCGGGCTCGTCGACGGAGCGCGAGCGCCCTGGGCTCGTTGCATCGAGCTCCACCCCCCTTCCGCCCTCGCGCTTGTCACAGAGCCGTCCTTGACGCGCTCGTGACCCGGTGCTCACATCGCAGCATGGGTGAGTGGAGGCGGGCGCAGATCACAGCGGGAGCGATCGCGACGCTCGTGTCGCTCGGTGCCGGCTGCGGCGCCAAGACCGGGCTGAAGATCCCGTGCACCACGCGGTTCGTACCGGACGCACCAGAAATCATGTTCGTGATCGACCGATCGGCGAGCATGGGGGAGATCAACGCCGAGGGGGAGACGCATTGGACGGCGTTGGATCGCGCGTTGCGAACGGTGATTCCTCAGCTCCAAGGCGTCGCGCGTATCGGAATGGCGTTCTATCCGCGTGAAGGACGAGGCCGCGATCTTTGTCGGGCCGACCCTGTTCCTGCACAGCCACCCACAGACGATCTCGAACGCTTGCTTCGCGAGTTCCCTTCGAGCCCGGTCGAGAATGGAGGAACCGCGATCTATGAGGGACTCTTGGCGTCGGCGATCGCTATGCGGTCGCGTCGTTCAGCCGATCCCGGCAGACAACGGTTCTTGATTCTCGTCACCGACGGAGGGGCTGAATGCAATTTCGACCTCCCGCTCGACACCTGCGTCTGCTTAAGCGTAACAGACGAGCGAAACTGTCGGATTCCGCCTGGATTTCCGCAGTTTTGTCTGGACGACGCGCGGACGCTCTCGTTGATCGAGGCGCTTCGTGTTGAGGGTGTGGACACGTTCGTCTTGGGGCTGACCGGCGGAACCCCGTTTCCTCGACTTGCGCCGATCTATCTTGGATTCTTGGAGCGGATGGCACGTGCGGGCGGGCGAGCGCGGACCACATCTCCTCCGTATCTCGACGCCCGCGTTCGCTCGGAGATCGAGCAGTCACTGACACGTCCATTGCTCGAGACCGCGCTGTGTCGACTGGTTCGCAGCGATGCGCGTGTGATGCTGGGAGACACCCTTACCAGCGGCGGCGTGTCGATCGTCCGCGATCGCTCTCGGCGAAACGGCTGGGATTGGAGCGACGACTCGCAGCGCGCCATGCAGCTCTACGGAGCGGCGTGCGATCGAGCGATCGAGCGGCGAGTACTCTCGTGGAACGCGCCTGCTGAAGGGCGGTGCGAGCTGCCCGAATAACAGGTTCTTGCTTCGCGGAGGGGGCTGGTTCCCTTCGCTCCCTTGGGTTGGAAGAGAGGACAGGAAGCGATGAGACAGAGGATGAATCGACTGATTGCGTGGTGGTGGATGTGCGTGATGCTGTCCGCCATCACAGGTTGCGGCTCGAAAACTGGGCTTCGTGTGCCGCAGCCAACGACGTACGCGCGAACGGTCGCGAGCGTCTGCCAATGCGGTATGTGCGGGCAGCAGAAATTCTGCATCGACCGGACAACGAGGGTCTTCACCAAGTGGGCACCATCGACAGGTTGCGATCCGGGCGCGGAAGACGAATCCACCGAGCTCTCGATCTTTCGCAACGACGGCACGCAGCAGACGTTGCACTGTGTGTAGCCGGCGATCACGCCGGGAGAGCCAGCGGCAACGCAGTGTCGAGCGAGCCGCGAGATGCCGGACTTTTGGGGACGAATCACCAGCCAAGCCGCTGCGTTTCCGTACACCTTCGATCAGGCAGCCGTTTGCTACTTTCGTACGCCCGAGCTCGTCGCGCGGAGCTTTCCGTTCAGCGCCTGGGGGGACTCGGGGCTCGCGTCGTGCTCTAACCAGGGAACCGGATTTGGGCGCGACAGCCCTGGTATTCGTGAGGGAACAACGCGGACGCTCGCTCGCCTCACAGCCAGAAGTCGCGCCCTCATCGTTCC
>LNEO01000018.1 GCA_001465015.1 Deltaproteobacteria bacterium Ga0077539 | reverse complement strand
AAAATGCGGCCACCAAGACAGACGAGCACTTGGTCAATAGCACCTCCGTCCACCGTACTTGAGGCGGCGACAAGAATGCTCGCCTTGAGGTTTGCGAGTGCGTCTCCGTCTACGAAGATCGGCGCCATTGAGCCCGTAACAACAACGGGTTTGTCTTGGTACTCAATCGCAAACGAGAGGAACGCTGCAACGTAGGGGAGCGTGTCGGTCCCGTATACGACGACGAAACCATCGAACAAGTGCCACGCTTGCTGAAGGGCGTCCCTTACTCGCAACCAGTCCGAGGGCGACGCCTCCGCGCTGTCAATGGGCGTTTCAATGCCCCGGAACTCGACCTGCGCAATTCGAGCTACGTCTAGCACGTTCCTGGCGCGTTGCTCGAACTCGGAAAGCGTGGCGGGCGCGAGCAGCCCCGCATCGTTCTGCTTTGAGCCCATCGTGCCTCCGGCGTAAATGACACAAATCTTCGGGAGTAAATCAAGGCTGCTGCTGTTCATGGAAGCTCCGTTGTGGCAAACGTACCGCCAAACGTCTGGTTTTGAACTGACACACGGTTCAAGCGATGTTGATCGCCTATCTGTTAGTCGCTCCGCCCAGAAGAGTCGACCACTCTCGGCGCAGGATTGCTCCTCGTGTGGCGCGCAACGCTCGCAGTGCAGATCGATTCACTTCAACAGCGGAAAGAAAGTCCCGCTGCTGGCCGACAATGCCTGCCTCATGCAGTCGCACCAGAAGTTGTTCGGATGCGTCGAGCAGTCTCATGTGGCGGTCGAAGGTCAGATCGAAACCCACGTCGGTAGCGCTGGCCGATTGCGACCACAAACACTGTAGGAAATGACGAAACGCAGATTGTTCAGAGAATCCTACTGACGTCGGTTGTGGTCCCGCAAACAGCCCGTCTGCATATCGGCTGTTCAGCGCAGGATCTGGCGCCATGTCGTTCAAAAGTTGGGTTCTGCGCGCATTGTCAAGAGCCGGAATCTTGTATTCAGAGTATGTCTGCGGGCAATAGTACCAAACGGAACGCTGCTTGAATTCCTCCTCTTTGATGCGAAATTTCTCTGGAAGAAAAGAGCGTACATTCATCCATGTGCCAGACGCGATGGCCGTTGCCGCACTTGCGCTCAACGCAAGCATTTGCTGGTTACAGTAGCCAACAACGACATGCCGGCCCTTGAGCCGAAGACCTGCGACGAGATCGAGAACGTTGGCCATCCAACTTTCATCTAGCACGATGTAGTCGCCATTGGGGTGTTCGCATACCAAGTAAATTCCAGATACGTCCCACGTGCTCGCTGCGTCGAGCAGTCTGAACTTGTCGTCATCCGAACGTAGCGCGTCCGCGCTCAGCGCGACCGTCGCAAGCATGGGTCGCGTCGTTTCGAGTGTGTTCGCTTCGCTCACTATTCTCGATTGACACGCGAGCCAATCGTCGTCTACTCGATCAGCGAATAGACCCGGCAGAATAAAGAATCGGCTGCGAATCGCGGAGTTGAGTTTTAGGAGACTTCGGAGTAGTCGACGGACTGCATCTCCCGACCAAAAGCCAGCTGTGTTGTAGTCTTGTGGCCAATAGGAGTGCGACGTTAGCCGCTCGTGGTCAGCGTGCGGGAGGAAGAACTGCGGGTCGAGCATGACTGATGTGTTGTTCAGAGCCAAGAACTCTTCGGAAAATCGCGGAAGTCGTTCTTCGGAAAGATCCCGGGGACTCAGGATTACGCAACCGCGATTCCAGTCGGAAGCGAGCGCGCGGCAATGCTCCATCATTTTATCGCCAAACTGCAGTATGAGTTCCATTTGATGTTCTCCGGTTACAGACCCTGTGAAGGTGTAGGATGCCGCCTGAACGTCCCACTGCGCTGCAATCTTCCTTCGTGATTACTTGCGCACGGCTTTCGTGACGTCTTGAAACCACAACTTTGCATACTCGGCGCTTTTGGGGCGGTGTTCTTGATGCGGCTGCATCAGAGCATTCACGAAGTCGCGGAAGGCGTCGTTGACGTCTCCGCTGATTGGTGGAAGCGAGAACCCGCGTACAATCCGTCGGCTGACTTCCAGATGGTCTCTTGCACCCGATCGGAACGGATGTTTGCCGAGCACGCACTCCGCCACCGTAACTCCTAGAGCAAACAGATCCGAGCGCGCATCGATAGCTTGTTTGCTGTTCTGAAACTGCTCTGGGGGCGCGTAACCTGGGGTTCCCAGACCACCTCCCAGTCCCGTGCTGGTAAGCGAGTTGAGGTCGAGGTGTCGAGAGATTCCGAAGTCGAGAAGCCAGTATGAGGCTTCAGGACTTCGGATGATATTGTCAGGTTTGACGTCGCGATGGACGATTCGAACTCGTTCAATGTCTGCTAGCGCCTCGAGCATATGTTCAGCAAGTGTCAGTACTTCGTAGAGCGGGAGCGATGTGCCGCCCTCAGTTGCAAGCGTACCCGGGATCAACGTCCGGACAGTCCGTCCTTCCACGAGTTGTTCACGTATCCAGACGTGCTCCTCCTTGGAAATGACGACGTGGCCAGTGTCCAGAATCTGCGGAACTCTGGATGATCTAACTTCCTGAACGGCGACAACTTCGCGCTTGATTCTCGAGGGATCCTGAGTTGGCTTGATGATCTTTAGCACAACAGGACCTTCCGTGGGATGGGTTGCCCGATACACCCACTTCTGCCCGCCTTCGCCAAGTTTAGCTTCGAGTTCTAAGTTTGGAAAGCAGGCTCGCAGCGCCCTTTCATCGAGCATGTCCATTCTCCTCTTGTTCGCTACTACGCAAGGTTGCTCGCCAGACACACTCGTTGAACAGCCACGATGCGTATGAGAGTGGTTGACGTTGCTGTGCAGAAGTGGCGCGCAAATATGGAGTCGTTCGTCCCTCGATCCAAACGCCGACACCGAGTTGCTGCGCGCGAGTTCGTACGTCACACACCTTCGCGATTGCTTGAGGCGCAAGGATATACGATTCCGACGCGAACCATCGGTTGGCCGATGCCTGGGCGAGCGCGTCCATCCATCCAGACACTTTCGCTTCAAAAGCAATGATCCGTCGAACCGCAAACGTGCGGTTTAGTGCAGTTGCTCGCCAACATCCGGCAACAGTTTCGACCAGTTCCGAGGCGCGAAGTCGCTCAAGTGATTGGACTGGGTTGCGAGAAGTCCAATGTCGAAGCGTCTCCTCGGTCGTCGGCCCGTTAGACACGAGAAGCTGCAGAAGTTGGACATCGCGGCGTGAGAGTATGGACCTCGTTGTGAGCCACTTCCGCGCGGTTGGTTCATGCCAGACGACGGCAACTAGGTCGGGGTATCCTGAATCGAGTGCGGGTTCTCGAAGCACCGTGACTCTGCACGACTGAGGGACGGAGAGCTTCAGCCCGGACAAAAATCTCGATACGAGGTCGTTCTCAGGCCCCGTTCGGGTTGCTCTAAAGCGAGTGCCGAGCATCGGCGTAGCAACGTCATGATCCAATACCGTTGCGGCCGTCGAGTTCGAGTCTGCTGCCGGGACAGTGGCACCGGTAGTTGTTGGAAACGGCAGAGTGTTCGGTGAGAGTGATCCTCTGTGTGCCTGACGATCGTATAGACGTCGCACGGATAGCGGTTGGCGCGGTCCCGTCAAGTGATGGTGTGGAAACCTGTTCGTCGTTTCGCCGAATGGATCGGGAGCCTGGAGCGATGATGAAGTCCGCGACACTGCGCATTGCTTATACCATGCGTCGTGGCGCTGGCAATTTCGATCGATTGCCTTCGAGCTAGCGCAGTGGCGGATGGGTTCGAGACTTCTCATCCCCCCTCCGGCTCCTGCTCCCCGCGCTTGACCTCTTCCTCGTACGCCAACAGCACGAGTGACCGCAGCTTCTCCACGTCCTTCGGCCCGGTGACGTACACCCGCGCTTTGCCAAATGTCTCTGGCGCCGCTTCGACTTCGAACCCGCGTGCGACGAGCTGCACCTGCTCGAGCGGCAGTCTGAACACCAGTGACTTGTTCGGCCCGTTGAAGAACGCCCGCACGAACCAGCGCTGCACTTTGCCGAGGTTGATTCCGAAGTACGACACGGTGTCTTTGTACGCGACGGGGGACTTCACCCAGCTCTCTGCGCAGATGCTCTTGACCGCTTCGAACAGCTCGAGCTCCTCACCCGTTGTGACGACTTGCCTTCCGCTCTCGCCGGGGGACGAGTCTGTCGCGCCAGTCACTCCCGCCGCGATCACCGCTGCCGGAACGACCTTCGCCCCCTCGCTCGCCCCGCCGCTCGTGACCGTGGGCGCGGCCGCGCTCGATGCTCCGCCCGCTGTCCCCGCGACGGTGGCCCCATCGCTCGCGATCTCTTGCTGAAACCCGCGCGTCATCATCTCGACGATCGTCGACTGGATCGATCGCCGCACGATGGGCTGGAATCGCTCGATGACCTTCGCCGTCACGCGTCCCGGAACCAGGTCGATCTCGCTGAGCAGGTAGCGCACGAAGGACTCCGATGGGTCGCGCAGCGTGCGATCGACGAGCGCCATGATCCTCTGCGTGTAGATGATGTCCTCCGCGTACGACTGCACCGCCGCCGCGTTGAACATCGCCTTCGTGAACGCGCGAATGTTCTCTGCATCGCGATCACTGAAGCTCAACATATCGAACTCGAGGAACGGCGCCGGGTCCATCACGTTGGGCGCTTGGAGGTCGGTGAAGAATCGAAAGCGCGTTCCGTTCGTGACGACGCCCACTTTGACGGTGGTGGTGGCGTTGAAGTAGCGCGCGAGCTGGCCGTCCGCGTCCTGCGGCTCGCTGCCCGCCACCTTGCACTCGACCAACATCACCGGAACGCCGCCGCGCAACACCGCGTAGTCGACCTTTTCGAACGTGCCGTTGCTCTTCTTCTTCGCGAAGTCTGCCACGTACTCGGGCTGCACTTCCGAAGGGTCGTAAATGTCGTAGCCCAACACTTGGAAGAACGGCAGGATCAGCGCCTGCTTCGTCGCCTCTTCGCTCTTCACGTTGGGCATGCGACGCTTCACTTGCTCCGAGAGCGCTCGGAGCTCGTCAGAGAATCCCATGGCGGGCCTCCGTCGCGCGGTGCTTCTGTGCGTTCGTTGCGCGGATGCCCGACGCACGGGGGGCGCGTGGACGTACGAGGAGCGCCGCAGTCCCTCGCGGGGCCTCGGGTACAACGGTCGCGTTGTTCGAAACCCCGTCGGGGGGACTCGATCCGTTCGTCTTCGTTGTCCGCGACCCGGGGTGGAGGGGGTTGTCGAAACGCGACACGTTCGCGCACCCGGGGGTGGGGGGCTGAATCGCTCGACGAACGTTCGGACGAGCCCCCCACCAGGGGAGATCGCGAACGAATGTGTTCTCGGGGGGGAGGGATCGAAGGGCGTTGCTCCCCATGACCGGGTAGAACGCGCTCGCCGCTCGTTCGCAGCGCGACGACGGTCGACACGCGCCAGGATGCCACAGCGCAACGCGATTGCCCGCGGTGATCCCCGCCCTCGCCGCGCGTCGACGATGGCCGCGGTGCAGCGCTTCGCGCCGAGCTCCCTCGGCCGCGCACGGCCACCATCCTTCCATCATCCGAGTCATACGGTCCACCTTAGTCGTGACTCTACCGAGAGCTCCCGGGACCGTGTCACGCGAAATCGGAGTTCACGCAGTCACCAACGATTGTGCGCTAGTGTGCTCACAGATCGCGCATCGGTTTCCGCACTTTCTCCAATGATCACAACGGTCTCGTCTCGAGACGGTCTGGCTCTCGGAACATTGCTCGACATTTCATTCGTCGTCGAAGCGTCTGTTCCGAATAGACCGAAGGCGGAAAGTCTGTCCACGCTCCCTCCCGCTGCACGCTGTGTGCGGCGGCTTCGAACTCTGTGGGAGGACTCGAGATGGTTCGATCCAAGACGATTGTTGCGCACGTCGCGCTCGTGTCTCTGTCGCTCACGGGCTGCGAGCGCGCTCGACGCGTGGTTCACGCTGCCACCTCGGATCCAGGTGCGCATCCGCCCGTCGCCGCGCAGCCCGCCATGGGCGCCGCGATGCCAATCGTCGCCGCGGGGGCACCGACGTTCGTCGCGGACACGGGCGTGAACATCACCGACGTCGCAGCGCCCGATGACGCGCTCGCTCGCGCAGGCAAACCCCTGGGAGCGCGCTTCAACTCGCTGCTCGTCGGCGGCCCGATCGCGACACCCATGACGGTGACCCCAGTGTCGTCCGCGGACGTTCGCTACAAGCGCATCGAACGCGGAACTGCCGCGTCGGTCGCGCTCGGCGTCGCGGGTATCGCCGGCTCGAACGTCGAGATGCGGCAGGGCGAATCGTCGGTGCTGCTCAGCGTCACGCGCATCGAACGCGAGCTCGAGTTCGCGCCGCCGACCGAACCCGTTCCGGGCGCGACGTACTACATCCGCAAGGTGAAGCTCGGGCGCGCGTTCTTTCTCGCGCTCGCGGGCAACACCAACGCCGTGCAGGCGATCGCCGCTGCGCAGGGATCCAACGCGTCGCTCCAAGCGCAGTTGCGCACGCACAGCAGCGAGCTGCGGATTCACACGCTCTCGCGTGGCCTCCAGCCGACGACGGCGGTCAATACCGCCGCGCAAATGAGCCTCGACCCGATCAACGGGTACACGGTGATCGGAGACGCTGTTCCCATCCTCGTAGACTACTGGTCCGTTCCTGGGACGACCCAAGCCGCCGCTCGCTCGGTGCGCGTCGAGTTCTCGGGGCGCGTGGTCGGAGTCGGGCGAGATCCGTTCAACCAACGCCCGCGGTGGACGCTGATGGCCCGATGCGAGCGCGCCGAGCAGCCCGTGCTCCCCGGCGACATCGACCCGCAGGCCACCTGGTTCGACGGCGAGGTGAGCATGGGCGCGACGATCACACGAAATCAACCGACCTTTCAGAGCTTCTCGGGCGCGATTGTCGCGGAAGAACAGCTCCGCTGTGCGCTTGGCGGCTTTCACCACGGCGGCTTGATGGGGCGGCCTCCGTTCAGCCACGAGGAGTTCACCTGGAGCCCCGGCCAACCGCGGACGCGACGCATCACGCTTCAGCACGACAACGGCAGCGTGTCCGTCGAGGTCACTGTGCGTGTTCGAGACGAGTGACGGTCTTCTCGTCGCGCGTCGCGTCGTTCAATCCGAGCCTCTCCAGCACGTACTCGTAGCCCGTACGAATCGAGACACTCTCCATGTCGAACCCCGTGACCGAAGTGCTCGACGCGCTGAGCATGACCGAGCTCGAGCGCCTCTGCGCGCGCCGCGAGATCAAGAAGCACGCTACCAAACAGCCGCGGATCGAGGCGCTGACGCGGTCGTACGGCGACATGTTCGGACAGCTCCTCGACGACCTCACGCGCGCGACGCTCGCCGAGCTGCTGAGGAGCCAGCAGTTCGAACTGCGAGGAAAAATACTGGAGTTCGACAACGTAAGCTCGCTGTCGAAGCACCACATGCAAGTCGCGATGCACCATGTGTACGTGCACGCGTGGGCGCCGACGACGTTCACGAAGGGGCCGATCGACGGGCTTCGCTTGCGTGTCATCGATTGGGGAGACGACGAACAGAGCGACGAGGTCGACGAGCCCGCTT
Organism: Deltaproteobacteria bacterium Ga0077539; assembly: GCA_001465015.1. Classification (GTDB taxonomy): domain Bacteria; phylum Myxococcota_A; class Polyangia; order Polyangiales. The sequence continues at coordinate 8,140 of LNEO01000018.1, read as the reverse complement.
CGTCCGTCGACGCTTCGGTCTCTGCGCCGACGTGGCCCGTGATCGAATCGCTCACCGCGCACCGCGCCGACGCGTGGAACGCCAGCGCGCAGCCGCCCCTCCAAGACTTTCAACAAGAGGCGGTCGAGCGGCTCGTCGCGACGTTCGGGCAGCGACGGGGGACCCACGCCCCGCGCGGGATCCTCGTGCTTCCAACGGGCGGCGGAAAGACCCGCACGAGCCTCCAGTTCTTGCTCGACGCCTACGTGTCCAAGGGACAGCGCGTGCTGTGGGTGACGCACCGGCGCGACTTGATCGACCAGGTCCACGGCGAGCTTCGCGCGCTCGCGTGGCTCACGAAGAGCATCCGTAGCTTCACCGTGTCTCGACTGCACGGCGGCGCGAGAGACCCGAGCGGAGACATCGTCCTCGCGTCCTCGAGCACGCTCGCGAGGCAGCAGCCCGCGAGGAGCGTCTTCGAACAGCAAGGAAAACGCCTTGGAATCGTATGCTTCGACGAAGCCCATCACGCGGTCGCCGACAGCACGTGGGCCGCGCTCGAAACGATCGTGGGCACCGAGGTTCCCCTGCTCTCGCTGACGGCGACGCCGTATCGCATGGAGGTGGGGGGACAGGCCAAACTCGACCGCGCGCTCGGGCCGGTCGTGTACACCAAGTCCTTCGCCGAGCTCGTGAAGCGAGGATTTCTCGCGAGGCCCATCTTCGTGCAACAAACGCTGGAGTCGACCAAGACCCTCCAGGGCGACGACCTCTCGGACGAGGTCGTTCGCGCCGTCGCTCGCACGCCCGGGCGCAACGAAGAGATCGTTCGCCACTGGACCCGGTCCGCTGCGCTCTTCGGCAAGACCATCGTGTTCGCGTGCGACATCGATCACGCAGAGAGCCTCGCCCGACGCTTCGCCGAGAAGGGCTACCCCACGAGCATCGCCCATAGCCAGCTCGACCGTGACGTGCGCTCGAGGCAGATCGAAGCGTTTCGACGCGGGAGGGGGCCCTCGATCCTCGTCAACGTCGGACTGCTCACCGAGGGAACGAACATTCCCGACACCCAGACGGTCCTCGTGGCCCGCCCCACCGCGAGCACGTCGCTGTTTCACCAGATGATCGGCCGAGGATCGCGCGGCGAAAAGGTCGTCCCCGGAAAGAAGGTCTTTCACGTGATCGACTGCGTCGACGGGCTCGCGGCGCACGGCGTTCACCTCGCTGGTCGTCGCGTCGCGGCGGAGTTCGAGATCCCTGTCGAGAGTCGAAACGGTGTGCGTGAAATCAAGGGCGCGGACGCGAGTCCGTTGGCGACCGTCGCGAGCGCGACCGCCGTTGTAGACCCGACGATCGCGCGACAGCTCACCTTCGGCGTCACGGTCGCGGGCGCTTGGTTGGCGCTGTCCAATCGTTTGCCCGAGACCATCGCGCTCACGGCCGCCGTCGCGTTCGGTGTCGACGAGGAGGCGCGCGTCGTTCCCGTCTTCGTCGAGTCCGCGCCTGCGGTCGAGCTGGCGTTGGAGCTGCTCGGCGCAGTGCTTCGTGGCGGCCGCTGGAGCGACGTCGAAAGCAAAGCGCAGTCACTCGCCGAACAAGGCGCCGTGAACGACCGTGAATGGCGCGGACTCGTCGCGTTCGCCCGCGCCAACGCCCGAATGCCGACGGTGATCCACGACGACTTCGTGCGTCGCGACTACACACGCGAGAGAGACCTCGCGCTCGTCGTCGCCGAGCATTCTCGCAGCGCCGCGACGATGCGTGACGAGGCTGTGTTGCGCGCAGCGACCGAATGGCTCCAAGCGAGACCTGACCTCGCGGCGTTGTTCGACTCGAACAGGCACTACGTCGCCGAGCTCGATGCGCTCAGCGCGCGCCCGAGCGACGCAGATCGCGCGCGCCTCGCGGCGTCCGTCCCGCCTCCGTCGCCCGTCGCGGACGAAACGCCGGTCGCCGTGGTTGCTTCCTCGCCTGCCGTCAGCACCGAGGGGGTCGCGAGGACGTCCGACTCCGGTGAGAACGACTCGCCGAGCGCAGCGTCGCCGCGGGTCCTCGATGGGTTCTTGCGCGTCTGTATCGCGCTCGGACTTGCTGACAACGAGCTCTCGACCGCCGAACGCACCGTGATCGCGAAGGCGATCGGCGACGTTCTTCATCTTGACGCGTTTGTGCTCGACGACGCGACGATCGATCGCGTGCTCGCCTCGATGTCGCTCGACGAAGCGTGCGACGCGCTGTGCGATCTGCTCGTGTGGGACCAGCGAAGCGCCCTGCTCGATTGGTTGATTCGCATCGCGCTCGCAGACGATCGTCTGCACGTGAACGAGATCGTCACGATTCAATCGATCGCGACGGACCTGGGAATCCCCGCGGAAGATTGCGCTCGGCGCCTCGGCTGGCACGACGACGACAGCCCCGCGAAGGCGCGGGTCGTCCTCGGCTCGATCATCGTGTGTCCCGTGTGCACGTCGGCCATGGCGATGCCCGCACACTTCTGCGGTGAGTGCGGCGTGTCGCTCGTCGAGGCGCCGACCCCGTCGGAAGCGCCCTCCGTGCGCGACGTCGAACCGGTCGCGACCTTGCCGAGCTGCGATCAGTGCGGCGCTCGGTCGTCGATGCCCGCGCGATTCTGTGGGGCGTGCGGCGCGCCGTTCGTCGATGCGACTTCCGCCGTGAGCAATCCGTCGAGCGTCTCGCGTGTCGTCGAGTCGGACGAGCGCGCGGGCCAAGGCCCCGACTTCTCCACGGGCCACGCCGCCGAGAACTGGCTGTTCGAACGCCTGCGCGACGAGTTTGGCGAGCGGATGGTCAAACGGTGGGATCGCGAAGGGAGCGGCGAGTCGGACTTTCGAATTTGTGTGCGTGATGAATCGACATCCGCGCCACGCGAGCTCCACATCGAGGTGAAGCACTCTGCGCGCGTCGATCCCGCGCAGATTTACTGGTCGTCCGGTGAGATCGAGAAGGCGCGCGAGGTCTTGGCGAAGGGCTTCGTGTACTGCCTGGTGATACTCAGCAAGAGGAGTGACGAGCCCGAGACGTACGACGCGTATTGGTTTCTCGATCCGCTCGACGAGCTCGCGCGATGCGAGCGACACGCGCAGTGGCAGTGGCGCTCGGAGTACATCCCCGTCGACTCGCCTGCGTGGAACCTCGTCGCTCCATCGATCGCGCGCGAGGCGCTACGACTGGATCACTGTCGAGTCACCGTGAACGTGGGCGCGTGGCCCACGGGGGGAGATCCGATCGCGCCGGTCCTCGCGTGGCACAGGCGGAGCGTTCGTTGAACCGAGCCACCATTGAGCGTCGTAGAGACCGGTCCAGCGTTGGCGTGCTTGAACTCGAGTCGAACCGCCGCGAATCAATGCATCGAAGTGCGTCGATCCAATGAGTTGCGGTTTAGCACGCCGCGCGACGGGACCTCCGTCGTCCACGTCAGCAACGCCGCCGCGCTGTCGTCTCTGTCTCGAGCGCGCGTGTCATCGCTCGCTTCGGATTCACCCGCACGATGGAGCCCTCGATGAAGACCCCGTTTCTCGCAAAGCAGTTCGCCGTTACCAAGCCGCTCGATGTGAACAACAAGCTCGCGGTCGTCGCCGTGCAGCTCGCGCTCGGAAGGCTGGGCTACCTCCAGTCACGCGTCGATGGCTCGTTGGGTCCCAAGAGCCAGGCCGCGGTCCGCGAGTTTCAGGAGGCGCACGCGCTTCCACAAACGGGCGACGTCGACGCCGCCACGCTCACCGCGCTCGACGCCGCACACGACGCAAAGGACTTTCGTTCACCGGCCGCGAAGGCGAAGGACCCCATTGCGTTTCTCTCGGACTTCGCTGCGCTCGGCCTCCCACGGCTGCTCGCCAACGGCGCCATCCCTCAATGGAACGACGCCGTTACCCAGGCCGCCTTCGGTGCCTTCTGCAAGCACTACTGGGCCGTGATGAAGGCCAACACGATCGAAGCGGACTGCAAGACCATCGCGCTCTTTCTCATGGAGCAGTTTCGCAAGAAGGCGAAGCTCGACACGGGACGCGAGCTCGCGATGCCGGGTCGTAACGGCCGTCGCCTCGACCCGCTCGTGTGGACCTGGTTCACCGCCGACGACGCAAAGGGGTTCTTCTCGAAGGTCAACGGCAGGCCGCTGCGCCGCGAGTACAAGTCCGCCAGGCTCGTCGAAGCTGTGATGGTCGATCACTCGATGATCTTCGGCGTCAACCTGTCCGTGAACATCAAGTGCGCGCAGGTCGCCGAGCGCGTTCACAGAATCTCCCAGCGAAAGGCGCACAACCGCGGCGATCACCGAGCGCCCGAGATCGAGATCGACGACCTCGCGCCCGGTCGATTGATCTTCATGGATCACGACGGCGCCAAGGGCTTCGATCACGCGATCACCGTCATCGAGGTCACGCGCGTCGACGGCAAGGTGCGGCAGGTCGTTCTCGCAGTGGGAAGCTACGACGACGTGACCGACAGCGACCCGACGACCCCAGTGAAGGGCAAAGGCTCGGTCAACAACTACGCGGAAGAAGTCACGATCGACTTCGACGAGCACGGCAAAGTCGTCGACCCCAACGCCGCCCCCACGTGGGCGTCCGAGCCTCGCTACCTGCGCGAGCCCGAGTACACCGCGAAGAACACCATCATGGACAACAACGCACGCGCGCAGATGATCGTCGCCCGCTGGGGCGACGCGAAGTAGCCACGCACGTCGCCATCGTCCGCCGGTGCGCCCGCGCTGCGCCGCGCGCGAACACGATCCACACCCGATCCTGCGCCGTCGCACAGCAGTGTACTGATGCTGCGTCGAGGGGGCGCTGTTGACGAATCACCCCGTCGCGACCGTTACCTGCCACTGTCGCGCGAGCGCTTCGTCGAACCCGAGGATCGCAGTCGCGGCCCAGTCGGACGCACGTGGAGCCACCGCTGGCGCTCGCGCGCGCAGATACCCGACATACGTGCACACGAAATCGAGTTCTAACCTTCGCACTTCGCTCCGATCGCGCGGTGCTCGCGGGTCGATCGCCGCGAGAAATTCGCTGCGCAGCCCGCTCAACTCGCGATGCGCGGCTGCGTCTGCGATCGGATCGACCTCTGCCACGAGACGAACGTACGTTCGCTCGACGAGCGCCCACTCGAGATGCAATCGACCGCGCGGAGACAGCCTCACCTTCGCCTCGGGCTCCACGAGCCCTCGATCCGCCGGATTGAACGGCTCCACCAACCGCCGTGTCGCGAGGTCACGCAACGTTGTCACGACAGCGCTGCGGGGAACCCCGATCGCATCTTCGATCTGCTCGGCGAGCCCCTCGAGCCCAACGAAGCCCGCGAACGGGTTGCCCCGGCCCTTGTCGTCGTCGTCGCGCGCGCGCAACACCGCGAGCAGCCGCGCAGGAAGCAGCGGGGCGAGGTCTTGCTCGATCCAATGCGCCAGCACATTGCACACCCGATCCGTCGGCAGCCCCAAGAACTGCTCGCTCCGAGGCGCGATCAACGCGCGCAAGATCTTGTGCCGCGGAATCGCGCTGTTCGTGGCCTGCGCAGTCAACAGTTGACTCGCCTTCACATGCGGCGACAGCACGATCTGCTCGCACACCTCGAGCGTCTCGCGCAGATCATAGTTGCACAGCTCGCCGATCCATTGCGCGGTCCGCTCGTCATCGAGCAGCACCGCGCTCACCGTGCGGCCGACGACGTCGGGGTCGACCCGCCATCGGTACTGTCGCGCGGTACCCACCCTCGTGCGCGTATCGCCAGTGGGCTTGGCGCTCGCGAGGATCGTGTCTCGCAGATATTCGCAGCGCTTCTGCAGTACTTCGCGGACCTTCGGGCGATGTAGCCAAAACTGCTCGGGGCGCATGTCGCCAAGCTGGTCTCGATCTGCGCCGCGCAGTCGCCATAGCGTCGAGTCTTCCAAGGCGATCGTCGTGAGCGCGAAGACTGACTTGTGCAGCGCGATCGCCCAGCCGATGACGGCGGCTACATCGGACGCGTGGTCGATGTTGTCGACGACGATGCACGGGAGCTTTCGCTGGTTCTTCGTCGCGTACTGCGCGTACCGAACGAGCGCTTCATGCGGTCGGGCGCTCTCGGCCGCGATCATCTCTCGGCTGAAATGCTCGCGTGTCTCTGCGGATACCTGCGTGTCGGAGAGGCCAGCGAGTCGCAATCGCTGACTCCACTCGCGACGGTAGACCTCGCGGAGTTGTTCCCACGAGGGACCGTCCTCGCCGAACAGCGACCGGACGAGCGACTGAAGCAACGCGCGATCTGCCGAGTCCGCGTCGAACGGGCTGAACTGTTCGACATCGAGCCACAGCTTGATGAACTGTCCCCGCTTCTGCGCGAGCGTTCGCTCGAACAATCGAAGAAGAAAGACGGACTTGCCCGCGGACTTTTCGCCGACGATCCGCGCGATCACACCGTTTCCCGCTTCGAGATCCTCTCTCGGAGTGTCGCTCGACGCTGTCCCCTCGACTTCGCGCACAACCATCGGCTCGTAGTCGCGATCCGCGGGCGACAGCTGCTGCCCGAGCTCCGACGCGAGCCGCTCCAACCGTGAGTTCGCGAGCTCGCTCTCTCTCGATTCGACGAAACAATTCAAGACGGCGCGGTGGTCGTTGTGGATCGGCCGAAACGCCGCTTGCATCGCGTGGCGAATGTCTTCGTAGAACTCTTCTGTTCCTTGGTAGGCGAGCGGTTTTTCGTCTCCCGCTCGAACGACGCGTCGCGCGTCGGTCGCGCGGACGAGTCCCCGCGCAGCGTCGGGATGCAGCCGCCAAACGAGCTCGCGTCGCGCTGCGCCCTCGGCGCCGAAGCAGTCGACAAACGCCTCGAAGTCCTGGGCAATCGCGTCGAGGCTGCGAAACACAACCGCCTCGCACTGCTCGAGCAACATGCTGTCCGGCCGAAATTTGCAGAGAAATCCCACCCACTGCTCGCCGGTCGTGATCGCCCCGTATGCAGGTACGTGCCGGCCGAGATACGCGCTCATCTGGCGGCTGACGATGTTCCAGCAGCGCGGGTTGAGCACCGGGCCGTTGAGCTTCAGTTGCTCGACGCCGCGGGAAGTCGCCGTCGCGTCGACGACGGGTTGACTGCGCTTCTTCGCCTCGATCACGAACCAACTACGGAGGTTGGCGTCGCGGATCACGTAGTCGACTCGCCCCTCACGCGCGCCTGTCGACACGTCGGTGTCGCCCCCCGGAACCTCCACCAGCGTGTGCTCGACGGACCAACCAAGAACGTCGCGCAGGATTGGATCGATCAAGTGCACCCGCGTGCACGCTTCGTTGTCGGCGATCGAGCGCTCGTCATCAGACGCCGGAAGCGCGGCGCGGATCCGCTTGAATGCCTCGAATGCGCTGTCGATGTCCATCGTGGTAGCCGCGAAAGTGGCGCGGAAGCTACCGCGCGCCAACCGCTCGTTCAAGCGGAACACCCACAGCGCGAAGAGCCGTCTGCCGCACCATCGTGCGCTCGAAGCTCCGTCCATCGGTCTCCACCTCCGACGGCGTACACGAGCGTGTTACGCGGGCAACACTTTGCCCGCTGAGGGCCCTGCACCCCCTGCCTCGGGCCAAATGTTTGCCCAAGCACCCGCCCACCAGGTCCCTTCGGGCAAACTTTTTGCTCGAGAGGGACCCTCACGCTCCCTCGAAGGGCAAAGACTTTGCCCCAACAAACCAACTTCATTGGCTTTTTCGCAAAGCGACGTCGCGCGGCCGAAAATCGTATCGCTCGCGCAACTCGGTCTTCGCGTCGCTGTTCAGTCCCGCGCAATCGCCAAGGAGCGTCGACGGTCTGCTCCGTCGCCCGCTGCGTTGGCGCTCTCGAAACACACCGGAGACTGAGTCATGACCACCACGAACAAGACCAAGGGCAAAGAGAACGAGACGGCCGCGAAGGGCGGCGAGGCCGAGGCGAAACAGAAGAGCGCTCCCGTCATGACGGCAGCGCAGCGACGGATCTACGAGCAGTGCATGGTGCTCGACCGCAACGAGCTGCGCTCGATCAACGTCGATCTTCCCGCGGCGTGCTCGGTGATGCAGGGCGCGAGCGACAAGATCAAGGGTACGTCCTCGCCGGAGGCCGTCGTGAAGTAGCCTGATAGTCGGAGTCCCATCGCGTGCGCGCGCAGGAGGCGCACTCGATGAATACGGATCACGAA
>LNEO01000017.1 GCA_001465015.1 Deltaproteobacteria bacterium Ga0077539 | reverse complement strand
AGCCGCCCGTGATCGTCGTACGAATAGATCACCTGCTGCCCGTTGGTGTCGGTCTGCACGATCGGCGCGCCCCAGCGATCGTCGTACTGCGTGGTGGATTGCAGCCCAAACGAGTTCGAGACCTTGGTGGGTCGCGAGCGAGTCAGAATGTCGTACTCCACCAACGTGACGAAGCCGCTCGGGTCCGTCGTCTGCTCGATGTTTCCGAACGCGTCGAACTCGAAGCGCGTCGTGGGATCGTCCGCGGGAGCGCCGACCCAAGGGGCCCCCGTCGCAGGATTCGTCCCGCCGACGAGCCGATCGCTCACGCTCTCGAGCGTCGCGTTTGCGCGATAGACCGCGCGACGTTGCCGCAAGATCGCGAGCGTCGGCAGCGAGCGCACCGTCACGACCTCGGGAAGCGCCATGTTCAGCGCAGGAAAGTCCCGGTACTCGATCGCGACGCGAACATCGTCGTTGCCGTCGTCGTCGCCAGGATCCGTGATCGACTCGACCTCGCCTGTGGTTCGGTACGTGAACGTCTTGGTCAACGTCTTGACGGCGTGGATCGACCCGAAGGTGCCCGTGAACACCGAGCTCCCATCGAGCACGTACGAAGTCTCCGACGTTTTGCGTGGAGAAAACCTGCCGGTGATGGGCGCGACCGAGGACGGCGCGCTCCAGGTGACGCTCGCGCGCGTCCACACGTGGTTGGTGGCGTCGAGCGAGAACGACGCGTACAGCCGCCCGCGTCGATAGTAGTCCTGGTTGTGGAAATACATCTCCGTGCGCGCGCCGTCCGTGGCCGTCACCGTGATGTGCCCGAAGCCGTAGCTCTCGCGCTCGGCCTGGTCGTAGAAGCCGCTCTGGTGATAGTCGAACGACGTGTTGGTGTAGTGACCGGGCGTCGGAACGGCACTCGCGCTGTCCCACGTCTCGACCCGCGAGAGCGCCCATTGACTGCGCGGCATATGAACGTAGTGCGAGACGCCATCCGGGGTGGTGCGGGTCGTCGGTGCGACGTTTCCCGCTCGCTCGTAGGACAGCTCGACGCGTCCGCCTTGCGGGTTGCGGATCACCGCGAGGCGGTTCGACGGTCCAACGGGGTTGATTCGCGCGAAGAGCCGCCCGTCGGGAGCCTGCGCAACGTGGTCGAGCAGACCATCCCCGTTGACGTCGCTGAGGGTCATCATGGACTCGTTGCTCGACACGTTGGCCGACAACGATCCCTGAAACGAGAGACGGACGACCGCAAGCGGCAGCTCGAGGGCTCCGCCCAGGCTGCCGTTGAAGTTCGAGCCTGCCGATCGAGACAGCGCCGACGCATACTCGAGATCGACGCCTGCCGCAGCGGCAAACGCCTCGAGCGTCCATAGCTGCGCAGGGCCGAACCCATCGCCGACGTTGGGCGAAACAAACCACTGCGCGGTTCCGTACTCGCTCGCTCGGACGTGATCCGGCAGACCGTCGCCCGTGACATCGACGAGCATCGTGAGCGTGCGGCGCTCGCTGTCGGCGGAGCCAGCGCCGGTGCCGTAGACGCCGAACTGACGACTGCGCGACGTGTTCACCTCTGTGTCGAACCCTCGCTGCAGGAGATCGATCCCGCCGACGTTGTCGTAGAGCCCGACGTCGCCTCGAAGGAGCACGCGCCGACTGAGTCGGTAGCCGAGGTTGAACTGCGCTTCGATCGCGGTCTTCAACTTGAGCGGGTCGGTGCGATCGACCACGAGTCGAAGGTGGTCGACGAGACCATCTCCGTTGATGTCAGCGAGCGTCACCTCCGTGGCGTTGCGCCCGTTGGTGTCGCCCCACGAGGGCGTCGGGGTGCCGATGCCCTCGATCAAGCCGTCCGACTTGCGCTCGGGTGCTGCGAGCGCCGCGACCGTCCCGAGGTTGCCCGAGGTACGCGTGCCGATGTCCAGGGTTTTGCGCAGCGAATCGTGCTCCAGATTGAACTCTACCGACGCATCGAACGCGTACGTCGTCGGACTGGTGCGCCGAAGAAACTGCACGCGCATCCCGCCGCTCGACCGGGTAACCGAATCAGGCAGTCGGTCCCCGTTGACGTCGTAGAACTCTTGTTGAACGGTGCCAGCGCCTCGACTTCCTCCCGCGCCGAAGATCCCAAAGGAGCCGTAGACGCCGAAGTGAATGCCCGACGATGCGCGCAGCGACGGACCCGCGAGCGCGAGGCTGTTGTAGCCCGCGATCGTCTGCAATGCGCCGCCCGCGCCCACACGAAACTTCGATCGACTCGAAGGCTTCATCGTCGTCGCGCTGACAAACGAGTCGAGACCCGAGCCGCGCCACACAGGCTCCGTGAGCGATTGTGCGCCCGAGGGCCGCTGCAACGTCGTGCCGAAGGGCGCCGGGACGAACGGCAGGTGCACCGGCGGCGGAATGGGCGGAGTCATCGCCGTGATGGACGACAACTGAAGGATGCGGCGCTGGAGTTCCACGGCGTCAACGCTTGGCGAAGTTGGTTGTTTAGCCGCGGTCTCCGAGAATTGTGTTGAATCATTCCACTCGAGGACCGACCAGCCGCGGTACCAGCCGAGAAACGATACGGGCGCAGGTCGGTCAACGGTCGACAAGGGCTGAAACCCAATTGCGGGAACCACCGGACCGCGGACGATCGACTCGCCGAGCGCAAGGGCCGTCGGATGACCCGTGAGCGGACACATGTGCTGCGAGCCCGCAGGAGCACCCGCTGCTGGCGCGCAAGCGCCGACGGGGTAGCAGACCGCAGCGCTGCCCGCGTTGGGTGCCACGCACGCTGCGGACATCGCGGCGTTGACCGCGAAGTTCTGCACGATGGCTGGATCTCCGTCGCCGACATTGATGAACGCGACGAGGTCGGTGCCCTGTTCTGTCTCGATTGCGGGTAGCGAAATGCTGTTCGTGCCAGCGACCAACGAGATCGTCGCGAGCGGGGTCGTGACGTACACCGTCTGAGCCGCTGCGATCGCGTCGATGAGCGCGGGGGTCAGCTCCGTGGATCCATCCCACGGCGGCGCGACCTCGGGCGGCGGAGTGCCGGATGGATTGCTCGTGAAGTACGAGCGCCGCGCGAGCACTTGCAGCGTGGCAGGCGCGCTCATCGTGATCGTGCCAGCGATTGCGACGGTGCCCTTCAGGCGCGAAGTCCAGCTCACGATGTTGTCCGCCGCGACCCGAAAGTCGGTCGCACGGTTGAAGACCGCCGTCGACAACGGCGCAGTGCACATCGGCGGGGCGGGCGCCCAGTTGCCGTCGCTCTCGCGCAGCGCGCCGAGACACCAGCTCCCGTGCGAGGGGCTGCCCGTAGGCGTGCACGCGTGTCGCGGCTCGGGGTGGTTGGGCAGATAGCCGAGGTACTCGATGTTCGGGGCCCACTGGGTGTCGTCGCCGACGATGTCCCCGAGGCTCTCGACCACGAAGTAGAGCCGATCGGCGTTCTTCACTTCGAGCATGAGCCCGGCACCGCCACAGCCATCGGCGCCGCTCGGAATGCACGCTCCGTCGGCGGCGCTGAGCGTGCGCTGCCAGACCGGAAGAAATGCCGGAGAAACACCGTGTGTCCCGCGGAAGATCGTCGCTCGCACGTTGGTGCCGCTGGTGCCCGGCCGCGAGACCGCCCCGCTGATCCGGATGTTGCCCGCGCAAGGGGCAACCCAACGAACGACGGGAGCCGTCGAGTACAATTG
>LNEO01000016.1 GCA_001465015.1 Deltaproteobacteria bacterium Ga0077539 | reverse complement strand
CGGGGACCTCGTCTCGATGGGCGCGGGGATCTATCGCTTGCGGTTCGAGGGCGGGTTCGTTCGTGTGCGTCGCGACGGTGATCGCTGGGAAGTTCGCCAGCCCGACGGGATCACGCACTGGTTCGGCGAGGACGCGACCGCGCGCGACGGAGAGGCATCGCGCACGTCGCGGTGGCTGATCACGCGCAGCACGGACCGACACGGACACGAGATTCGCTACGAGTACTCGCGCGAAGGAAACCGTGGATTTCTCAGCGCGATTCGCTACGGAGGCGAGGGCGCTGCGGAGGTTCGCGTCGAGCTGCAGTACGAAGCGCGGCCGGATGTGCTGGTGTCGTACCAGTCGGGCGACGCGATCACGTTGGGCAAGCGGCTTCGCGCGGTGAGGCTGACGCGCGGCGGCGAATTGGTGGCCACGTATTCAATGACGTACGCGCCCGACCCCGGTCTCTCGCGGCTAGAGTCGGTCACGATGACGGGAACCGACGGAACCACCGCGCTCCCCACCCTTCGCTTCGGCTACGGCGCCGTGGACTTCTCGGCGATGCGCGTCGTGTCCGTGACCAACGCGCCCGGAATGGGCCTGCAGAGCAACGCCAACGAGCTGGTCGATCTCAACGGCGACGGCGCGAGCGATCTGCTCGTCACTTCACCCGGACGCTACACGGCGTACCTCAACGAAGCGGGAGAGCGCTTCGGCACATCATATCAACTGGACACGGCGCCTTCGGTCTCGCTCGATCAGAGCGGCGTCCAAGTGGCGGACATGGACGGCGACGCCTCCATCGACATCGTCGCCAAAGTGGGAGTCGCGAGCGACGGCTTTCGCTTCTATCCGGGAGGCGACGCGCGGTCGTTCGGGAGCGTGCGGGCGTTTTCGAGCAATCGCTCGTACACGTTCGAAGACCCTGAAGTTCGCCTGGTCGATCTCGACTTCGATCGACGCACGGACGTGTTGTTCACGACGCCGAGCGGGATGTACGCGTCGTACAACACGGGCGGGGACTTCACCGCGCCCGAGGCGATCGCCACGGTGGATCCCTCGCAGACGCTGCGCTTCAACGACCCCAACGTTCGCCTCGCGGACATGAACGGCGATCGACTGCAGGACCTCGTGTACCTGCGCTCGGGCTCGCTGGTGTTCTGGCCCTCACGTGGACGCGGGTTGTACGCGAGCGCGCAGCGGATGACGGGCGTTCCCGAGGCGAGCGACGCGAGCGCGTTGCAGCTGGTGGACCTGACGGGTGACGGGCTCACGGACATCGTTCGCGTGGGCGTCAACGTGGTGGAGGCGTGGATCCATCAGGCAAATGGCAGCTTCTCTGCGATGCCGCGAATGGTGAACGGCGTCCCCGAGCGGACGACGAACACGACGGTGCGCTTCGTGGACATGAACGGCAACGGCTCGACGGACATCCTGTGGGTGGACGTGACGGGCGCGCCCACGAATTCATGGCGCTACCTCGACGTGCTCTCGGGCGCGGCCCCGAACCAGCTCACGCGGATCGACAACGGGCTGGGATTGGTCACGCAGATTCGCTATCGAGCGAGCGCAGCGTACGCGGCAGACGACGCGCGCGCGGGACGCCCGTGGACCACGCGACTGCCCAACGGGATGATGGTCGTCAGCGAGATCATCGAGGACGTGGGGTTGGGCGTGTTGGAAACGACGCGGTTCAACTATCACGAGGGGCTGTACGACGGACGAACGCGCGAATACCGAGGCTTCGGGCGCGCAGAGAAGATCGAGGTGGGCGACGAGCAACAGCCGACGCTGGTGACGGCGCTCGAGTTCGATCACGGCGTGATGGACGAAGCGCGCAAGGGAATGCTCTTGCGCAGCGAGCGACGCACAGAGAGCGGGGCGGTGTTCGACCGCACGACGAGCTCGTACGAAGTGGTCACGGTGGCGGTGGGCGAGGGCGCGACGCCGATTCGGTGGGCGCGCTCGCGGCGCAGCGAGACCGCGGTGTTCGAGCAGACGATGGTTCCGAAGACCACGCGCAGCGAGACGGACTACGACGACTGGGGCAACGTCATCGAGACGAGGGAGTTCGGGCTGGTCGAGGGGGACAACGTCGCCGTGGGCAACGACGAGCGGGTGACGAGGACGACGTATGCGATCAACGAGCGGGAGTGGTTGCTGCGCTATCTCGCGACCGAAGAGCAGCGATCGATCGATGGTGGTCGGCTCGCGATGCGAAGGCGCTATCTCGATGGAGAGCCCTTTGTGGGCCTTCCCGTGGGGCAGATCACGCGCGGTGATCTCACGCGCGAAGAGGTGTGGGTCGGGCCGGGCGATCGCTGGATCGAATCGGGCTCATTTCGTCGGGACACGCATGGAAACAGCATCGAGGAGAAGGACGGCGACGGACGCAGGCGGTTGATCGAGTGGGACTCGGTGACGTCGGCGTGGCCGGTGAGCGAGGCGATTCCGTTTGCAGACGGGCGGATGATTCGCTGGCGGATCGAGCACGATCGGCGGCTCGGAGTTCCGATCGCGGTCGAGATGCCCAACGGCGCGCGGACCGAGGCGCGCTACGACGCGCTGGGTCGCAGGCTCGCGATCATCGAGCCGGGAGACAGCGCAGAGCGGCCGACCGTGCGCTTCGGTTACGAGCTCGGCGCGCCCATTTCGCGCGTCGAAACAGCGGAGCGCGTGGATTCGGGGACCGACAACGTTCGCCGAGTGATTTCTCTCGTCGACGGCATGCGCCGCGAACGAGCGCGCCTGGTCGAGCACGAAGAGGGCGGCTTTCTGGTGGAGGGATGGTCCGGCTACGGACCGCGCGGACTGAACACGGTCGTCGGAAAGTCATTTCGTGTGTCCAGCGCGATGGACGCGCTCGCCCGTCGCATGATGGGAACGATCCCGCGCTACGACGCGCTCGGCCGCGTGCGCGAGACGCTGCTCGAAGACGGCTCTCGCACACGCACGGAGATCGAGCCCTTCGTTCAGCGCGACTTCGACGCCAACGACCTCGACGAGTCGTCACCACAATTCAACACGCCCGAGACGGTGATCAGTGACGGCCTCGGTCGATCGATCGAGCGAAGGATGCGCTCGCGCGACGGCGACGTGGTGTGGCGCTACCGGTTCGACCCGCGTGGCAACCTCATCGAGCGCACAGACCCCGTGGGCGTGAGCACGCGACTGTTCTACGACGGGCTCTCGCGCGCGATCGAAGTGATCGACCCCAACGGCGGGCGGCGCACGACCGAGTACGACGCCGCGGGCAATACCATCGCGAGCACCAACGCGCGCGGGCAGCGAATTTCCTGGCGCTACGACGAAGCTGGGCGCCCGATCGAGCACGACAGCGACGGCGACGGCGTGATGGACACGCGCTGGGAGAACGATCGCGGCTGCTCGAACGCGATGGGGCGCTTGTGTCGATTGGTCGAACCTCGGTTGACGACGGAGTTCGAATACGACCTTCGCGGGCGGATCACCGAGAACCGATGGGTGGTCAACGGCGCGACGTACACGGCGCGAAACGTGTTCGACGCGCTGGGGCGTGTGCGGCGGCACACGTATCCCGACGGCAGCTCGGTGGACTACGAGTTCAATCAGCGGGGGATGGTGTCGAGGATTCCGGGCATTCTGGACGTGGCGACGTACACGGATGACGGGCAGCCGCAGGAGCGACGATTCACGAGCGGAATCCGCGAGCGACGCCAATACGACAGCCGCTTTCGATGGACGGGGCTTGGTTATGTGGGTCCTGCGGGGCAGGTGCTCGAGGACACGACGCGCACGCTCGATCGCGTGGGCTTGATTATGGGTGTCCGCGACGGGCGCCCGGATCGCACGGCAGAAGACGATCGAAGCGAGACGTACGAGTACAACGACCGCGAGCAGTTGGTGAAAGCGACTGGGCGCTACGGCGAGATCCGATGGCGTTGGGATGCGGCGGCACGTCTGCTCGAACGCACGAGCACCGTCGCGATGATGAACCTCGGGACGCTGACGTACCCGATGCAGGTGACCGACGCGCAGCCGCACGGCGCGCGAAGAGCGGGCAGGCACACGCTCGAGTACGACGCGGACGGAAACGTTCGAAGCTTCGACGGCCGCCCGTTTCGCTGGGATGCGCGCAACTACAACGTCGAGCTGAGCGACGAGCGCGGGCGCACAGAAGAGAGCTGGTACGACCAGGGAGGAATGCGGCGGATTCGCCGCACGCGTGGCGGTGGAGACGCGGAAGAGACGACGGTGTTTCTCTCGCCCGCGGAAGAGCTGCGCAACGGACAGCTCGTTCGCTACGTGCTGATCGGCGACGAGGCGATCTGGTTCTCGGATCGAGGAAACCCGCCGCAAACGGCGGCGCCGCGCATGGCGTGCAACACGAAGACCGCTGCTCCCGAGGGGCTCATCTGGGTGCTGTGCGCGTTGCTCGCGTTGCGGCCGTTTCCGCAGCGCGTGCGGAGGGCGGTGCGGCGTAGCGTGGGATGGAGCGCGATGGGCGCGATGGTGATCGCGTGCAACACCACGCCGGGCGCGCGGCCCATCGATTCGAGTGAAGGGACGTTCTTGCTGCGCGGGTTCGTGGGCGAGACGCTGGCGCTCGCATCGAGCGAGGGGGTAGTGAGCGAGCGGGACGTGCGCTTTCCGGGCGGGGTGTTGAGAAGCGGGCCAGAGAACGCGCGACAGAGGAGGTTCAGCGGGAGCCAGCCACAGGCGACGCGGGACTTCGCGTTCATCGGGCCGCGGGTGCTGATGACGGAGATGGGCGTGTGGCTGAGCCCCGCGAGCGTGTGGTTGGGAGGGGGCGACGAGAGCCCGTACTCGTATGGCGACGGGGATTTTGTGTCGCGGGTGGATAGCAGTGGGCACGCGTGGACGGACACGATCCTGCACTACACGGAGCGGGCGCTGACACACGTGGCGAATGGGATGGAGAGCGCGACGCGGGCGATCGAGGTACAGGCGGGACTGGGGGTTCCTGGAGCGAGTCAGGTCGCGGGAGCGTTTGTGGCAGCGGTGCGAGGGACGCAGCTCGCGACCGGGACTGCGTTCGACGGGCGGACGCTGTCGCGCGCGGAGCGAGTCGATGCGGCAGTGAGCGCGTTGGGAGGAGTCGCTGCTGCTGCTGGTGCAGGGCGGGCAGCAGCGGCGCTCAACGTCGTCGCGGGAGCAACGAGCGCGGCCGTCGCCGCGTCGCGCGGTGATCGACTGGGCGTCGCGATGGGGGCTCTGCAAGCGGTTGTTGGCGCGCGGGGACTGCGTGGAGGAAGCGGCGCACCTCGGCCGTCGTCGGGTGCGCATCCCCGCTCGGGTCAATCGAATGCCATGCGCGCGGGGTGCGGGTGCTTCGTGGGCACGGTCACGGTCGACACGCCGAACGGGCCTCGCGCGATCGAGACGATTCGCGCAGGTGACATCGTGCTCGCGAAGAACGAGAGCGGCGAAGGGGAAGTGCGCGCTCGAAAAGTACTGCACGTATTCGTGCGAGACGGTGCCGACACGCTCGAGCTGGACGTGTGCCGCACAAGCGAGCGGCGGACCATCGAGACGACCGACGATCACCCATTCTGGATCGAGGGCCGCGGATGGATCGCGGCAGAGGCGCTATGGGTTGGAGCAACGCTCGCGAACCGCGACGGGCGCAGCGAGCAGTTGTGCGGAATGCGCCGAACGGGGCGCACGATGCGCGTGTACAACCTCACCGTCGAGGGAGACCACACGTTCTTTGTGATGGGCGGGACGTGGGTGCACAATAGTGGACCTGGATTCTGCCAGTTCGCAACGAAAAGCGCAGAAAACAAGCACTATCAGAAGCACGTGCTCAAGCAGCAAGAATGGGCGGGCATACGCGCTGACGGGACACACGCAATGAGCCAGTCGTCCTATGTCAGGCGAGCTCAATCGCTGGTGCAGTCGAGCATCGATCCATCACGCGGCATACACGGACTAACGCGGGCAGATGGGACCATTGTGCGCTACAACTCGTTGACAAACGAGTTCGCGACGATGTCAGCAGACGGAACGCTCAGGACGCTCTTCCGACCGACGGCTGGACGCGACTATGCAATTTCTCAAGGAATCACAACAATTCGGTAGCAGTGATGAAGCAGCCCAGCCCCAAATACCCCTGTCCCTGTTGTGGCAACCTCACTCTATCAGCCAAGCCCCCAATGACCTATGAGATTTGCGACGAGTGCGACTGGGAGGATGACGGCTACGAAGCCGACGGCGGTGCCAACTACATCTCCATCGTCGAAAATCGGCGACGCTACTTGCAGCGTCGGGGAGCGTCGACATCGTAGACCGGTGGATACGTGAGGCCTCGACCTGAAGCATCTACTCATGGCGGCGAGAGAAAATCCAGGGCAGGGATGCTGGGTGTGATTGCGAAACGTGCGACCGCGCAGCGCTGCCCCCACGTGATGCGCAACGCCCCGAGGGAAGCCGTTGAAACGGCCGAGGAATTCCAAGGGAGCTCGTGCATCGAAGAACGCGATCGGCGCACGGCCGGGAGACGAGCGCCCAGCCTTTGCGCTGCGCGAAGAGGGCACGGCGTCCGCCGGACCTACGCGGTGGTCTCTATCGAACATCGCTTCACACCGCACTTCACTGTCGCGCGAACAAACACGCGACGCCCCGCTCGATCGTTGCAGGTTGCAGGTAACCGTTCAGGCCCCTACGCCGCGACTGCGGGCAAGAGCGAGGGGCGGGCGGCGGGATTTCGGACGGCGGCGATGCAGTCGACGACGAACGAGAGG
>LNEO01000015.1 GCA_001465015.1 Deltaproteobacteria bacterium Ga0077539 | reverse complement strand
CTCTGGCCGTCAGGCGAGCGTGTTGCCGCTTGGGTGTTGACGCCGCTACTGATTTTCCTGCGGATGTGCACTTTCGAACCGAAATCCGGTTCCCTGCTAAGGGCGTGGTCGATTCGTTGATGCGCGATCTTTGTTTGCTTGGAACGGTCATCCGATCGCTTGATCCGCCAGGGCATCTTCGATGCTTGTCGCGGGTGCGGTAACATGAGCGAGAGGTGAGTTGATGGTCCGGTTCATGACGGGTCTGCGAACGTTGGGGCTATTGGGATTGCTGTACGCGCTCGGCTCGTGCGTCGCGCCGAGAACGGAGGGCGTCGAGTGCGTCTTCTCGCGCGACTGCGCGCAAGGGCTGATCTGCGCCGGCTCACGCTGCAGGATTCAGTGCGCTGACGCGCGCGACTGCATGGCACCCAACGTGTGCGTCGCCTCGGGCGAGGGAACGCAGAACTCGTGCTTGCCGCCCGCCGAGCCTCGACCCTGCAGCGCGGACTCTCACTGTCCGACGACGACCCGGTGCGTGATGAAGACCTGTCGTTGGACGTGCCGCACGGACGCAGACTGCCAGGCGCAGCGCTCGGGAAGCTGCGATCTCGGGACGGGCACATGCTCGCTGCCGGTTCGAGCCGCAGACAACGTCGAGCCCACCGACGGGGGCGTCGAGAGCGATGCGGCGATGGAGGCCGCGGTGGACGTCGGCGCGGACAGCGCGTCCATCGACGGCACGAGCGACGTCACGAGCGATGCCACGGTCGATGCTGACCCAAGCATGGACGTGGCTGCGTGTCCTGCGGGCTTCGCGGACTGCGACGGAATCGCCGCCAACGGCTGCGAGAGCAACTTGCAGACGGACCCTGCGAACTGCGGTCGCTGCGGAATGGGCTGCGGCATCGGCGCGAACTCCACGCGCGCGTGCGCGGCGGGGATGTGCACGCTCAACTGCACGACCGGCTTTGGAAACTGCGACGGTGACGACCGCACTGGCTGCGAGACGGACATCACTGGAAGCCGCGCGCACTGCGGTCGTTGCGCAAACGCGTGTCCCGCGGGCTCTTTTTGCGCGCCGGTGGGCGGGATGGGCGGGTCGGTGTGTCAGGCTGCGGACTTTCCGCTGGTGGACGCGGGCGGACCGTTTGTGCCGGACGCGGGATTTGTTCCTGCTCCCGATGGGGGAGGGGATGGCGGGGTTGTTGTGACGACGCTGCCGCTTGGCCGCAACGTGTTTGCGTCGGTGACGATCCCGGCGGACGCAGTGATTCGCTCGGCATCGGGCGAGCTCGAGATTTTCGCGGACGGCCCCATTCGTATCGACGGCACGATCGATGTTTCTGGAGGACGCGGTTCGGACTCTGTCCCGACGCGGCCGACCAATTTGGAGTGTCGCCAGGCGGGTCAAGGCGGCGGTACAGGGACGACTATCGCCGGCGTCGCCACTGTCGGCATGGTGTGCCCGACCGCGGCGCTCGGCGGCTCTGGCGCGACGGGCTCTCAACCGATGCCGACGACCATGGGCTGCTCGTTGGGAGGCGCTTTCGGGGGCGGAAGCGGCGCAGCGGGCGCGGCAGTGCGCAGCCCCGCGACGAGCGTGGTCATTTCGGGCGGCGGCGGCGGCGGCGGCTACGCGGGCGGCGGCGGCGGTGGCGTCAGAATCAGCGGGCAGACCGTTCAGGTGATTGGCGGCGCGGGCGCTTCTGCGGGCGGCGCGCGTGGCGGTTTGGGCGGCGGCGGAGCGGACGCAGGCTTCGCGGGGCACGGTGGCGAACCCAACGTTGCGACGGCCATCGCGATGTACGCCGGCCGCGCCGGGGCTACGACCGGGTTTCTCGGCGGTGGCGGCGGCGGTTCGATCGGCGAAGACGCGGCGCGGGACCTCGAAGTTCGCAGCACGTTTCGCGCGGGTTCGGGCGGCGGCGGCGGCGCGATCGGGTCTTGCTCGAGCGGTGAGGGCGGCGGCGCGGGCGGCGGCGGTGGCGGCGGCGCGCTTCGGATCGTGAGCAACACGTCGATCGAGCTCGGGCCCACCGCGCGGCTGCTCGCCGTTGGAGGCGCTGGCGGCGACGGGCTCTTCGTCAGTCGCAGCGGCGCTGGTGGCGGAAGTGGCGGGCTGATTTTTCTCTCTGCGCCTCGGGTCACGGTCGAGTCGACCGCGATCGTCGATGTGCGCGGCGGCCCGGGCGGCTCGGGAATGGGAATCGGCGGCGTCGGCGGCGGCAACGGCGGACTCGGGCGGATTCGCATCGCGGTGTTGCCTCGGCCTGGCTTCTGCGCGCTGCGCGGCTCGTTCTTTCCGGGCTTCGCGACAGGGACCGCGTGCGAGATTTCGCCGGCGGGCGGCGTGCCGGGACGCGTGTTCGTGGGGACGTTTCCCGCAGCGATGTAGGCCTCGAGCTCGAGCAGGCCGCGCTTCGCGAGAGCGCGGTCAGCGTGCTCGATATTGTGTGCGTCGATAGGACTTCCAGCAGCTCGGGCGTGACGATCGACCTTCGATGCAGCGGCGATGGGCGCGAAGGCAAAACGAGCACAGCCTCAGCGCCCGGAAGCTCGCGAGAGACATGGCGTGGTGCTTCACGGTCTCGCGAGCGCACAGCAGGTCGAGCGCCGCGGCGCCGCGCGCGGCGCGCAGCATGGACAGCGAGATTCGCATGGGATTTTGAGCTCCTTTCGAGTGAGCTACAAAAACCCTCCTTCGCTCGGGCTACGGCCTCTGACGACAGCGCGCATCGGAGTCGGCAGCGATAGGCATCGAGTCGGTTGATGTCCATACGAGCTGAGCGAGCGGCGTCGGAGAGGATAGGACATCCAACGGCGGTCGGTCGCCCATGCGTCCGCTGTCGGCGACCCGATCGTGACGCACACAACCCGTGAGCACGGAGTCTCCGACGCTCGTGCGGGTTGACGGCGCGCGTCGTTCGTGGTGGGCTCACCTCAGTCCGTCCGGTCGTGGGCGGTCTGGTTGATCGGGGTGGATGAGCCTCGGGGAGAACACGGTCATGTATCGCACTTCGTCGACAAGTCTGGAAATGCGGCGACAAATGGGGGGGGTAGAACTCATAGGCGCCGAAAACTCCACGGCATAACAAGCGAGTTGGAGTTGCAAATCGAGCGACGAAACGACGTTTGTCACCAAGCCGCGCGGCGGCCCCCACC
>LNEO01000014.1 GCA_001465015.1 Deltaproteobacteria bacterium Ga0077539 | reverse complement strand
CACCGCGGCAGGCGTCTGTTCACGCGCACGACGTACCCCGGCGGATCGACGATCGACCGCTGGTTCGTGTACGACGACGACGATCGGCTGATCGGCGTGCACCACACGGATTACGTCACTAATCGCAACGAGCTGTTCTTCAACGTGGAGAACGAGACGGCGTTTCGATTGGTGATCGACAACGGGTGGAGCGAGGTCGAGCGCACGTACTTCTACAACGATCACCTCGGGACGCCGCGCACTGCGGTGTCCATCGCGGCCAACGGCGCGAGCCAGGGTGTGACGTACCGCGCGCCGAGGGAGCCGTTCATGGCGAGCGCCCCGGTGGTGCAGAACGCGATTCCGGTGCGACTGCGCTTCCCGGGTCAGTGGGAAGACAACGCGAGCGAGCTCGTGGGCGACACCGGACAGTGGAGCACGAACCTATTGGGCAACCATGCGCGTGTGATGGAGCCCACAATGGGGGCGTATGGGAGCGTGGAGCCGATGTGGACTCGTGGCCAGTCGAGAGTTCGTGGAATAGACGGACTTCCCGCATTTACTGCATATGCGATGTCAGACCCAGTAAGGTTCGTCGACCCGCTCGGAGCTTCGCCTCGTCCGTCCGCGCTGCGTCGACTAATCGATTGGTTTGTTGATGTTGTTGCTCCGACAGGTGATATGAGTTGTGGGGTCTCCTCCAATCGAGGCACCAATCGACAGCCACGACCAGGAGGAGACTCACCGTACCGACCCGGCCCCCCTCCTCCACCACCATGCAGTGGCGGTTGTCCGGGGCATTCGTGCAGCGGTAGTGGATGGAGTTGCCAATTGTGTTGCGAAAGCGCGTATCCCGGCAATCCGGAGTGCGATAGCTGCGTATCGAGTTGTAAATCAGGCTGCAAACCAGGGTGACGTAGAATGCTGCAGCGCGACCAAGGTTCAACACTACTGCAGTCAGCGATTTTTCAGCTGGACCACTTTGGGATCTTACTGTCAGATTGGAAGTCTGAATGGCATTCCAGCCTTGGTAGTACGCTGGATTTGGCATGGGAGTGTTGTGGGTCTTCAAGGCATATGCTGAGATTTCTTGTCGTCCTTGATCATCCAGAAGTTCGCCCCAAAAGACCGCTGCATAGGGCGGTTTTCCTTAGGCGGCTGGGAATATTTTTACCGAGACCATTTGAGATTCGCGAGATCGTTCCGCAACTTCCTGGCGAGGATGAAGTCTTGCGGAAGTGGCGATCGCGTGGAGCGCAGTACCATGTGTAGTGTCGGAGAAAACCACTCGCTTCGTCACACGTTCGCTCAGTCTTTGGAGATACTTGGATCGTCACCCTCTTTGATTGCCTCAAAACTTGGCAGTTTTTTCCAGGCGTCCCTTGTTGCTTGGCTTGAGGTGCGCGAATGAGGCTCTGTCGTCGCGCTGCTGCGTTCGGGCTTGTGATAGTTGCGTACGCGTACTCTTCTCTGGCACAACTGACGACGGCACCAGCCCTCCCGCCCGCTTTCGACACCGCCATCTCTGCCCGCATCGAACAAACGCGGCTTGGGGACTCCCGTGACCCGCGCGCTCGTCTCCTTCGCCCTCTGCGCACTATCGCTCTCTTGCCGCGAGGCCCCGCGGCGCACGTGTGTGGAGACCCTCTGCTTCGAGTGGTCCGAGCCGCACACGACGCGCTCCTCGCGTCGCCGGCACACGCTGCGATCGGACGCGTGGGACGGCGCTTGGATCGATGTTCAATCGTGGGAGCCCGGGCCCAACGCGCCCGCTTCCATCGGCGCGCTTCGCACGCAGTTCGCGCGATTGCGCGAGCTCACTGCGCCGGCTCGCTCGACCTCGATGCGCGAGGGCTCCGTGGGCGGTCGTCCCGCTGCTGTCGAAGACGCGGTCATCGATTGGCGCGGGCAAGCGTATCGGCGGGTGACGTGGATCGTTCCGTCGGTGAGC
>LNEO01000013.1 GCA_001465015.1 Deltaproteobacteria bacterium Ga0077539 | reverse complement strand
TGGCGGATTGGGACCGCGCGAGCCCGCGCGTGCGTCGCTACATCGAGTCCGCGCGCTGGGAGGCCGCGCGCTGAACGCGAGGCACCGATTTTCAAGTTCCGCAGCGTCTGCCGATGTTTTCGCAGTATATCTGCCTCGGTTGGCGTGCTGGCCGAAGAGTGCGCTCGGCCAAGGATGGCCGCGGGAGCTCGCGTGCTACACTGCATCCGTGGCGCAGCGCAGAACCCTCGACCCATCGCTGGACGTCGTGTTCAAGCTGCTGTTCACGAGCCGACCCGAGAGCCACGAGGTGTTGGTGGCGTTGCTGACGGCGGTGTTGCGGCCGAAGAAGCCGTTTGCGAAGGTGAAGGTCCGCAACCCCGAGCTCGTTCGCGAGGCTCA
>LNEO01000012.1 GCA_001465015.1 Deltaproteobacteria bacterium Ga0077539 | reverse complement strand
TCGTGATGATGGACCTCGCCGGCATGGCCAGCATGCGGAGCACTGCTACTGCGGGCAGGGTCGCATTGGCAGTGGTGCCATGGAACGCGATTCGACCGCAGCTCAAAGCCTACTTTGAGGCCCTGGAACTACAAATTCAGGAGTTGTACCAAGCCATGAGAACAGGTCGAATGAGCCCAGACGAGTTCGTCGAGGAATTTGTTCAACTGACCAATTCTGCAGCAGACCATGTGGGTGCCAATCACGCCGGAGAATCGTACGTAAGTGCAATGGTGGTGGAGAGCGGACACGCGGGAGTTGCCACCAATCTACCTGCCCAACAGGGAACTGCTCAACTGTCCAGGCGAGTCGGCGACGCCGTTCAGGAGGCGGTCGATTCTATTCAGAGGAGCGGACGAGTGATTTCGAATGGACCAGTGAGAAATCACGCTGAACCCCGCGCCGCGACCCGATCGCAGGGTCGCGCCTTTGAGGCAGGTGCTCCTCCGGCACAGCAAACGAACGTCGTTATTCATCGAACATCGAATGTGCCAACGCCGCAAAGGCGCGGGTACACCGCAAGCTCATGCGCCGGGTGTCAGCGCGCGCTTGAAACCCTGTCGATTCCGCCGAGCGTTTCGGTGCGTCAATGACTGTGTGTCTCGTCCTTTGGTCTGGCGGTGTTAAGGCGAATGCCAGGAGTGTTCGATTGTCGAGTACTAGTCGCTACGGAATCGTTGTTTCCTTTCGTGAGATCTCCCAGAGTTCGAACGACGTATCGGTGCCGCATTGATAGCGAAATCTCGCTTGGATTTGCTTTCGGTTAGAGCGAATCGCCCGAACGACCCCATCGATCAGGCGCTGGCGTCTTGCCATGATCGGATCTTTGCAAGAACATTGCAGGATGACGTTTGTAACAAGTACTCGGATACGATTGTCGCCATATATGGGCGAACCATCTTTGATCGAACGAAGTTCTCGAGTGTGGATTCTGCGACCTTTGTCGTAGAGTGTGTAGGCTCCGAGCATCGAGTGTTTTGTGAAGCAACAGCCGATTTTCTGCTTGACCTCGACGCTTGGATCGAGAATCTGTCGTTTAAGTTCAATCGAGCGATCTTTCCGCTTGGCACGTGGCTCTCACGCTACTCGCGCTCGCTAGAGTTTGGGGTAATCGTGGCCGTGTCATCTGGTGAACTATGGCGTTCTGGGGACTGCGATCCTGAGTGTGTTGGCGTGTTTCAGGGAGATTTGCTGGAATCGATCTGCGACTTCGTTGAGCAACATGAGCCGGCCTACCTGCTCGTTCCAAACGGAGTGATGTCATTCGATGTAGAGTCAGATGAGCCGCCATTTTAGGAACATCTTGGGCTGGTTTGGTGTTCACCATCTGATCGCTCAACCGTACTCGGAAAATACGTCCCAATGAACCGATTCAACGTCGCAATCACCTGCCTTTCAATCTCCTGCGCCCCACCCAACCCCATGGGTGACGCCTCTGTGCCCGCTGACGGCTCTCCGCCCGCGGACGCTGCGCTCGCTACGCGGCCGCCCGTGTACCCGGCGACCCCACCTGCGCGGTGCATGGCGCAAGCGACGCACCGCACGACAATCCCTGCGGCGATGGCGGCGCAGTGCATTCCGTGGGTGGGCTTCAGTGAGCCCGTCGCTTCCGATCGAACGCTCAACCTCGTCATGGCGAGCGCGTGCGGGCAGGTCCTCTTGGTCGACCCGACCGCGAACACCCAACGGCCCGCGTACAACCTGATTCCCGATGGAATGACGCTCTCGGGGCCCGGGATGACGCCGGTAGGGCGGACCGAGGGCTTCTTCGGAACAAGCGGTCTGAACATGTCGCTCTTCGCCCAGCTCGGAGGCGGGCTTCGTGTGATTTCGTACAACAGCGGTGGCCTCACTGTTCAGCCGGCATCGGGGCTGAACATCCGTGAGCCCGGTGCGCAGCCCGTCGTGTTCACGACCGGGCCTCTCGGGTCGCCGATGAGCGAGTTTGGTCTCCTGATGGTGGCCGAGATTCCGCAGATGCAGCCGGATGGCTCGTTTCTCGTCGAGCGTCGACTCCGCGCTTCCGGCTTCACCCGGACGTTCACGGCGAACCTCGGGACCGTTCGTCGTCGGACGGGCGCGGTTCAGACCGAGGGCGTCACGGGCGCCTTCAGCGCCGGCGCCGTGGTCACTTGCGTCGCCGCGGACGGCAAGATCCTCATCGAGTGGTATCTCAACGAAAGGCTCACCCCGGTCGAGTACGACACTGGCGACCCCGAGATTCAGCGCTGCTCGCTCGCGAACATCAACGGCTCGGTCGTGGGGGTCGCGTCCTCCAATCGTCGCAGCGTCGCGTTTGTCGCGCACTACCAAGACACACTCGATCGCATGAGTCCTCCGACGGCCAATCGCCCGTTCATGCCGCAGCCCTACTTTCTTCCGGCGAACATGGCGCAGCTCGGGATGGACGAAGGCCCCTTCGACGTCTCGATCGTCGGAGGAATCACGCAAACGCAATCGGCCCTGGTGACCTACGGTCGTCGCGCGATGGGCGAGACCAATCCTGCGAACACGTTCGCGCTCGTCGACCGCTCGTTCGAGTACGACTCGAGGCCGACCGAGGTGCCGTTTCCGGGGCTGCTCCGGGACGCGGGAGAGCTGAGCGCCGCGGCCTACTGGCCCACCGGGCAGGTCGCGTTCGCTCGGTACAACACTCGATCGGGCCTGCTCGAAGTCGCCACCGCGATCTGCTTCCGTTGAGCGTCGCGTGTAGCGCGATGGTGCGCGGGGTGCTCGCGTGCGAGCCTCTCGCTCGCGATGAAGGCCGCTGCACACAAGGCGTCGCGTGCACCGTAAGCCATCCGTGACCCCGGGATGACAGCGGGAAGCGAGTCGGTTACCCGCGCGCGACGGCCTGTTTCGGGGCGGCCACGAGGCTGGGGACG
>LNEO01000011.1 GCA_001465015.1 Deltaproteobacteria bacterium Ga0077539 | reverse complement strand
CGGCTTGCGTTTCGTCTCCTGCGGCTGGATGGCGATGCCGTCGAGCAGGTCGTCGAGCGCGACGGAGTCGATCTCGATGTGCTGCTCGTCGGGAGCGATGGCGGTGAGTCGAGCGAACGTTCCGCGGTGAAGGCGCTTGTGATAGGGGCAGCGTCCCGTGCGGTCGAGGAAGATGATCTTCACCGCGTCGCGACGGCGGCCGAAGAAGACGAAGCGCGCGGACTCCGAGGGCTCGAGCCCGATGCGCTCTCTCGCGTAGCCCGCGAGACGATCGCTGCGAAGGCGCGCGGCTGACCTCGCCGCGCAATCGCGAAGCCCACCCCGTCAAAGACGAGATCGAGAAACCATTCTGTGCTGCAAATTGCCTGGCAGTTCGTCCGCTTCGTCGCCACGCATCCACGCGCTGACGCCACTTCGCTTCAATGCCTGGATCGGTTGCTCGCAGGCGCGTGACACTCGGGCCGTCGAGCCTCTGCCACAACCACGCCTCCTCACGCAGCGCTTGCAATCACGATTCCGCCGCAGGAATCGCAACAGAGATCGCGCCGTGGGGGCTTCGGGCACGCAACGAATCTGGCATCCACGAGCGACGCGTGGAAGTTGCCGCTTCATGCAGCGGTTACGCAACAACCGCGCGGCGCTCGGTGAGGGCCAAAACGAGCAACACATAGTACTGCATCATCGGGATGCGATACCGCGAGAGCGTTCCGAAGTTCGACGTGGCCAATCCAATCGCGAGCCCAGCAACGACGGTGAACACAAAGCAATACGCCAACGGCGGAGACCGTCGTATCGCGGAGAGCACTTGTGATAGCGACTCTCGCCGAAACAACTGAACGAGCAGCACCATGAGCACCGTCACTTCGGCGGACGCAATGAGCATCGTAAAGTTGCGCACCTCGAACAAAAACGGTCTGAACAACACGGTCACGAAGGCGACCGGCGCGAACGCGAGCTGACCACCCAACGTCGTCGCTTCTGCGTTGCCGAGGTTGTAGTTCGATCCGCCTTCCGTCTGGCGCCCGTAGTACTGTAGCTGCGCGGTCGACTCGCCAATCTTGTTTGGAGAAAATTCCGGAAACATCACGCTCAGCGCCGCGATTGCGCCGATCATCACGGCGATCAGGGCCAGAACGTAGATCGGCTTGACCGCCGCCGAGGTTGCGCGCGTTCGACCGATGAGCAGCCAGACACCTGCGGATAACGCAAACGGAAACAAGAGATACGGCTTGAACAGCCGAACCAACAACAACCCCAGTGCCAACCAGTGCAACGCTGCGAAGACCCCACTTTTTGATGCTCGCGCGACCCAAAGCATCAGCACCCCCAACCCTGTTACCGCGAAGCTCTCTTTGACAACTCCCGAGGACCAAAAAACGACCGAAGGAACCAACAACATCGCGAGCGCAACGCGGCGAAAGTTGACCCCAGGAAGCGCGAGTCGCACTGCCTGATACCCCGCCATCTTCCCCGCAAATGCGAGACCGGCCATCAAGATGAACGAGGCGTATTGCGCGTCGTTGAGCAAGAACATCATCCAGCCCGTCGCGCCGGTCATGCTCGTCGTAGCGTAGAGGCCTCCAAACTCCTCGGGAAAGAGCACCCCGAGGTCGTTCTCGATCTGAAGCGTGTACTTGAGCACCTCTGGCGCCCAACGGGGAAAATCCGCCCTCATCATTCGAGCAAGGGTTGACCCCGAGTCGAAGTACGCGTGAACGTCGCTCGAGACGAACACATAGTCCATGATCACCAGCAGCAGCGGACCAGTCACAAGGTGCACGACGAGGCTCAACAGCGCGAGAGGTCGCTCCTCTGCGGGCAACCGACGCACAAGATGAAGGCCCAACGACGCCATCACCGCGATCACCACCACGGACACGATCAGGTCGTTCATGGATCCTCAGCAGCAGACATGAATCGCATTGGGTCTCTGAGCAACACAATCGATCGAAGACCGCCCGGCTCGCGAAACACTCAAAACATTCTCCCATCCTAGCGCGATCTCCATGGCGGCCATTGCCATCACCGTCCTGCTCCGTGCATCTTCTCGGGGCGTTTGATTCATAGGAAGGTTTCGACCGTGCGAATGTCGTCCGTGCTGCTGACCTACCGGCGCCTTTTCATTGTGGGCGTGTACGTCGGGCTATGGGTGCTGTCGTACATCGGTTCGTTCATTCTGCGCTTCGAGTTCTCGCCGCCGAGGCTGTACCTGCACACGCTTTGGGGCACCTTGCTGCCGCTGCTCGCGGCCAGGCTGCTGGGATACGGGTTGCTCGGAATGTTTCAGGGTATGTGGCGCTACACCAGCGGCCACGACCTGCGGGCGCTCGTAAAGGCTGCGACGCTCTCGTCCATCCTGTTCTCGGTCTGGGTCATCTTCGCGAAGATACCTGATTTTCCACGATCGATCCTGGTCATGGACTGGGCGGGCAATGTGATGTTGATCGGCGGACTGCGATTTCTCATTCGCTCGCTCAACGAAGCGTCCGTTCGCGTCGACCGTGAGCGCGCGCAGCACAAACGCGTCCTGATCATCGGCGCGGGAAACGCGGGAGAGATGCTCGTTCGCGAAATTCAGCGCTCTGCGCTCGATCGCTTCGAGCCCGTGGGATTCCTCGACGACAACGCAGCGAAGGTCGGCGCGAGAATCCACGGCGTCCCAGTGCTTGCCACCATCGAGCAAATGGCAGAAGTCGTTGCGCGCCACGATGTCCACGAGATCATCGTGGCGGTTCCGTCCGCGACGCGCGCGCAGATGAAGTCGATCATGGATCGAGCCTCCGCCGTCAGCGTCCACGTCCGCACGATCCCAGGCATGTCCCAGTTGATCAATGGGCAGGTGTCGG
This sequence comes from Deltaproteobacteria bacterium Ga0077539, assembly GCA_001465015.1. Taxonomy (GTDB): domain Bacteria; phylum Myxococcota_A; class Polyangia; order Polyangiales. The sequence continues at coordinate 331 of LNEO01000011.1, read as the reverse complement.
TCCAGCAGCTTCGCGATGTTCAAATCGAGGACCTCCTCGGGCGTGACCCCGTCTCCCTCGACGAAGACGCGATCCGCGACGCAGTTCGCTCCGCGCGCGTGCTCGTCTCTGGGGCAGGGGGCTCGATCGGTTCGGAAATTTGCAGGCAGGTATGCCGCTTCGAGTGCAAAACCCTCGTGCTCGTCGAGCAAGCAGAGAATGCCCTCTACGAGATCCACCGCGAATTGTCGCAGAAGTTTCCGTCGGTCAAGCTCGTTCCCGTCATCGCGGACGTCACCGATCGATCCCGAATGGACGCGGTGTTCCACCACCATCGACCGCAGGCAGTCTT
>LNEO01000010.1 GCA_001465015.1 Deltaproteobacteria bacterium Ga0077539 | reverse complement strand
GCGCCGATCGCCCGAGCAGAAGGTCACCTCGTGGAGCCACCGACCTCCGGGTGCCACCGCTGCGGCGTTCATCGCCGCCGCTGTCGTGTCCGCCGTTGTTCTCAGCCTCGGGCTCACGTCGCGGGTCGTGCGCGCCCCGCAGACCAGGGTCGTCGTGGCATCGCGCTCGCCCGTCGACGCAGCGCTCGTACTCGATGCCGCGGAGTCCAGACGCGGGTCCTCGAGCACCTTGGCGATTGGCGCTGGGGCCAGCGCTTCCTCCCAGCGCGTTCTCGATGGGCTCCCGGTGTTGTCAGCGCGAGAGCCGCCTCGCGCTGGGCCGACGACCGCAGGACCGACTACAGCATCCTCGGCCGCGGCTCTTCGTTGGGGAGCGCGGCTCGCGGTCGCCCGCGACCGTGCAGCCCCGTCCGCTCTCCGCGGGAACGCCCCCGCAACGAACCCTCCCGCGCTTGGAAATCCTCCGTGAACTCTAGAACGCCGACCAGAAGTAGCGCTCGTCGCCCCGCGGAAGATCCGCGCCCTCCACGAGACAGGCTCGTCGTCGGGGCGCTCGCAGCAAGCTCTCTCGGGCCGCTCACCGCGGCGTCGCTGAGCCTGGTCGGGCGACGGCAATTCAACGCTCGGCGGACCTGCCACGAGCGAGTCGTGCACCTCGCGCTCGCGCTCGGGATCTCGTGCGCGACCATCGCCACGCCGAGCGGAGCACAGTCTGGCGACGCGCAGCGCCGCTTCGGCGCGGGGGTCGCGCGCTTCGATCGCCGGGAGTATCAGCGCGCGGTCGTGGAGTTTCAGAGCGCGTACGCGCTCTCGGGACGCCCCAGCGTGCTTTTCAACCTCGCCGCGACGTACGTCGCGCTTCAGCGATATCCCGCAGCGATCGACGTGCTCGAGCGATTCCTCGCGCTGGGCGAGGGGACGACCCCCCGGTCAGCGAGCGGACGCAGCGGCGCAGCTCGACGCGCTCGTCCCGCTGATCGCGCGGCTCATGGTGCGCACGACCCCTGTGACAACCTCGGTGTCTCTCGATGGTGCGACCGTCGATTCGACCAACAATCACCTCGTCCTCACGCCCGGTGTGCATTCGATCGAGGTCTCCGCGCCAGGCTACCGAAGCTCGCGTCGGGACGTCACCGTCGTCGCCGGCGACGCGCAGGACATCCACGTTGTCCTCGTCCCCCTTCGCATCGAGGCGCCCTCGGGAGCGCTCGAACCACGGGTCTTTTTCACGATCCTCGGCGCGCCACGACACGCCTCGATCGCGATCGCCGGAGCCATCCTCAGGACATCCGATCGACTCGAGCTCGACCCAGGGATCTACCCCGTAACGATCTTCGCCGCAGAGATGCAGCCGTGGAGCGGGGAGGTACGACTCCACGCTGGGACCGCGCCGAGGCTTCGAGTCTCTCTCGCGCCTGCCCGCCAAACCCTGCCGCTCTGGGGCTTCGGGTTGAGCGCGGGGGTCGCAGCGACCGCCTCCGTGAGCGCGACGATCACCGGGGCACTCGCTCTGCAAACAGCAGTCGATTTCGCCTCACGCGCGTCGAATGACCCCGCCCTCGACGCGCTCGAGGCTCGCGGTCGCTCCCTCGGTCTCGCCACGGACGCGCTGATCGTGTCCGCCCTAATCGCCGCCGCGGTCACTGTCACGTTCGCCTTGCTGGTCCCCTGGGGAGCTCGTCCTTCGACGGCCGAGCTCCTCGGCGCTCGTCGCTCGTCGGCGGCTACGCGGACACCATAAGCTCGTGCGCGGCGAAGCCTCGGCCCCCTCCTACCAGGTCAGCGAGAGGCGAGGGTGACGGGGCTGATCACGACCTCGACGCGGCGGTTATTCGCCCGGCCCTCGGCCGTGCGATTGTCAGACACCGGTCGATTGGAGCCAATCCCTTGCGCGCGGATCTGCCCATTCGGGACGCCATTGGACACGAGGTAGGCGAGCACCGCCTGCGCGCGAGCGAGGGAGAGAGCGTCGTTGCCTGCGACCGAGCCGCGCGAGTCGGTGTGGCCCTCGACCACCATGCTCTGCCCAGCGCGGTCGCGGATCGCAGCGGCGACCTGCGAGAGTCGCTGCAGCGCGATCGGCAAGAGCGCAGACTCGCCGGAGGCGAAGAGCACCGAGCCCGACAGCGTGATCACCATGCCGCGGCTCTCTTCGCGGACGCTCGCGACCTGCCTGAGGCTCTCGAGCGCGGCCGCGGTGGTGCGCTCTGCGTCCGTCCTCGCACGATGCTCTGCGCTGAGGGCTTGCTGTCCCGCGGCGACCTGCTGGTTGGACACGGCGAGCTGCGAGCGCGTCGCGCCCAGCTCGTTGCTCGTCTGCTCCTGCGTGACTCGGAGGCGCCGAGTGTTCTCTCGCTGCATCGAGCTGGTCTGAAGGTTCGCGCTCGCGACGTTTGCGTAGGCGGTGGTCCGTCGACTCCTGCGCTCGGAGATGTAGGCCAGGTCGCCGGTCGCGGGCGTGTCGCCGACGCTCTCGAACGATCGCTCCGCGTCTCGAAGGGCGAGCCTGGCGTTGTCGAGCTCCACGGGCACGAGCTGAGTCGCGGCGCCGGAGCTCGCCGACGCGAAGGCTGCGCGAGCGGCGATCAACGACTCCGGGGGCGCCCCGGTCGCGCAGCCAACGAAGAGTGAGACCGCGAGGGTCGAGAGCTGAGCAACGAGCAGTGCGCGAGGCATGGTGGATCCTTGGTTGGTGTGATCGAGTCCAGCGGAACGTTGGAGGGAGGTCACTGGACGCCTCCTGGCGAGGCGTTCAGCGTCTGCGTGGCTTGTCGCGCGGTTCCTTGCGCGACCGACTCACGCGTGAGCGCGAGGGACAGGTTGGCGTCAGCCTCCGCGCGGAGAAAGCGGAGGTTGGCGCTGTCGAGCTCTCCCGCGGCAGCGAGCCGCTGAGCCTCGCCCCGCTGCAACTCGGCATAGTGCAGGTAGAGCGCAGCGCTCGGGACGTTGTTCGCCCCGATCTCTCGCGCGGCGCGGATGGCGGCCTCTGTCGAAGCGATGCGCGCGGACGGTACGACCGCCGCTCCGCACGCGGTGACGGCGATCGCCAAAGTGATGAGCGTGACTGACTTTCGAACGGAGTACATTTGGACCTCTGAAGCGTGGTGTTCGTTGAATCAACGGATGGTCCGCGGACGCTCTCGCGCCGCGGAGCGCTCGACGAAAACGGCGACGTCTGCCGCAGCGACGGTGGCCGCAAACGGGCGACAGCACTGCGAGTGACCGAAGGCCTTCGGCGGCGCGGGTTGCCCGTCGTTGCGCGGATCGGCGTCGTCTGGGTCAGCGAGGGCTCTGCACGCTCCGGACCGTCGTGCGGCTCTCGCAGAGTCGTTAGCGTTTTGCAGCGGACCCGAGCGAGCAGGACGGGAACGGTCCTCGCACCGATCAAGATGAGCGATCGATCCATCACTTTCGCGCGACTCGCCCACCGCTCGCCCTGGACAACCCCTCCGCATGCGAGTCGATGCACCGCGCCTCCGTCGCGGTCTTCGCGCCTCGACCCGCGCTACGACCCTGCGATCCAAACAACAACTCGTCACCGAGGGACGAGTCGGGCGTGAGTGTCCCTGCGTGGGAATGTGGCCCGAGCCGTGCACTGAGCTCCTCTGCGAAACGCATCGTGATCTCTCGGGCATCGACGCCCGACGAGCGAAGCGTGCTCGCACCCAGAAGAGAGAACTCCATGATCAAGCTCACCCTCGCGTCCGCACAAGCGCGCGTGACGATCGTCGCGGCCGCGTTCGCGTGCGCCGGGCTGCTCGGCGGCTGCGGAGCCATCGACAACGCGTTCGACTGCAACACGGTGTGCAATCGTTATCGAGACTGCGTAGACAGCGCGTACGACACCGCCGCGTGTCGGACGCGCTGCGACGCGCGGGGCAACGGTTCGGCGGACGGTCGCAGCGCGGTGAACCGATGCGAGGCGTGCCTCAACGGGATGTCCTGCGTGGGCTCGGCGTTTCAGTGCTCGGTCCAGTGCGCGTCGATCGTTCCGTAGCGCTCATGGGGCGATATTGCGCGGTAAAGCACGGGGCTTTGCGCGCGCGGGGCGCGATCGCAGGATCGTCTTCACGAGCTCGACCACCGCGAGGGGCGCAAGCGAGCATGCGGAAACCAGCGCCCAATCCGCGAGCGAGAGCGGCTCTGTCCCGAGGACTCGACGCAGCGGAGGGAAGTACACCGCCGAAAGCAACAGCAGCAGACACAACAGCGTCGAGGCCCAGAGCCAGGGGTTCGAGAAGAGGCCTGCGAAGAGCGAACGCGTCCGCGAACGCGCGTTGAACGAGTGAAACACCTGCGCGAACGCGAGGGTCATGAACCCGATCGTGACCGCGTGGCGAAGCCCGAGTCCCGCGCGGCCGTAGGTGCGCAGCCCGAGGTAGAAAGCCAACAGCGAGCTCGCCCCGAGCAGCGCTCCCTGCCACAGGATCAGCCATGCGAAGCGCGGGGTCATGAGCGGCTCGTCCGGGTCTCGCGGAGGCTCGGTCATGACGCCTGGCGCCGAAGGCTCGAGCGCCAACGCCATCGCGGGAAAGATGTCCGTCACGAGGTTCAGCCAAAGGATCTGCAGAACCCCCAGCGGCAGCGGCCAGCCGACCAGGATCGCCGCGAACACCGTCACGATCTCGGACAGGTTCGTCGAGAACAGATAGTGAAGAAAGCGCTGGATGTTGTGCACGACGATGCGCCCCTGCTCGATCGCTCGGACGATCGTCGAAAAGTCGTCGTCCGTGATCACCATGTCCGAGGCCTCCTTGGCGACCTCGGTGCCGCGGATTCCCATGGCGATGCCAATGTCAGCCTTGCGCAGCGCTGGCGCGTCGTTGACGCCGTCGCCCGTCATCGCGACGATGTGCCCCTCGCGTTGCAACGCGTCCACGATGAGCAGCTTGTGCGCAGGCGAGACCCGCGCGAACACCGACGCGCCCGCCACGACCTCGCGCCACGCGTCCGGCGTGAGCCCCTCGAGCGCTCGCGCGTGCACCGTGCGCAACGGCGCTCCGAGCGCGTCCACGTCGATCCCGAGCTGCCGTGCGATCTCAGCGGCGGTCTCCTCTTGATCGCCGGTGATCATCACCGTGCGAAGCCCCGCCGCGCGGCACGTCGCGATCGTCTCTTTCGCGCCGTCACGAAGGGGGTCGATCATCCCGACGAGGCCCACGAACACGAGCTCGCGCCGCAAATCTTCTGAAGAATACCCCGTAGGAAGCGCTCGGTACGCGAGCCCGAGCACCCGCAGCGCCGAGGTCGCGAGTGCGCCGTTGCCCTCGAGCACCTCGCGCCTGTCCGCCTCGGTCAGTGACCTCGGTTCCCCCTCGCCAACCGTACTCGCGCACGCAGCCAATACGCTCGCTGGAGCGCCCTTCACGTACGCCACTAGCGTGTGGTCGCCGCGCTCGTGCACAGTCACCATCAGCTTTCGCTCGCTGTCGAACGCGACCTCCGCCACGCGCGGCTCGTCGCGGAGGAGAGCGTCGCGATCGACGCCTGCTTTCTCCGCAGCGACGATGAGCGCGGCCTCGGTGGGGTCACCCAAGACCGACGCGCTCGCCGCAGAGCGGTCGATCTTGGCGTCGTTGCAGAGCGCGCCGATGCGCAGCGCCAGACGCAGCGCGCTCGTGTTCGGCGAGTCGATCGTCACGTCCACGGGCGCGCCGCCGGTCTCGAAGCGGCCGTCCGCTGCATAGCCGGTGCCCGTCACGTCGATGCGCCGGCCAGCGACGACGTACGCGCGCACGGTCATCTCGTTGCGCGTCAGGGTTCCGGTTTTGTCTGTGCAGATCACCGTCGTGGATCCGAGGGACTCGACCGCGGGCAGCCGTCGAACGAGCGCGTTCATGCGCGCCATTCGCTGCATTCCGACCGCGAGGGTCATCGTCGTGACCGCGAGCAGGCCCTCGGGGACCGCGGCGATCGAGAGCGAAACGCCCACCTCCACCATGTGCATCAGGCCCTGCCCACGAAGCCAACCAACGAGCACGATCACCGCGCAAAGCCCGAGCACCAACAGGACGAGCGCGCGGCTCAGCTGCGCGAGCTTCACCTCGAGCGGACTCTCCCGTTCGCCCGCGGCCTCGACGAGCGCGCCGACCTTGCCCAGCTCTGTTCGCGCGCCTGTCGCAGTGACCGTGAAGCGCCCGCGCCCGTCAGTGACCGCGGTCGCCATGTGCACTGCGCCCGAACGATCGGCGAGGGCCACAGACGTGTCGGCCACTCCAGCGACGGACTTTTCGACGGCGGTCGACTCGCCGGTGAGCGCGGACTCGTCGATGAGCAGTCTGGCCGCGTCCGACACCCTTCCGTCCGCAGGAACGCGGTCTCCAGCCCCGAGCAGAACCACATCCCCTACGACGAGCGCCGCCGCGGGGACCTGTCGCTCGACCCCGTCGCGCACGACGCGCGCCACGGGGTCGGCCTGCGCACGGAGCCCTTCGAGCGCGCGCGCGGCCTTCCACTCTGTGAAGGCCCCGATCGACGCGTTGAGCGCGATCACCACGACGATGGCCGCAGCCTGGAGGCGCTCTCCCGTCAGCAACGCGAGCGAAGAGGCCACGACGAGCAAGAGCACGATCAAGCTCTTGAACTGGTGGACAACGATCGAGAGCAGCGAGCGGCTCGGCGCGCGTCCGAGAGAGTTGGGGCCGTCGCGAGCGAGCCTCGAGGCCGCCTCCGCGCTCGAGAGTCCGCGGGATACGTCCGTACGATCGATAGGCGTCATGGGTGCTCGCGGGTGAGGGGCGGGACCGTTCGTGGGGTTGTCGGTTAGAGGCCGGGCCCGGCGCGGCGCGGAGGATCCGCGCACGAGGCGTTCGAGACCGAGTTGGTGTCCATTGTCACGGCGCCGGTGCGGGCGAGGGCGCGGCCGTTGAGGCTCGCCCCGGTGCCGAGCGTGACGCTGGCGAGTGCGATGATACTGCCTGCAAAATTGCTGGCGATTCCGACAGTGGCCGAGCTGCCTGTCTGCCAGAACACGCCGCACGGTCGGGCGCCGTTGATCATCGTGACGGCGGCGACGTTCGCGGTGACGAGCGTGCTTCCGATCTGAAAGACGAACAGCGGGTCTGGCTGGCCCTGACCGTCGAGCACGAGCGTCCCGGTGAGGCCGACGGACGAGGTGAAGCAATACACGCCCGGCGCGAGGGTGCGTCCTCCGAGGTCCAGCCCCGTGAGCACGGTTCCGCACGGGAGGCCGGCGAGGTAGTTGTAGGCTGTCGTGGTGTCCGCTTGCGCGAGCGCCGCGACGCCGTCGCCCGCGTGAACGACAGTGCCTGCGGGGATTCCGACGAGCGCGAGGCCGGGGCTCACTCCGACCTTGCCGACGATCGTCGAGAGCCCGGTGTTGCTCACCGTAGCGCCCGCGAGAATGGTGAACTGCCCGGCAGATCCAAGGATTCCGGGTCGCGGCGGGGCGGTGTCGAGGGCCGCGTCGACGACATCGGGCACGTCTTGCGTTGCATCGCGTACATCGATCACGTCGGGGACGTCGACAACGTCGGGCACATCGATCACGTCGGTGACGTCGATCACGTCGGTGACGTCGGGTGCGTCTGCGGGGTCTGGACTGTCGGGTCGGTCGACGGCGTCGGCCACATCGGCGACGTCCGGCAAAGCGAGGACGTCTTGTGCGTCTCGCGCGGTGTCAGCGCTGGCGTCGACGCTCGAGTCAGGCTCCGGCGAGCCGAGGATCGAGCGCGCTCCGCAGCCGGCGAGGAGCAGCGCGCCGAGCGACGCGAGCACTCGATGACGGGCGGCGCTGGAGAGCGAAGGAGATGACTGAAGCATAACGTTTTTCCTCGCAACTTGAATATCTGTGACGATGTACTCCTGGACTCTCGTCGCGCTCATCGCGCACCTCCCGACGCCGATCCCCCTGCGGAACCATCGGCGTCGACGGAGTTGTTCGGGCGCGGAACCAGGATGTGAAACTCCACTCGACGGTTCGACGCGCGCGCCGAGACCGAGCCGTTCGGCACGAGCGGATGCGAGTTTCCATACCCGCGTGCCTCGATGCGCTCGGCGTCGACGCCGTGCTGGGTGAGCCACACCGCGACGGCGCGCGCACGGCGCTGAGACAGGCCCAGATTGTCCTCGGCGCTCCCGACGTCATCGGTGTGCCCCTCGACGCCGATTCGACGGATCTCTAGCTGCGCGCGCAGCGCAGCGACCACCGCGCTGAGCACTCGAAAGCTCGGGCGCAGGATCTGGTCCCGGTTGGTCGCGAAGAAGACCGGCTGCAAGATCACGATCCGCCCGTCGCGGACCAACACCAGCCCTGGGCATCCATTGCGCCGCAGGTCGATGTTCGGCGCGCCTGCGACGTCGGGGCAGGCGTCGATCGCATCCGAGACGGTGTCGCGGTCGCGGTCTGGCTGCGGGCAACCAACGCGCCGCGGGTCCGGGTGCATCCCTTGCGGCTCGCGCGGGCAGAGATCGTTGTGGTTGACGATCGTGTCCGCGTCGTCGTCTCCATCGGGACAACCCGGGCGGCGCGGATCGGGGCTCGCTCCTGCGGCCGACGACGGGCAAGCGTCTTCGAAATCGAATACGCCGTCTCGATCCGAGTCCGCAGCGGGGCAGCCTGCGCGAACCGGCGATGGGTGCGCCCCCTGTGGCTCGCTGGGGCACAAGTCGCTCGGGTCCATCACTCCGTCGCCGTCGCTGTCGCGTGACGGACACCCCAGGCGTTGCGGGTCCGCGTTTGGTCCCGCGGGCGAGTTCGGGCACAGGTCCGCTTCGTCGAGCACGCCGTCGCGGTCCGCGTCCGCGGGCGGCAACACCACCGCAGGCGGCAGCGGTGGCGGGACGCGCAAGGAGATCGCCAGCCCGGCCGACCAGAACTGCGCGTCCCGCGCGATGTCTTGTCCCGCAGCGAACAAGTGCCCGTAGCGCAGCGCGGGGCCGAGCCCGAGCGCGCGTCCGAAGGCGAACTCGAATCCGAGACCCGCGTCGAGGGCGACTCGGTTGCGCACCTCGGTCACGCCCAGTCCGACGTTCGCGTCGACGAAGAACCGCCCCACGCTGCCGGCCATCGGCTCGAGTCGGAGTCCGCCGGTGACCGAGAACTCTTGCCCGTCTGCACGAAAGCCCACCGCAGTGTCCGCAGGAAAGTACCAACTCGAGAACGACGCCTGCAGCGCCAGTGGCCCGAAGAGTGTGAACCCGAGTCGCCCCGAGCCCTGAACCACGAGGTGATATCTCAGCGTGTCACGCTGATATGCAGAGAGCATCGTTCCGGCGGCGAGCTCGCCGCGGAGCGAGAAGCGTTCGATGAAGCTCTGCGCGTCCGCAGTCGAGCTGTACGATAGCAGTGAGAGCGAGGCGGCCGCGAGCAACGGCGCGCCGTGCCCGAGCGAAAAGCGAGGACGAACTGACATGATACCGACTCCAATGCGATGACAGACGCGACGCGACTCGTCCGAAGGCGATTCGAACAACGAATTGCCAGCGGAACGGAGTCTTCCTCCGTCGACAGCCGTGGCTTCGACGAACGAAGGCGACTCGCGAGACCGCAGCGCGGTCTGGTCGTCGAGCAAGCCTGCACGAACCGAGCCGCTGGCTCGACGGAAGCCTCGCGTGTGGAGACTGCGTTCGCCTCGGCGACTGCAGCTCGACCTTGTCAAAATGACGCAGTGAGAAGGTCAATTTGATCGAGCGCGCGATGAGATCGTCGATGACGAGAACCGTCTCGAGCTCGCCCTCGAGCGAACGCTGATCCGGTCGGTCCTTGCGACCGGCGCGCGACAGCGGCGCACTCCGAGCGCGTCGTTCGTTCAATATGCTCGACACGCCGTCGTCGAGCGCTGACGCTGCGACATCCGATGTTGTTGTCCGCCCGTCTTTCCCGCCTGCCCACGCCCGCGCCGGTCGGACTTGCGTCGCGTGCTCGTTCGCCCGACGCAGCGATCACGGTTCGACCCGCGCCAGTGACGCTGAGGCGATCGCTCAGCGAGACGCTCTCGGTGATCGGCGCCCCGCGGACGACGTTGCTCGTCGCGATGCGCGAGGCACCGACGGCGCTGCGCTCGTTGGAGTCCCAATGACCACCGGAGTGAGCCCGCAGACCGCGCTGCGTGCTCTCGTCGTCGTCCTCACGCTCGCTGCTCTCTATGTGTGCTGGCCGCTCTGGCCGGCGCTCATACTCGCTGGATGGACAGCGACGATCCTCCGACCGTTGCTCACGCGAATCGAGCGCCGCTTCCCGGGCAGGCGTCGGGCCGCAGGCATGCTGTCGTTGCTCCTGTTCGTGCTGCTCGCGTTGCCCCTCGCGGCCGTCGTGCTCGCGGTGATCTCTGGCGGACAGGAGCTCGTCCGTGCAATCCAAGAATCCCCATCGCCGAGGACCGCCGTCGTCTCTCTCGCGTCGGGTCCGACTGCCGCGCCGAGCCTTCACATACCGAGGAATCTCGCAGAGATTCTGGATATCTTTCGGCGCTACGGCGCGGAGGGGTTCGGTGTCCTCTCGAATGTCGCCGGCGCTGCTGGAACGGGGGTTGTGGCAGTGTTCATTTACTTCGCTGGGGCTTACGAGCTTCTGGTCGAGGGGCCGCGAGCATGGGCGTGGTGCAGGCTCCATTCTCCGCTGCCCGCGGTGCAGCTCGAGCGCTTCTCCGCTGCGTTTCAGCAGACAGGGCGCGGCTTGCTCATCGGTGTCGGCCTGACGACCGCGGCGCAGGGGTTGGTCGCCACGGTGGTGTATGTCGCGTTGGGAGTTCCGCGGTGGTGGGTGCTCGGACCGATCACTGGGCTCGCTTCGGTGATCCCCTTCGTCGGCTCCGCGCTCGTGTGGGGGCCGATCAGCATCGGCCTCATCGTCTCGGGACACGCGATAAAGGGCGGAATTCTCGTCGTGCTGGGCGTCGCGCTCATCGGCGTGATCGACAACCTGCTCCGCCCGATTTTCGCGCGCTTCGGCTCGCTCGAGATGAACACGTTTCTGCTCTTCGTCTCGCTCTTCGGCGGAATCGCCACCTTCGGCGCGTGGGGCGCGCTCCTGGGACCGTTGATCGTTCGACTGTGGATGGAGGCCGTAGCCTTGCGCCGCGAGGCGGAGCAGCGCGAGGTGTCCGGCCGACCCGAAGCGCCGACGAGCGCGGCCGAGGCTCGCGTTCGCGACGGCTCCGTTGCTCCTGAATCCAAGTGACAGCATGGCCTGAGCTCGTGCGGTCCGAAGACGATCCGCGGGCTCACGGGCGGTCGGAAGACAAGTTTCGCGATTCCGCCGAGTCGAGACTGCGATCTCCATTGGGCAACGGTGGCTCGCTTCGTGCGTTGTTCGATGGCGTCCGCGCGCAGGTTCGCGTTCGGGTTCACTTCGCTGGGAGCCCGACAAGCGCTCGCGCGCGGACAACGCAACTCGAAAGGAACGTGCTCCATGGATTCGAAGAACGGCAGCCGAAAACTCGACGACGCATCGAAAAAAGCAAAGGTGCCCGCGGTCAAGGCGGGAGAGAAGACCACAGAGCTCGCCCACAAGGCCGGCGACACCGCGGTGAAGCTCAACGAGATTTCGCGCAAGGCTCGCGTCGACCTCGGCAAGAAGGCAAACAAGGGCGAGCATCACGTCGACGAGGCCGCGAAGAAGTCCAGCCACACCGTGACGAACGCCGCGACCAAGATCGTGTACGGCGTTACGGAGATTGCCGAGAAGACCTCAGGTGAGGTGCTCGAGCTCGGCAACAAGATCGAGCCTCGGGTCGAAGAGACCGCAGGCAGCGCTGCATCCAAGCCGTGAACCACGCGCGTCGGCGCGCCGCGCACAGCAATCCTCAACAACCAACGAGGCAAATTCCATGTTGAACCTTCTATGGGCGGTGGCCGCCATCTTCATCATCATGTGGGCTCTTGGATTCTCGATGAACTACCACGCTGGCGGGCTCATTCACCTGCTGCTGGTGCTCGCGATCGCGTCGGTCTTGGTGCGAATCAGAGGGCGAGCCCCATTCATCGAGGGCGTGCCGACTCTGACTGAACGGCGCTGGTCGGCGCGCCCGTTCGCGACACGCGGATCGCTTCTGTGTGGAGGGCCGAGCGACACTCCGTCGACAGCGCTCGCGTCCACCGCGCGCACGTCCCGTGCTCACTGGCGCATTCGCGGAGGTAGTCGCTGCGTGTTCGAGGCGAAAGATTGCGGCCGTTCTGTCGCACGTCCATACAATTCAGGATCGCGCTCTCGACCGTTCGACGCGGGCGCTCTTCGTGGCGCGCCAGGTAGAAGCACTCGCTGAAATCTCCGAACCGATACGCGCCGAGCCAGCTACTCACATAGTCGTTTTGCTCGCTG
>LNEO01000009.1 GCA_001465015.1 Deltaproteobacteria bacterium Ga0077539 | reverse complement strand
GCGAGCTTGCCCGCCCGCGATCGTCGCAAGCCGTCCGCGATGGCCCTGGCCGAGAAGATCGTGAGCAACGCCGCGACCAGTCCGCGCTCGCGAGGCAAAGGAGCCTCGCGCAAGGCGGCTCCGCCCGCGCCCGAGCGCGGTCCCGTGAGCGATTGACTGCTACGGCTGAGAGAGAACGCTCACCTGCCGCGGCGGCACGCGGAAGACCAACGCGATCGCGGGAACGACGGCATCGGCGCTGGCCTGCCTCCGCTCAACGGACTGGTGTTTCACGACTCGTTCAAGGATGAGTCCGAGGCGCACAACGGCTTCGCGCGTGGGCGACCGACGATGGTCCACGAGCGTTCGACATTTTTCGGCGACCTCGGGCCGTACGCCGCTCGTTGTTGCGCGAGAAACGCGGACAGCGGCCCAGGTCGCCGCGTGACGCCCTATCCTAGGCAGCGACATGAATCGCACGATCTCTGTGTGTCTCCCGCTCGTCGCTCGAGCTCCCAAGGAGGATGCGCCCGGCGTGTCGGGTGATCCGGTGAACGCTCGGCTTGCGGCGCCCGTGAATGTGAGAATCGATCGACGGTGCTCTTCACGGGCGTTCTTCATGGCGTTCGGCCTGCTCTCGCTCGCGAGCTGCGCCGCCCTGCGCCCTCGAGCGGGCACGTCGCGCACCATCGATGCCAACGAAGGAGATCGAGCCGCAGCGCTCGCGCCGCGCCCGGCACCGGTGGCGACGGGGTCGATCGTCCACGTCGCGACCGGGACGTACCGCACGTGCGTTCTTCGCTCGAGCGGCGAGGCTGCTTGCTGGGGCGCGCCGTTCGTCCGGAGCAGCCCGCTGGCCGGGCTCCACGAAGACGCTGAGTCCAGGCGCTCGCTCGCAGCGGCGAGGCCGGTCCTCGGGTTGACCGACGGGGCGCGGCTCTTTCTGAGCTCGACCCACGCATGCGCGATCACGCGCGGGCGAAGGGTCGCGTGCTGGGGAGCCAACGAGTCGGGTCAGCTCGGGCCCGACGGCGGGGCGGGGAGAGAGAATGCTGCGACCGTTTCGGGGCTCGAGCGTGTGGTCGACCTCGCGCTCGGCGACTCGCACACCTGCGCCATGATCGAGGGAGGCGAGATCCGCTGTTGGGGTTCGAACGAGTCGGGCCAGCTGGGAACAGGCTCGACGGCCCCGTTCGTCGCGACGCCCACCCGCGTGCCTCTCGAAGCGCCCGCCACGACGGTCGCCGCGGGCGCTGCGCACTCGTGCGCGAGCGACGCTCGCGGGCGCTTGTTCTGCTGGGGCGCTGGCGACGCAGGGCAGATCGGCGCGCCGGTGGCGGATGCTGTGCGGAGGCCACGAGAGTTTGTCGGACTCCCGCGGTCTGCTGGGCTCGCTTCGATCCATGCGGGCGGCCGAGGGAGCTGCGCGCGCATGCTCGACGGCTCCGTGCACTGTTGGGGCGCGCGGTGGGTCGGCGATCCGCACCGGGGATCTCCGTACGATCCCGACCCGACTCCGAGCGATCCGGGTCTTTCGAGCGCGAGCGTCGCGCTCGTGATGGGCGGCGAACGAGCGTGCTCCGTCGACCGAGCGGGCGCGGTGTGGTGCTTCTCTCGGCTCGATCGGGACCAGCATTGGATGTATCGCTCGCCCATGGAGCAGCCTGCGATCGCTGCACCCGCTGCGCTCGCAGTGAGCAGCACGCACGTGTGCGCGCTGAGCGCTTCGAGTGAGCTTCGCTGCTGGGGCACAAACGACCGAGGGCAGCTGGGGCTCGCGGGCGCCCACGACGGACGACGCCCGGTGACCGCGCGCGGGCTCGCGGACGCGGTCGCCGTCGGCGTGGGCGAAGGGTTCTCGTGCGCGCTGCAGTCCAGCGGTCGAGTGTCCTGCTGGGGGCGCGTGAGCACGGCGGAGGGGGGCGTGTGGTCGAGCGCTGTTCCCAGTGAAACGCCAGGGATTTCGACGGCGAGAGAGCTCGTCGTCGCGCGGTGGCACGCGTGCGCTCGGCGAGAGAGCGGCGAGGTGCTGTGCTGGGGGGACAACCAGCGCGGGCAGCTCGGTCGCGCGGGCATCGGCGGCAGCCTGACCCCGGTCGAGGCCGTGGGTCTCCGCGGCGCGATCGCGATCTCCGCCGCAGCGATACAGAGCTGCGCGTTGACCGCGGGCGGCGCTGTTCGCTGCACGCACACCGCGGGAGACCCGAGCGCGCTCGAACCTCGCGGGGCGACCTCGATCCGCGCCATTCGCGGCGGGTGGGGCGGCACCTACGCGCTGCGAAGCGACGGGCGAGTGCTCTCGTGGCGCGAGGCGGTTGCTGTGCGCGAAGCGACCGAGGTGACAGCGCTCGGCGACTCGGTGACCGCGCTCTTCGTGGGCGTGTGCACCGCGTGCGCGCAGCGCGCGAACGGCGAGCGAGCGTGCACGTTTCCGTCCGGCGAGAGCTGGATCTGCGAGAGCGCGGTGCGCGGCGCGGTGAGCCAGGTCCAGGGCGCGGTCGCTGAGATCTCCCCAGGCGCGCGGCACATTTGCCTGCGGATGGCGGACGGCGCGGTCCTGTGCGCCGGCGAAGGAGAGGCAGGGCAGCTCGGCGACGGGGTCTATCACTCGACCGAGCGTTTCGGTCCAGTGACCGGACTCACCGACGCGAGAGCGCTCTCGTGCGGCGAGTCGCACTGCTGCGCGGCGCGCACGAACGGCACCGTCGCGTGCTGGGGAAGCAACTCGCGCGGAGAGCTCGGCGATGGGCTCACGGGCGGACCGCCGCCGCTGCTGCTGCGCGCTCCCACGCTCGTGCCGGGACTGTGAGCACAGCGCGCAGCGCGCTCGCAGATCGAGCGCTCGCCGTTCGCACGCGGCGCACACGCCCACGAAGCGCGCGGTCACCTCGGTCGCTGCGCGCACACGAAACGCCTCGCTCCGCGAGGCTGTAGGGCGTGTCCGCCCTTGAATGACTGCGCGCCGCGGCACGATCGCCCCGATGGCGCGCAAAAAGACAAGCGACTGAGATCGTCCATTCGACCGCGACGAGCGCGCGCTCCAGCGCGGCACGGCGGCTCGATCCCGCCGAGCGCGCGGTGCTCGACGAGGCCGTCGCGCGCGGAGAGTCCGTGCGCAAGACCGTCGACTCGGTCGTGGCGGAGTACGGCCAGTGGATCTTCGCCCATGTGTTCGGCGGAGACACGACCGCGGTCATCGACGGGCACGCGGACAACTCCTTGTGGTGCGAGCTCACCGAGGTCGCCGACGGCTCCGAGCTTCGCCTGCCCGCCGAGCCCATCGAGCGGGCCGCGCTCTGCGCTGCGTACGACCAGCGGCTCGAGTCCTACGCGTGGAGGGCGCTGGACTTCTCGCGCAAATCTCCGCTCGTTCGCCTCGCGCGGCGCATCGGACCACGAGCGTCCAGCGCTGCGCTTCGTCCTCGGCGCAGTCTCTCCGACGCGATTCACTCGCGCGCGGCTCTGCGAATTCAACGCCGAAATCCCCCTGAGGGCGCGGCGAACTCTGTCTCTTCTGACGGATTGCAGCCGCTCACGCGCAGCGCGCCGTGGTCTCGCTCGGCGTACACGTTGTATCGCACGCCCTCTCGAAACGACGGGATCGGGCACATCGACCGCCCTCGTCGACGAAGCACGCGAACCTCACGCGTCGCTGCGCTCACGCCGTTCCATCGAACGTGAACCGCGAACGTGATCTCGACGTCGCCGCCCACGCGCCGCGCCGAGCGCACCGTCCCTCGAAACGCCACCGGAAACTGCCGCACCGCCTGCGCGTGATCGAGCAGGGCACACGAGCACGCCTCGCTCACGCGAGGCGCGCACACAAATTCGAGTACAACCGCGACGATCGCCACGCGCCATCTGTACGCCATGCACACGAGCGTACATCGCGCGGCGAACGACGGTGCCCTTACCCTCGTCGCCGCGATGAGGACAGCGTCCGGGCGCGCCCTATGGGCGGGATGCGTGGTCGCGCTGCTTCGCTGGGGGCCTGCAAGCAGCAGCGGTCATCGTCGCTGCACATGCCTCGTCCGCGGGCGCAAATCGCTGAGCCTCCCGCGAACGGGCCCAGCGCGTGGGAAGAGGTTCGCGCGCACACCGACGACAACGGTCGCTTCGATCGAGAGGGCGCCCTTCAATTGGAGAGGAACCGAACGGAGCGCTCTCGGCCGCGCGCGCGCGCTGCGAACGACCGCCATGCACGTGGGGGCCGGCGCGGTGGTCCACGAAGCGCTCGCGCGTCTGGACGCCGATTGGATGTCCTAACCTTAGTTTGTCGCCGTGCGCGTCAGCGAAGGTCGATACACGTCGTGCGGCACCAGCCACGAAGACCTACTTGCGGCCGATTGGTGCGTGATGCCGAAGACGCAGGGCTCGAGCGACGGCGCCCATGAATTCAACTTCGAGCCAGATCAGACCCATCGTTCACTCGACCAACCCCGCTTTTCACTGACGCGTGTCGAACGTAGCAAAAACGTAGCAGACGCCCCGGTCGCTCTGGTGAATCGCAGGGAAAATGTAGACTGCTCACCCGCCCAGCCACGCTCACAATCCCCCGTAAATTCAGTGCCCAGAGCCGGAATCGAACCAGCGACACGAGGATTTTCAGTCTCCGTGTCAAACGTGCAATCCGTGAGGATTTGCGCGGATCGGCGTTGCTCAGCCTCGCAAACGTGACCAGAACGTGACGCCGGCGCAGGTCGACGAGAGGACTACGAGTCACCGAGGCGAGAGCATGTGACCGGTCGAAGAGCGTCGCACGCCGGTCCCCCAAGACCATGCTCCGCCGTGAACTGCACACGGCTCAAGACCGCGCAGCTCGCCGGGCCGCCCCGCTCGCACCGAGGGCAACACGCGCCGATCGCGCGCGGCTGATGGGGAAATTTGAGGGCCAAGCGAGGAAAGTCGCGCAGGAAGCGAGCGGGCGATGGCGCACAAGCGGGGCGTTGAGGCCCAGGCGTATGCCGCCGTAAAATCCAATGGTCGACTGTAGACACGCAAGTGTTGCGACTTTGGCGCGGAGACACTGAAAAAGTCGCCGCGAATCTGAGGCGAGCGTCTCGCTGTTCCAATCTTCGCGGCGCACGGACCGTGGCTAGCTGCTGTGCGTTACCTGTCGAACTACGTAGCGGGGCTGAAGCACAACGAAGCGTTGACCGACGGCCTGCCAATCGTGACGGACGTGATCGAAGGTCGCTGTCGATACCCCGTGAACGACTGCATAGAACGTACGGGGTCGCGATGGAGCATCGAAGCACCCGAGACGACGCCAAAGATTCGCGCGTTGTGGGCGAGCGGCGATTGGAGCGAGCAAGTCGGCTTTCACCGCGAGCGGGAGGCACAGCGCGCAGCAACGTCAGGACGCATGATCAACAATCACGCCGCCTTCAAGCACGCAACCTGTCGCATGGGAGTCGATGCGTCCGACGTCGAAGAGGGGAACGGGATCCAGACACTCCGTACGTGCGCTGGGCTCTCGACGGCGCCAGCTTGATCTTTCTCTGTCATACGCCACTTGGTCGGCTCGTCGCGTCCTCTCTCGCGGAAGGAACTGATCACAGCCACGTTCGCGGGCGTGCTGCGTCTCCCAGCACCGGCGTTCCTTCACAGCGATCATACTGCGCACCAGCGTACGCCCAGTACTCCTCATCGAAGTCCTTCAGTGTCGCATCGAATTCTCTGTCTGCTACTTCATCCAAAGGAGTGCTCTGAAGTAGCTCGAAGAACTCGTCAACTTTCGCCCTAAACTTCTCCCAGAGCTCGGGATGGGGTAGGGATGATCCGATGGCGTCAGTACTGTTCCGGAGCTCGCGGTACTCCAAATACACCTGCGAAATACCCGTTTTCGTCACGGTTCGGCGGCGACCAACGAGCGACGACGCGCCGCCCTCGTCACGCACGTTCTCTGTAAGCAGCCGAAAGCTCTGCCTGAGGGCAGCAAGTCTTCCAATAAGTGGTACAGTCTTCCATAGCCACGCGAGGTCCGCAGGTCCCGTACGCGAGACGCTAGGTAGAGCTTCGTCTACTCCCGGTGGATCGTCCGTCGGTAACAGGCCGTACGTCGGGGTCCTGTTGTTGGCAAGATCATCTAGGCTCAGCCGCGAGATTCGCAGCGCTTTTTCGGTGGCGCGCTGGCGGCCAACGCAAGGGACGACATAGAGAAAATTCAACTCAAGCGCCCCGCCAATGCAGCAAGCCACAATTGCACCGAGTGGCGCAGTCATCGCTGTTGGGGCGAATCCTAACACCTCGAACCCGACAACAAGACTCGTCCCATACTCCTCTCGAAGTGGTTGCTCAGGAAAGTAGATAGTGAGACCTGCATCCGTGAGCGGATGAAAGACTTTCCTCAGGTTTGCCTGATATGCAGCGTTGAACTGGGTCTTCCAACGCGTGACAGCCGCCGGGAGATTTCGCGCCGGTGTCCCTCTTGTGTCGAAATCAAACTCAGCGAGATCCATGAGTTCCAGGTATACGCGCGACTCCTTTCGATCAAGCTCCGTGATTTCAGCATCGGCTCCTGCCGCCTTTGCGATTGCGGCGAACTCGCGTTGCATCAATGGTAATTGTCCAAGCAGTTTGAACGCATTGGTACGAACTAGAGCGCGCCGGTCGGCAGAATCAACCTCTGCCGCCGGCCGGAGTAGTTTGATGGCGTTGTTAAAAAGACCAAACACACTTGCGCTGAAGTCCATCATCGATTTCTGGCACTTCGGAAAGCGCTTGCGCCAGTCTGGATGAACGTCCGGCAGATGACGCGTCGCACTAAGCACCTGGGCCGGCAACGCGACATCCACCGGACCGATAGGACGTTTGCGGTAGTAACTGATGTAAGCGCCACGCAGCTGGTCGATCGCGGAAAGAACACTGTGGCGGAAGTTGAGCCACTGGCGCCTCCAATCGACGATCGACTCCGCTGTGAACGTCGCGTCCAAAAGATCCAGATAGACACGATTCTGTGGAGCATCGTCGTACAAAACATCAAAGTGCTCTGAGGGGATGTTCTTGTCCGTGTCGGTCCATGGAAGTACAGCCTTGTCTGCGTCGGTGAATATCCCCTGTGAACGGTAGTTCTGGTACTGTGGAAACCATCTGCGCAACACATCCAACCGAGTTACCGCCTGGGCGTTCCACGTGCGGTGGCCGTCAATTGGGTCGGGGACAAAGCGAATCTCGATCGAGTCGCCATCCTCGGCGATCGAAGCAACCTCGTACTCAACTTGATAGCGAGCCAAGAGGCGTTGACGGTGCTTCCCCATGAATTCCTTGAAGCGCTCGGGAACTACGCGGGAAACTTCCCAAAGGAAGGCACCCACCGTCTCGCGATCGGAAGCAAGGAGAGGCTCCTCCCATTCGGTCCCGTTCAAAATGCGCCTGACCCAGGGAATCTCGACGCTTGCGTATCGGCCCCAATACGAAATCCGAGCAACGTCCGATAGCGCAAATGAGGCTGGATCAAGGCTACCGATTGCTCGATCAACATACAGGCGAAGGGCTTCATGACTCGCACAGGCGTCCCGCTTTTCGAACTTCGCGACAAGACTCGAGAAGAAGTGCTTTCGCTCGTCGGATATCAAGGGCAAGTCATGGACACTAGTTCGCAATCGGCGTGGCATCGTCTCCAAGCTCAACAAGTAGGTGCCAGAACTTCCATCGAGTGTCACCGCCTCCTCGTAAAGGCGACGATGCAACTCGACGTATCGCTGCTCGCAAGCAGCGAACACCACCTCCGCGAGTCGCACGACGAAGGTGGGATGCTCTAGGCGACAGCGGGCTGCAAGGGCCTCGATGTACGCATCAGGGCGAATGCTCGCGTCCGCAACGAGTCCCGCGACAAGCGACGCGAGGTTCTCGTGGTCGAGTACTCGCACGAGTCGAGCGATGGTCGCCGTCCGCGTCGGAATGGGGTCGTGAAGAAGCGGAACCAAATGTTCGGAGCGGATGAGATGGAGTCCCTCGGCTAGACCGCGCTCGATTACGAGATACTCCCCCTCGAGGCTGCGCAGCACGGCGCCTGGGTCTCCGTCGAACCTCACCTCCTTCTCCAGTGCTTCGAGAGGGACGGCACTACCGTAAACCTGAGCCATCGCGACGAGCCGGAGAACGTCGAGCTTGGCGCGCTCCTCGCCGCGCTCGTGCATCTGGCGGATCTGATCTTCGAGGCGCTCGCGCAGCATTTGCCCGTGGGTGACGAGGTATATGAACTCGAGGAGTAACTTCCGCTCGGCCACCCGATCGAAGGCCCAGGCGGCGGAGAGAACTTCCGGTCTGCGGCGTCCTCGGCGTTCTAGTTCGTCGAAGATCTGCTGTGCTTCTCGCATTTCCAAGGCCGGTGTAACGGTGCCGAAAGAAATTGTTGCGAGCGGCGGGGCGTAGCGATGCCAGTCCTCCTCCCGGCTTGAGACGAGGAAGCGCGCGGTCGTTCCTGCAAGTCTCGCGGCTGCCTGCCCCCAGAGACGCGTTCCATAGCTGAGGTTGTCCACTAGCACGAGAACCGGGCTGTCGAGCTCGCGCAAGTAGCTCACGGTCGCGTCCACTTCCGCGTCGGTCCCGCAGCGGTGCAGATGCAGGATTTTGAACGCAGCGCGCTGCTCGAACGCGTACCGGTACAGAAGTGAGGACTTGCCCTGCCCACTCGAGGCCCGGATAACGCAGCACGCTTCGCGCTTAAACACGTCTGCGATCGCATCGAGCCAACGCGGACGTCTTACATCGAGGCCCTCGACGATGTGTGCCGAGCGGGCTTGCTTGCCGTCGTAGTAGTCACCCGTGCGGGACTGAGCACTGAATTCGACGAGGTCGACATTGGGCGGCAACGCGTGAGCCGATGAGGGTGCAGCGGCGGGCGGTTTCGGCGGACCGCCAGAGGAGGGATCGGGCGGCATTGTCCCAGGCAGGCAAATCTTCGGGAGGTCATGCTCCGCGAAGTCCTGCCCTTCGGGAAGGCGATCCCCGTCTCGGCGGAACTCGCGGTTGCGATGCGACCAACGGCGCGGCCATACTCGCAGCTTGCAGCGGCCGTCCACAAGAACGATAGCAGCAAAGTTGTACCCGTGCTGAGCAGGCGTTCCGAGAGGTTCGCGCTCCCCGTGCGCGGCACCTGCAGCGACCCGAACGATGCGGCTCCCACTACCGAAACGAGCCTCCTCTGACTCCGCTTCGTGAACGTGCCCGAAGATGTGGACGTCGCCCATTTTTCGCGACCAGTCAGCAGCATCCCGCTCGTCGCCGAGCCAGTTTCCGTCGAACGGGTGGTGGGTGAGTAGAATCACTGCCTCGCTCTCCGATCGGGATGGATTCAGCAGGAAGTCAGCAAGCTGCAACTTCCCCAAGCGGAGCTTACGTTCATCGTGGCCGAAGTTGCGCTCGTCGGCGGAGAGAAGTGCGGTGTTGAGGCCAACGACGCGCACACTGAGACCTCCCCGGCCCGCAAGCCGATGGCGCCAGTAGAGCTGCGGTCCAGACCGCTCCGCGTCTACACGACAGGCGGGTGCAAACTTCGCTGCAAAGGAAAGGTAGTTGGCGAATCGCTTGGCGAGTAACGCGCGATCGCCGTCGTCCCGCAGAGCGTCGTCAAGATCCTGTCGTCCGTCGCGCAGCTCCCTAAGCAGGCGTTGGACACTGCGGTCCTTATCAGCTGACCGCTGGACATCGTGGTTGCCTGGCACGACGAAGATGTTGTCCGGACCGACACCGGCTGCAGCCGCGATCGCTCGAAGCTGCTCGGTCGCGCGATCGTACTCCGTGTTCGAGCAATCGTTCCCACTGAACGCGATGTCGCCCGTGACGAACACAACGTCGGGTCGAGGGGCAATGCCAGCGGCGTATAGATTCGCAACGTCGGCTCGAAGTGCGTCGAGCACGAGCCGCTGGTCTTCGCGGTGGCTCGCCCCTCCATGGCCGATGTGGATGTCTGAAAGCTGTGCCCAGGCGAAGAGCGTTTCCAACCGAGATTCGTCTCCTGTGTGGCTACTTCAAACTTTATCCCCATGCGCCAGAAACCGCCAGATCTGTGCGTGCCATCGATCGGAGCGCCGTCCCCCTTCACCGTAAGTGAGGCCAACGCGGTATCACAGCAAAAAAACAGGAGAACGCACGATGACGCACGCCGTGACGCCCCTCGCGGCGGCGCTGAGCCAACCAGCGCGTTGATGTGGTCGTACAGTCAACTCGGCCCGTTCGCGGGCCATTCGATGCCTACCCACCCTGTTGCACGCAACACCGCGAACGGAAACGGCCCCGGGTCCCCCGGACCACGCTCGTCCGTGAAGTGCACGTGGCCGAACACCCCGCGCAGCTCGCCGAGCCTCCCCGCGCGCACCGCGGGCAACACGCGTAGATCCGGTGCCCCCCGTCGCCACGGTACGACCCTTGGCACGTCGAACACGCGCGCCAACACGCTCACGAGCTCGACCGTCGCGCGGAGCTGCGTATCGTACAGCGTCCCGTCCATCCGTTGCGCCATCTCGATGCCGACGCTGAACGGGTTCGCGATGGTCGCGTGCCACGTGTAGAAGCGCGCGGGGTCGTTCTGCTGGTAGATCGTTCCGTCCTGGTCGACGGTGAAGTCCCAGCTCTTCTGCATCGTTCGCACGTTCTCCGCGACGTACCTGCGCCCGATGCGGTCACCGCTCCCCTCGAACAGCGGCCCGAGTCGCCCCCACGTCGTGTGCACGACGATCGCGCGCACCGGAGTCCGGCGCACGCTGCGGTTGCCCCCGAGCTGAGGCACCGTCGGATCATCGAGCCACGTCACGACCTTCGCGTGTGGAACGTAAGCCATCCGTGACCCCGGGATGACAGCGGGAAGCGAGTCGGTTACCCGCGCGCGACGGCCTGTTTCGGGGCGGCCACGAGGCTGGGGACGCGG
>LNEO01000008.1 GCA_001465015.1 Deltaproteobacteria bacterium Ga0077539 | reverse complement strand
CCCCGCGCTGCGCGTGGGCTGTCACTGCGAACGTCGAAACGAACACACCCAGCACAGCAGCCACAATCCGACGACGAACACACGAATTCATCTGCCACCTCTCGAGAAGACTTGCCGCACCCGGTCGCCCCACGAACGCAACGTTACTCAGCGAACCGAAAGAACCTCGGCGACCTGTCCACCCCGCCCGTTCTGACCGTCAGGCGTTCCACCAGCTCCGCCATTGCCGGGGCGGCCGGTTGTCACCGTGAGCCCCATCGGAAGAGCAGAGCTCGTTCCGTTGACCCAGACGAGCCCAATCGTCGAACCTCCGCTGCCACCACCACCGCCGCCGCCATTGCCGCCACGACCACCTGCGCCGCCAGCACCACCATTGCCCGCAAGTTGCGCAGGAGGCGACGCGCACGCCGCGCGCATCCCAGCAGCCCCGCCCAGTCCGCCCGGTGCTCCAGCGCCGCCTTCTCCGCCGCGACCGCCAGCACCGCCGTCACCAGTTTGAATACGTGTGTCGACGAACGTCGGCAGCGTCGCTCCGACAACGACCAAGCCGATCGAGTGCCCGCCAGTGGTTCCACCGAAGCCGCCGTTGCCGCCGCAGCCCCCGAGACCACCAGAGCCTCCTCCTCCTCCGAACCAAGTCGAACCGAGGCAGTTCGAGCTAGCGCCGGCTCCGCCACCGCCGCCACCCGCGCCCATGTCACCAATGCCGCCGTTGCCACCTAGCGTTGCCACGAGTGAGCGCGACGCAGAATTCCACGACAACACGCCAGTCGAACCGAGCCCACCTGCCCCTCGGACGCCATCGCTCCCAGCAGTTCCGCCGCGGCCATCGGGCGCAGCGCCACTGCCATTGGCCCCGCCAGACGCGCCGAGCGCTCCAGCGCTCGAGGCTCGCAACGACGACGAGTCGCCGCCGCGGCCCGCGCCAGCACCATCGGACCGCCCGCCGCAGGGAGCGGGGAGCGTCGGCGGGTTGCCCGCGGTGCCGCTGCTGGTGCCAGCAACGCCATTGTGTGTGCTCGGCGTCATCGCCATGGGCGCGGCCATCGCGTCGAGGGCGCTCCTCGCCGAGCCACTATTCAAGTGTACGTGATCCAATCGAGCGCCCGCAGCGACGCCCTCGAGCACGAGCGCCGTTCGGTTCACCTGCGCGTCGGGCATTGCTGATGGCCGAAGCACGACATACCCGAGACTCGACCGAAAATTCACCGCCACGACTCCGTTCGCAGGCGGCGCGATCACCGTTGGGTTTCTCGTCAGCGAACCGTCGGCGCGCTGCCAGTTTCGCGTCGGATCGAGCGTGCCGTACACCGATACGCCCGCGGCGAGCAACTCGGCGAGGCCATCGGACTCGAAGGTGAACTCTGCTGCGAGGTACACGTGTGTCGCGCCGGTCATCGCCGCGCGACGGGCGGCTTCGCGTAGCGTCGCGAGCGGAGCGCCAGGCGTTCCAGTGTTCGAATCGTCCCCGCGCGGACCGCTCGACGCCGTCGCCGACACCACATAGAGAGAACGCGCGACCACTCCCTCGGCGCCGTCGCAGTTGTCGTCCGCTCCGCGGTCGTCTGGCGGATCGGTATCCATGCACCGATCACCTCCTCGATCGCCGACGACATCCGTCGCATCGTCGGGGGGCGACACGACGTCCGCAGCGTCGAGCTGCATGGTCCCCGAATCGACTCGGTCTCCGACCACATCAGCGGCGATCATCACGCACCCTTCGCCGACCATTCGGGTGCCTGGCGGGCACGTCGCGCTCCCGCACGCAGCGAGAACACCAGAAATCAAGATCAGATACTCGGACTTGTACATTGTGATTCTCCCCACGGTGACTAGTTGCAGGTGAGCGCGTACATCGACGACGCGCCTCCCGTCGCTATGCCCGAGTAGGCAATCCGCAAAACGATGTCGTCGATCTTCTTCGGATCGAGATCTCGATTCGCGGCATCGTCCGTCGGAATCGCGACGATCCAAGACGACTGCGCGACTGGGTAGTTGAGCAAGCTGATGTTCGGACCAGCCGTGCCAAAGGAGTTCACGCCAGCTTGGATCGTCGCTGGCGCCGGAACGCCCGCCGG
>LNEO01000007.1 GCA_001465015.1 Deltaproteobacteria bacterium Ga0077539 | reverse complement strand
GTGCACTCCTATCGCAGCAGGTCGTCGCAACCGTTGCGACGGATCGATCGCGTGATTGTGCGGGAAATTGCCACGCGGACAAGCATGCCTCTCAGTCCGAATATCACCGCTCGCTCACCTCGTACGGAGCGTCACTCGCCCTGCTCGTACGAGCGGGGCGCGTGACGTGTATCCGTGCGTCCGCGCGACACGCAGATCGCTCCGCGACTCAACGCGGGGGTGTGCGATGAAGCTCGCACGCGACGAAGCGACGATGGTGCTTGGCGCGTCGAGCGGAGCCGGAGCGTCCCGCGACAACGCAAGCATCCAAATCGCCGAGGCGTCGCACGCGACCGCGCACGCTGCGTGGGTGCTATTGCCCGCGGAGGCCATGCGACGAGGGTTCAAGGGCACGCGGAGTTTTCGGCGATGGTGTCGGCGCCATCGCGTCGAGATTCGCAAGGACGGGCGTCGCGAGTGGATCTCCCCGCTCGCCGTCGATCGCGTAGTGAGTGGCCTCGGCGAAGCCGAGCGAGACCCGCTCGGCCATGCGGCGAGCGAAGCCGTCGCGCGCTTTCTTGGGGGACGTTGAGATGGCGCGCCCGCGGAGCGGCATCGGGTTCAAGCAGCGCGGCGTCGTGTACACGGGCGTACGGCTTCCCGATGGGCGTCGCTGGGTACGGCCGGTCGCGATCATTGCTCCCCCGCCGCCTGGTGTGGAACTCGGCGTTGCGTGGGCGCGGGCGGTGGGACTCCAACTGCAAGCGCGCTTCGATCGTGGCGAGTGGTCGCCTGAGCAAGTTCGCTCGATCGTGGTCTCCAATCCCGTGCTCCCCGCGACACCCGCAGCGGCTGCGCGGAGTGCGACGACGATCCGCGCGATCGACCGCCCTGCACGCAAGGCCGCAGCATCAGCAACGGCTCCAACGCGTGCGATCGAGCCTCCAGGCGAGACTGTACGCGCATGGTTCGAGCGATGGTTGAACGATCGGGCGCAGAAGGGGCTCTCGACGGTGCGCACGGATCGCTCGAGGTTTCGTTCACACGTCGAGCCTGTGCTCGGAGACAAGTCGATCGCGACCGTGTCCAAGGCGGACATCGAGGCGCTCGTGAGCG
>LNEO01000006.1 GCA_001465015.1 Deltaproteobacteria bacterium Ga0077539 | reverse complement strand
ACGCGTATGTTCAACCCATGGCCGACGATCTTGACAAAGTGGCGAAACGTCTCCGGTTCCTAGCCTCGCTACTAAAAGAGGCGACATCGGAAGCCCACGATCGCCTTGAAGCCTCATTGCTCAAATTCGCCACGGAACGCGGTTTTTCACAACGAATCAAGACACTTCCTAACGACTCGCGTCCGGATGTACTTCAAGCTAAGCACGATGGCCAAAACAAGGTGTACCTGTTTGTCGGCGATGCGAAGGTCTCTGCCAACGAAACACCGAGGAACGCCGCCACGCTCAGGCGAATACGCTCCTATGTGCATGAGTTTGCCGAACTGATCCGTGCCGGCGACATTGCGGGAGGATTCCTTGCAATCGCTACGGATGACATCGAAGTGGCGAAGGAGTGGGCCACTACGTTGAGTCGCCTCTGTGCCGACGAAGAGTTGTCTGGGCTGTCGCCTGCGAACTCTACCCCGAACTTTCGCGTCGAGCCTGTCGACGAGTCGACATTCGTGACCGTCTGGTAGCGATCAGTTTTCCTCCAACTTGGCTGGACACCCTATGGACGTCGTGTCCCCACAGAAGTGCGAGGATTCGTCATCTTGCTCTCACCAGATAGCGCGTTCTCGTCACGCTCCACCTGTCACGAACACTTCCGATTCGTCTCCTCCCGTCCTCGAGTCAGAAGCAGCGGATCGGGCGCAGCCGCCAAACCATCGCGAAACGAGGTTGCGAGGAGGCTGGGAAACACCTCACCAACACCATCTCGCACGCTCTCCGCCTCACGGATGTATCCCTGCGTCGTATCGAACCCCGTGTGTCCCGCAGCCCGTTGGATGCGCAGCGGTTCGTCCCCTCGGATCGCACGCCACGTGATGCCCGTCGCGCGCAGGTCGTAGAAGGTCATCGGCTTGCGCGTCGCGTCGCTCGCGAAGAGATCGCTCCTCGTGATCCCCGCGAGGCGCAGGTGTTCGCGCAACAGCTCGGCTTCGGCACGCCCTCGGGCACGACGCGCTCGTCTGGCTTCTTCCCGTGCGCGAGCGCTCGTAGCAGCGGAAGCAGGTTCGCTTCGATCGAGAACCGTCGCGCCTCCTGCGTCTTCACGGGCTTCACCGCGCCCGTGTCGTAGTGGACTGCGCGATGGATGTGCACCGTTCCTCGTTCGAGGTCGAAGTCCTCCCACGCGAGCGCTTCGAGCTCGCCCGGTCTGGCGTAGAGGTAGACCGCAAGCGTGTAGAGCACACGGAAGCGCTCGGGCACGCGCTCAGAGCGCACGAGCGAGAGGAACTCCGCGGGTGAGATGTACTGCTTCACCTTCTTCGTCCCGCGATCGGGCGCGGCCACGCCATCGCACGGGTTGTCACTTCGCACGCGAAGCGTGACCGTCTTCGACCGCGACGCATCGCGGAACATCGCCCGCGTGAGCGCCCATCCGTTCCACGACGTGCGCCACGACTGTCCTGCCCGCGTCGCGTCGTCGAGCGCGCTCACGAGCGCCTCGATGTCCGCCTTGGACACGGTCGCGATCGACTTGTCTCCGAGCACAGGCTCGACGTGCGAGCGAAACCTCGAGCGATCCGTGCGCACCGTCGAGAGCCCCTTCTGCGCCCGATCGTTCAACCATCGCTCGAACCACACCCGCACTGTTTCGCTCGGAGGCTCGCTCGCACGCGTTGGAGCCGTTGATGGTGCCGTGGTTCTTCGCGCAGGGCGATCGATCGGAGCAGGCATCGCAGCACGTTTCGCGGGCAGCGCGGGCTCGGTCACCACGATCGTCTGCACCTGCTCGGGCGACCATTCACCGCGGTCGAAGCGCGCTTGTAGTTGGAGCCCCACCGCCCGCGCCCACGCAACGCCGAGCGCGATCCCTGGCGGGGGAGGAGCAATGAGCGCAACTGGGCGCACCCAGCGACGCCCATCCGGTAGGCGCACGCCCGTGTACACGACGCCGCGCTGCTTGAAGCCGATGCCGCTCCGCGGGCGCGCCATCTCAACGTCCCCCAAGAAAGCGCGCGACGGCTTCGCTC
>LNEO01000005.1 GCA_001465015.1 Deltaproteobacteria bacterium Ga0077539 | reverse complement strand
CTTGAACTCGGCGGCTTCCGTGTCAGCCGTGCCGGTCATGCCGGACAGCTTCTTGTACATGCGGAAGTAGTTCTGGAACGTGACCGTCGCGAGGGTCTGGTTCTCCTCCTCGACGGTGACGCCTTCCTTGGCCTCGATCGCCTGGTGGAGACCATCCGACCAGCGGCGGCCCGGCATCTTGCGGCCGGTGTGCTCGTCGACGATGACGACCTTGCCCTCTTCGACGAGGTAGTTGACGTTGCGCTTGTAGAGCGTGTGCGCGCGGAGCGCCTGGTTCACGTGGTGGACGAGCTGGATGTTCGTCGCCTCGTAGAGGTTCTCGACGCCGAGGAGCTTCTCCATCGTCTCGACACCGTCATCGGTGAGCATGGCGCTGTGCGCCTTCTCGTCGACGGTGTAGTCGACCTCGCGCTTCAAGCGCGGGATCATGCGGTCGATCTTCACGTAGAGATCGCCCGACTCCTCGCCGCTGCCGGAGATGATGAGCGGCGTGCGCGCCTCGTCGATGAGGATCGAGTCGACCTCGTCGACGACGCCGTAGTTGAGGCCGCGCTGGACCATGCGGTCCGGCGACGGCTTCATGTTGTCGCGCAGGTAGTCGAAGCCGAACTCGTTGTTCTGGCCGTAGGTGATGTCGCAGCGGTACGCGGCCTGGCGCTCGAAGTCCTCGAGGCCGTGGACGACGACGCCCGTGGTCAGGCCGAGGAAGCCGTGGAGGCGACCCATCCACTCGGCATCGCGCTTGGCGAGGTAGTCGTTGACCGTGACGACGTGCACGCCCTTGCCGGACAGCGCGTTCAGGTAGGTGGGCAGCGTCGCGACGAGGGTCTTGCCCTCGCCGGTGCGCATCTCGGCGATCTTGCCGGAGTGCAGCACCATGCCGCCGATCATCTGGACGTCGTAGTGGCGCATCCCCAGGCGCCGCACGCCGGCCTCGCGGACCACCGCGTAGGCTTCAGGCAGGAGCTCGTCGAGGGTCGCGCCCTTGTCGATCCGCCGCTTGAACTCGGCGGTCATGGCCTTGAGCTCGTCGTCGCTCTTCGGCTTCATCGTCGACTCGAGCTGATTGATGCGGTCGACGACGGGCTGCATCTTCTTCAGCTCGCGCTGATTGCGGCTACCGAAGATTTTCTGAAAAAAGCTCATTCCGGCTGCATCCTTACCACGACCGTGCCGGTCGGAAACTGCGCACGAACGACCACAGATCGTGCTCGATATCGAACCGGGTCTGGCACGTCGCTACCCGTCTATGCTCGTCATCCAGGATCTCGGCGGGTAGCTCGCTGAACGTACGGCGTGGGGAGGTCCAGCGAATGTCCTTCTGGCCCACGAGCTCGTAGGGGCGGTCGTCATCCCCCACAAACCCCAGCTCGTACCGGATGATGCGCTGCCCGATCGGGCGGATCGTGATGGTCCCGACGGCAGGCACTCCCGAGGCGAGGGGAGGGGCGTAGATCATCCCCCGGAGCTCGGCCTTGCCGTCGCGGAGGTGGCCCCGCAGGGAGGCGGCCCGGGCCGTGACCTCGAACCGGAACGGGTGGCGGACGCCCGGCTCGGCGTCCAGCTCCATCGTCCCAGCCATCGTCTCGGAGAACTCGAAGCCCATCGGCGTAGCCTACGCCGAAAATGCGAATGCCCGCCGCGCTTCGCGACGGGCATCCCCGAGCAACCCCGCTCGGAAACTTATTCGGTCAGGTAGGACTGGTTCGGCAGGAGGGCGCCGTTCGGGAACGTCTTGCCCGCCTGGTCGGTGCAGGTGAAGAAGTCGAACGTCTCGCAGGTGCAGCCGGTCGAGCCACCCGTGCAGGACGAGCCGTCCGGGTTGGTGCAGTTGCGACCGACGTAGACCGCGCCGCAGGCCTGCGTGTCGCCCGGGTTGAGGCAGTCCGCTTCGTACTGGAAGGACGTGCACACCGGCGCGACGTCGCACTGGGTGATGACCTCGCAGTTACCCGTGTAGCAGCCGTCCTTGACGGTCGCGACGGAGCCGAGCGCGCACTGCGGCGGGCGGGAATCGCAGGTCACGGCGCCCGCGCAGCTGCCGGCCGGGTTCTCCGGCATGCAGGTGCCACGGTCCTCATCGCAATACGCGTAGCCACCGTCGACGGCGTCCTGGTCGTTCTCGCAGGCGCACGACGCCTCGCACTGACCCTCGTTGCAGAACGAGCCCGCAAAGCAGTCCGAGTCGGCCTGGCACGTCTCGCCGGGCACGCAGGAGCCGCGGTCGTCACAGACGAGGCCCTCGGCGCAATCTTCGCTGGTCGAGCAGAAGCCAGCCTCTTCGCAGACGCCGGTCTCTTCGTCGCAATAACAACCAGCCGCGCAGTCACGGTCCTCGGTACATGCGTAGACGCCGTCGTTCCAGCCGTCGTCGCGGGGACCTTCGTCACCCCAACCACGGTCGTCCGAGTAGTTGTCGTCTTCGAAGTACAGGGTGCAGCCGGACACGGCGATGGCCGTGACCAGGAGGAAAGCGAGCTTGCGTAGGGTTGTCTTCATGGGGTTGGTCCTCTTGGCTCCAAGTTAAAGCATTGGTCGTGCCACTGTGGCAGCGGGATCGAACGTGGCGACTTTGCGTGGGTTACGGACGGCGACGGGTTCCCGTGTTGGGGCCGATCGTTCAATCCACGACAAATTTGCCCGGAAACTGGTCACTCAGGTGTTGAAGACTCGCGGGCTTGGCCGACCGTTGCTCGGTCCGAGAGCGGGAGCGTGGGCTAGCTCACCTTTCGCCGCCATTGCCGGGACCGTATCCCCGCTGCGGTGCGGTGTGAATACCCGGCTACACCGCGTGTATCCAGACGCCACGGCACGGTGTGGAAAACCTCAGTCTTCGGCGACCGCATGGATGGTCTCCCGGAGCGTCCGACCGGGCCGAAAGCCGAGCTCGGCAGCGGCCCGCCGGCCATCGACCATGCAGACGTAGCGGATGAAATCGAGCTCCGCAACGGGGAAGCTCGAGAGCCCGAGCCGGAACGCCAGCCCGAGGAGCGGCTTCGCCACCGGGTGGGGGATCGGCAGCGGCTCGCGTCCGAGCTCGCGTAGCACCACCGAGAGCGGCACCTCGCCCGGACCGACGAGGTTGTAGATGCCACGCCGCCCCGGCGCGAGGGCGAGGGTGATCGCGTCGGCGACGTCATCCACGTGGATCAGCTGGACCATCGGATCGAACCCGAGGAGGACGGGCGGGCGGGCGATGCGCAGGTAGTTCGACGGTGCGTTGTGCACCGGGCCCAGGATGTGGACCGGGCGGAGGATCACGGTCTCGATCTCCCGCGCGCGCCACAGGAACGTCGACACGAGGTGGTCGATCTCGACGAGATCTCGCATCTGGGGGAAGCGCTGTGCGGCGAGGAGGGGCGCGTCCTCGGTCAAGAACTGCGGGTTGTCGGGGCGCGGGCCGTAGACGTCGGACGACGACACGAGCACGACCTTGGGCACGCGGTACGCCTGGCAGTACTCGAGGAGCTTCGTGGTGCCGGTGATGTTCCACGAGTAGAGCTCGGCGGCGCGGGCCCGCGGGTCGTGCATCACGCCCAGGTGAATGAGCGCGTCCACGTCGCCGGCACGGAAGATGTCGCGCGCCTGCTTGCTGCGCAGGTCGACCTGGTGATGCTCGATGTCCTTGGGGCGACCCCGCATGGGGCGCCGATCGAGGCCCACGATCTGGACGTCGGCCTCGTGATGCAGGCGCCGCGCGACGATCCGGCCGAGGCGCCCGGAGATGCCGGTGATGACCACCTTCATCGGATCACCAGAACACGTGGGCGCGCTCCCGCAACCCCCGTTCGATCATCGCCTCGATGGCCTGCTTCACCGATGCGACCTGGGCGCCCATCGTCTCGTCGTCGTCATCGGCATCGCCGGTGAAGCGCATCGGCGCGCCGAAGTAGAGCCGGTACTTGACCGGCAGCGGCACGAGCGGCACGAACGGCGGGTAGGGCACGACGGGGAACGCGGGGATGCCGAGCAGCTTCGCGAGCGGCCGCACGTTGACCGCGGGAGCTTGTTCCTCGGCACCGATCACGGCGACGGGCACGATCGGGCACTGCATCTCGAGGGCGAGGCGCATGAAGCCCTTGCCGAACTCGGCGAGCTGGTAACGCCGGGAGAAGGGCTTGCTGATGCCGCGGGCCCCCTCGGGGAACACGAGCACCGCTTCCTCGGCGGCGAGCAGGCGCCGGCAGTTCTCGGGCGTGCCGACGATCTGGCCCCAGCGCGCGAACAGGTAGCTCGCGAACGGTACCGTCGGGACGAAGTACTCGACCATCGAGCGCACGAGGCGCGGTCGCTCCGGCTCCAGGAACGTCGCCGCGCCGATGACCATGCCGTCGAACGGCAG
The DNA here is from genome assembly GCA_001465015.1 of Deltaproteobacteria bacterium Ga0077539. Lineage (GTDB taxonomy): Bacteria > Myxococcota_A > Polyangia > Polyangiales. The sequence goes on along the minus strand of LNEO01000005.1, from coordinate 1,892 downwards.
CTGGCCGGAGTGATTCGAGACGAAGATGACGCGCCCGTCGAGGGGGATGTTCTCGACGCCAAACGCGCTCGCGCGGAAGTAGTGGCGATAGATCCACCGCACCACGGACGCGGCCGTCTTCACGTGGGCGCGCGACAGGCCGAACGGATCGAAGCCGAACTCGTTGCCGCGGACGACGAGGGCGTTCGTGCGGCCCGCGACGTCATCCTCCGGGACGGGGCCACGTAACTGGCGAAGACGCTCCCGCAGGCCCACGGCACGCAGTATATGCTCCGCCCGATGAGCGAGAGCTTCGTCGACCTGACGTATCGCGGACTGGCCCTTGGCCGGCGCGTGAAGCTGACGCAGGTTCGCCCCAGCGCGGGCTACCTCGAGCTCCCCACCCCGATGCCCGTCGGCACCGCGATCGCGATCGTCACCGACGACGGCGTCACGTTCGACGCGCGGGTGACACAGATCCACGAACAGGTCGCGACGCCGACGCAATCCGGCCCGGTGACGACGGCGACTGCGCCCGCCGCGCCCCCGCGTATCCCCGGGATGCTCGTCGAGCCGACGCTCGCGTCCGACGCCGCGCGCGACTGGTGGAAGACCCACACAACACTGCCCGAGCTCGCACCCACGCCGGCCTCTCCCGCCGGGACGCGCGGCAAGGCGACGACGGTGCGACCGCGCACGCACACGATCCCCGAGCCGATGCGCGGCGACGAGACGACGGATTCCGGTCCGCCGCCCGAGCCCCCGACGAGTCCGACCGCGCCGAGCCAGCCGATCCAGGTGCTGATCGCGAAGCCGAAGGCGCAGCGTTCCCTCGAGGACGAGCTCGCCGCGGCCGCGGCGGTCGTGTCGGATCCCGCCATCCAGCTCTCGGGCGAGCACCGTCTCCCGGAGATCGTGGATGACGGCAAGCGCACGGTCGTGATGGACGCCGTCGATCCAGAGCTCATCGCGCAGCTCATGAACGAGAGCAGCAGCACCAAGGGCCTCGTCGACGATGGCAAGCAGACGCAGGCGATGGAAGCCATCTCCGACGAGCCTCCGTCCGCCGACGAGCCACCGTCCCGACCGTCGAGCCCGGGTGGCTCCGTCAAGCGCCGCCGCAAGAAGCGATGATCCCGCCGCGCATCAAGGCGGGTGAGACCCTCGGCATCGTCGCCCCGGCGGGCCCCATCAAGGCCGACAAGCTGCTGTCGGGCCTCTCGGCGCTGGGCAAGACGTTCACGGTGCGCCTCGCACCGTCGCTGACGATGCCGCGACCGCAGGGGCTGCCCTCGTATCTCGCGGCCTCGGACGAGGTGCGTGCCGCGGAGCTGAACGCGATGTTCAAGGACTCCTCGGTGCGCGCCATCCTGCTCGCCCGCGGCGGCTACGGCATCACGCGCATCCTTCACCTCCTCGATGCCGACGCGCTGCGCGCGGATCCGAAGCCCATCGTCGGCTTCTCCGACGGCACCGCGCTCCTCTCGTGGGCGGTTCACGCCGGCGTGCGCGGCATCCACGGCCCGGTGCTCGCGCAGATGGGCACGCTCCCGCCCGCCGACATCGCGCGCCTCCACGAGCTCCTCATGTCACCCGACGCCAAGGGCCCGCGCCCCTGGAAGCTCGACGGTCTTGCCCTCGCGACGTCGGGGCACCTCGTGCCCGCCAACCTGACCATGGCGTCGATGCTCGTCGGCACGCCATGGGAGCTCCCGCTCACCGGCGCCGTCGCGCTCCTCGAAGAGGTCGGCGAGAAGCCGTACGAGCTCGATCGCTACCTCACCCAGCTCGCGATGACGAAGGCGCTCGCGCGCACCCACGCCGTCGTGCTCGGCGACCTGATCCGGTGCACGGATCCCCTCCCGCCGGCAGGCGGGCAGGACGCCCCCGAAGCCGCACTGGCGACGATCCGC
>LNEO01000004.1 GCA_001465015.1 Deltaproteobacteria bacterium Ga0077539 | reverse complement strand
CCGCCTGATGGCCTTCCGGCCGGCGAACATGAACAAGCGGGCCCGGATCGTCGTCGGGGCGATCGTCGAGATCGAGGATGCGGACAGTGGTGAGGGACGGACCTTCTTTCTCGCACCCGTCGGTGCCGGAATTACTCTCACGGGGCCCGGGGGCGACGGCCACCTCTCCGTGGTCACACCTGCCTCCCCGATCGGGAAGGCCGTCCTCGGTAAACAGACGGGCGAAGTGGTCGATGTAACCGTCGATGGTGAGGTGCGAGAGTGGCAGATCACCTACGTCGCGTGATGTGCTAACTTGTCCATCTTCCTCGGGGGATTCGCCGAATGAGCCGTATCGGAGAGCTCCTGGTTCGCGAGAAAATGCTCTCGCTCCAGCAGCTTCAGCAGGCACAGGACGAGGCCAAGCGCACTGGTAAGCGGCTGGGCGCGACCTTGTCGCGTCTCGGCTACGTCAAGGACCAGGAGCTGACGCAGTTCGTCGCGAAGCAGTACAGCCTCCCGTCGATCAACCTCTCGGAGTTCGAGATCGAGCCGAGCGTCCTGAAGCTCGTGCCGCGCGAGATCTGCGAGAAGCACCAGGTCATCCCGGTGCGGCGCAACGGCCCGACGTTGATCGTGGCGATGGCCGATCCGTCGAACATCTACGCCATCGACGAGCTCAAGTTCCTCACGCAGTACAACATCGAGCCCGTCGTCGCCTCGGAGGCGTCCCTCGAGGTCGCGCTCTCGCGCTACTACGACAAGGGGCCCGACCTCGACCAGATGATGGGCGAGTTCGACGTCGACAACGTCGACTATGCCGCCGTCGCCGATGACGCGGTGAACGTCGTCGACCTCGAGAACCAGGCCGGCGAGGCGCCGGTCGTGAAGCTGTGCAACGCGATCCTCCTCTCGGCGATCAAGAAGAAGGCGTCGGATATCCACGTCGAGCCGTACGAGAAGAGCTTCCGCGTCCGCTTCCGCATCGACGGCATTCTCCAGGAGGAGATGCGGCCGCCCCTGAAGCTGCGCAACGCGATCACCTCGCGTCTCAAGATCATGGCCTCGCTCGACATCGCCGAGCGCCGCCTGCCGCAGGACGGACGCATCAAGCTGAAGATCGGTGGTAACCGCGAGATGGACTTCCGCGTGAGCGTCCTGCCGACGCTCTACGGCGAGAAGATCGTCATGCGTCTCCTCGACAAGACGCAGCTGCAGCTCGACATGACGAAGCTCGGGTTCGACCCGGGCCCGCTGTCCTTCTTCAAGGAAGCGATCAAGAAGCCCTACGGCATGGTGCTCGTCACCGGCCCCACCGGGTCGGGCAAGACGACGACGCTCTACTCCGCGCTGTCGGAGCTGAACACGATCGATCGCAACATCAGCACCGCGGAAGATCCGGTGGAGTTCAACCTCCACGGCATCAACCAGGTGCAGATGCACGAGGACATCGGCCTCAACTTCGCGACCGCTCTGCGCGCCTTCCTCCGCCAGGACCCGAACATCATCATGGTCGGCGAGATTCGTGACTTCGAGACGGCCGAGATCGGCGTCAAGGCCGCGCTCACGGGCCACCTCGTGCTCTCGACGCTGCACACGAACGATGCCCCGTCGACGGTCTCCCGGCTCCTGAACATGGGCATCGAGCCGTTCCTCGTGACGGCCTCGGTGAACCTCGTCGTGGCGCAGCGTCTCGCGCGCCGCATCTGCGCCGACTGCAAGATGGACGACGAGAAGCACCCCGAAGCCCTCGCCAAGATCGGCATGACCGAGGAGCAGATCCGCGGCGCGAAGATCAAGAAGGGCAAGGGCTGCGGCACCTGCAACAACACCGGCTACAAGGGCCGCGTCGCGCTCTACGAGGTCATGCCGTTCACCGATCCGCTCAAGGAGCTCGTGCTCCAGGGCGCGTCCGCGGCCGAGATCAAGGCCGAGATGATCCGCGGCGGAACGCTCTCGCTGCGCATGGCCGGCATCGCCAAGATCCTCGAAGGCATGACGACGCCCGAAGAGATCCTTCGCACCACGGTCGAGGACTAATTGGCGCAGCATTCGCTCCAGGCCTTGCTCAAGGCCATGACCGACAAGGGCGGCTCGGACCTTCACATCACCGCTGGCTCGCCGCCACGCATCCGCATCGACGGCGATCTGGTCAAGCTGCAGACCGACTCGCTGACGCCCGTTGATACGAAGACGCTCTGCTACTCGGTCATGAACGACGCGCAGAAGCTGCGCTTCGAGGAGGACCTCGAGATCGACTTCTCGTTCGGGATCCGCGGCATGGCCCGCTTCCGCGCGAACGTCTACATGCAGCAGGCGTGCGTCGCCGGCTGTTTCCGGACGATCCCGTACAAGATCGTGCCGCTGAGCGACCTCGGCATGCCGCCGGTGATCAACGAGCTCTGCGAGAAGCCGCGCGGCCTCGTGCTCGTCACGGGGCCGACGGGATCGGGCAAGTCGACGACGCTCGCCTCCATGATCGACAAGATCAACACGGAGCAGAAGGGGCACATCGTCACGGTCGAGGACCCGATCGAGTTCCAGCACACGCACAAGAACTGCCTCGTGAACCAGCGCGAGATCGGCCGCGACTCCGGCTCGTTCAAGCGCGCCCTGAAGTACATCCTGCGCCAGGACCCCGACTACGTCCTCGTCGGTGAGATGCGCGACCTCGAGACCGTCGAGGCGGCGCTCACCATCGCCGAGACCGGCCACCTCTGCTTCGCGACACTGCACACCAACAGCGCGATCCAGAGCATCAACCGCGTCATCGACGTGTTCCCCTCGCACCAGCAGAGTCAGGTGCGCGCCGTCCTCTCGTTCGTGCTCGAGGGCGTCATCACGCAGATGCTGCTCCCGAAGGCGTCGGGGCAGGGCCGCGCGATGGCCGCCGAGGTGATGGTCCCGAACGCCGCGATCCGGAACCTCATCCGCGAGGACAAGCTGCACCAGGTTTACTCGCAGATGCAGATCGGCCAGAGCAAGTTCGGGATGCAGACGATGAACCAGGCCCTCCTCGGGCACTACCTCGCGAAGACCATCACGCTCGACGTCGCGCTTGGAGCGTCCTCCGAGCAGGACGAGCTCAAGAACATGATCCTGGCAGCGGGCGGCTCGCTCGGTGCCTACGCTCCACCTCCCACCAGCGCCCAACGTCGCTAGGAGAACCTGATGGCCAAGTTCCAGTGGGAAGCGACATCGCGCGCCGGCGAGAAGAAGAAGGGCGTGATGGAGGCGGAGACCGCCGACGCCGTCGAGCAGCGCCTCAAGGGCGACGGCATGGTCGTCCAGCGCGTGAAGAAGGAAGCGCGCGAGTTCCAGATCGTCATCGGCTCGGGCGTCGCGCCGAAGGACCTCCAGATCTTCACGCGTCAGCTCGCGACGATGATCGACGCCGGTCTGCCGCTCGTGCAGTGCCTCGACATCCTCGCCGCCCAGACGCCCAACAAGGTCTTCGCGAAGATCCTGTTCGCGGTGAAGAGCTCGGTGGAGCAGGGCGCCACCTTCTCGGATTCGCTCCGCCGCCATCCCCGCGTGTTCGACGAGCTCTACGTGAACCTCGTCGCCGCCGGTGAGATCGGCGGCATCCTCGACACGATCTTGAATCGCCTCGCCGTCTACATCGAGAAGGCGGTGAAGCTGCGCGGGCAGATCAAGTCGGCGATGTTCTACCCGACGGGCATTCTCGTCGTCGCGATCGGCGTCATCGCCGTCATGCTGGTCAAGGTCATCCCGACCTTCGAGAACATGTACAAGGACATGGGAGGCGGCGCGAAGCTGCCTGCGCCGACCCAGGTCGTCATCAACATCTCGCACAGCTTCATGAGCCGCTGGTACCTGTACGTCGGTACGGTCATCGCGCTGTTCGTCACGGTCACGATGTCGCGCCGCACCGAGCGCGGCAAGGAGTTCTGGGAC
>LNEO01000003.1 GCA_001465015.1 Deltaproteobacteria bacterium Ga0077539 | reverse complement strand
ACCTTCGCGGCAGATGTGAAGCGGATCGCAGGTCACTCCGAGGCAGAGGTCCTGGCAGATTCCGAAGCGGCACGTCGTCGGCGCCGGGCATCGAACGCCCTCGCACGGATCGACGCACATCCCCGCGCGGCACGTGCGTCCCGGCGGGCACTCGACGCGCAAGCACGAGGTCTCGACGCACACAGACTCGCTCGTGCACGTCTGCTCTCCGAAGCACGCGCCTTCGACGCAGCCAGGAACGCAGTTGCCTCGGAAGCACACGTCGCCGTTTCGCGGGCACACAGGCGGAATCGTCACGCCGCTGTCGGGCATCGTCGCGACGCCCGTGTCCGTCACGACGCCCGAGTCGGTGACAACGCCGGTGTCGATCGCGACGCCCGTGTCCGTCACGACGCCCGTGTCCGCGGCGCCATCCGCGGCGCCATCCGCCGCTCCGTCTGCGGAAGCATCGGGCGTGGGAACGTCTGGCGTCCACATTCCCGCGTCGGGGTCGATCGGCGGCATCGACGGCGGCGGCGTGCGATCGTTCTCGTCGGTCCGTCCGTCGCAATCGTTGTCGACGCCGTCGCACCGCTCGACGCGCGGGGTGTTGTCGGGAGCGCAGAAGGGTCTGCCGCTGCGGCACTGCACGGTGCCCTGCGCGCACGCGCCGTAGAGCCCTGTGCTGCAACGATCTCCCGAGCCGAGGCACGGCAGCTCACCGCCGCGGATCGGAAAGCGCCAGACGCCGGTCATCCCGACGTTGGACGTGGTGCACAAATTCAAGATCGTCGGAGTGAGCGAGCCCGGCAGCGCGAAGAAGTTTCGACTGTCCCCCGCGTCGAAGCCCGCCTGCGTCGGAATACAAGAAGCGGGCATCCCTGCTGGGCACAGGCCGTTCGTGCCGCCCGAGGCGTTACCGACGTACCACTGGCACTGGTTGTAGCGAAACTCGACGTCGAAGTCGCCGTTGCCGCACACGGGCGCGGGGCGAAGAATCAACTGAAACGAGTTCTGCAGATCGTCCCTGGTGTTGAAGTACCCGACGAGAAACCAGGTCACCGTGAACTGTCCGGGGCGGACGTCCCAGTACACTCCGTTGCGCGCGGGCCGCCCCATCCCTCGCGTGTCGACGTCTCCCCACCACGGCGCGATCATGCGCTGGCTCGAGACGGGAAACGCCCTGGGCGTGTGATGTTGCCGTTGTTGTTCACGTACAACGATCGAAACGTCATCCCGAAGAACCGCAGCCCGTACGGAAACGCCCGGGACACGTCGATCTCCATCGACGAGCCGTCGTCGTTGTACGGCACCTCGTTCGTCCCGAAGTCTGCGGGACCGCCGAGTCCGCGGATCAACGACGCCTGCGCGTGCGCAGTCGACGAAACCATCGTCGTCGAACACAGCGCGGTGACGGTGATGATCAGCGCGTTGACCCAGCGCGAGGCTCGCTCGCTAAGCTTTCTCATGGGTGTTGCTCTCATTTGCATCAATTGCCACACAACGGACGGCCTCGTGAGGTTCGCGCGGCAGGGCGGTGATGGGCCAGCGTTTTCGTGGTCTGTCTAGCGATTCGTCGAACAAGTGCGCTATGGTCG
>LNEO01000002.1 GCA_001465015.1 Deltaproteobacteria bacterium Ga0077539 | reverse complement strand
ACGTGGCTCCAACTTCACTAGCAATGATCGATCCGCGCTTCGTCAGCTCTCCTCGGGCCAGGGCGTGTTCGCGATTCCCGCGCGGCGCTCCTGCAAGAGTTCCATCGAAATGAGAAGCGCCGACTCACCCAGAGTGATCGATCGGGGTCGTTCATCTTCGAAGGCCAGCCATCTGCGAGCGCTGCAGGGCAGAGGAAACTCCGGATGATTCTCGTCGACGCGGGGCACGATGCGCTGGCCGAATCCTGACTTCGTCCTCCCTCACGGCTCGCAGTCCCGACGCGCCGTTTGCGCAAAGGAGCGGGCGGTGGCTCTGATCGTGCTTCGTACATCGGCGATTCATGAACCGGAGGCAGCCATGTCGAACACCATCGAGCACGTAGTCAAAGACGCCAGGCACGCGATCCACTCGGTCACCGAGGGCGCAGAAGAGCTCGCCGAGTCCGCCAACCAGTCGGTAAAAGGCGGCCTCGACTCTGCGCGGCAGGGCGCAGAGCACCTCGCGACCAAGGCGCGAACCAGCTGGATCGACGGCGTCAAGGCGGTCACCGGGCTGATCACGAGCGTCGGCAGCATCCCGAGCAGTCAGCAGCTCAGCGTCTTCGGTCTTCGTCGTCGTCGATCGATTGTTGACGTGGCTGCGGTCGGCGGAGCGTTCGCGATCGGCTTCGGCACCGGCATCCTGCTCGCGCCGATGTCAGGGGTCGATCTGCGCCGACGGATCAGCAAATACTTCAGCACCGCGTGGAGTCGAGGCGGCGCCAAGGGTCAGTACTCGCCGACGACCGAGAACGGCGCGGCCGAGCGGATCGCGCACGAGCAAGCCGCCAGAGCCGCCCGCGACGGCAAACCGGCGGGGACCGATGGTGATCCTGGAGCGCACGGACACCGCTGATCGCGCGCCCACGGGTGCAGGAGCTTCGCTCAGGGATCGGATCGTGCTGCGGCCACCCCGTAGCTCTTGAGCTTTCGGTACAGCGTGGCCGATCCGATCTGGAGCTGCGTCGCGGTGTGCGTGTGATTGCCCGCGTTTGCTGAGAGCGCCGCAAGAATGTAATCCCGCTCGATCTCCTCCAGTGGGCGCACTTTGCCGGCGGTGACCGTGGGTGTTGGAACGAGGACACGAATCTCCTCGGGCAGATCCTCGAGCTCGACGGTGTTGCCCTGCGAGAGCGCGACCGCGCGCTCCATGACGTTGTAGAGTTCTCGGACGTTTCCCGGCCACGAGTAGCGCAGGAGTTGGTCGGCGACGGCCGGAGAAATCCCAGCGATCGCGCGCTTCATCCGCAGCGCCGACTCCGCCAAAAGCGTGGTCGAGAGCAGCGCGAGGTCCTCTTTGCGCTCTCGCAGCGGCGGGACGTGCAGCTCCACCACCTTCAGTCGGTAGTAGAGGTCCTGGCGCAGGCCGCCGTTCGCTACGCTCTGCGTCAGGTCTTTATTGGTGGCGGCGACGATCCGAACGTCGATCTTGCGTGTGTTGTTCTCGCCCACGCGACGGACCTCGCGCTCCTGGAGAACACGCAGGAGCTTCACCTGCATTCCGAGCGAGAGCTCGCCGACCTCGTCGAGCAGCAGCGTGCCTCCGTTCGCCGCTTCGAAGAGCCCTGGTCGGTCGTGAGAGGCGCCGGTGAACGCCCCTCGAGCGTGGCCGAACAGCTCGGCTTCCAGCAGAGTCTCTGTGATCGCCCCGCAGTTCACTGCAACGAAGGGCCCGGCGGCTCGGGCGGACTCGTCGTGCACGAGCCTCGCGACGCGCTCCTTGCCGGTCCCGCTCTCTCCGGTGATCAACACCGTCGAGTCCACTTTGGCCACTCGCTTGGCGAGGTCCACGACGCGGCGCATGGCGTCGCTCCGAGCGACCAGGCCGAGCGGATCGATTCGCTCGGTGATCTGGACGAGACGGCGCCGCTGGGCCAGCTTTCGCTCCGCAGTTTTGAGCGACTCGACCACGCGTTGCAGCGAGACGTCGAGCGCCCGGCGGAGGTGTCCTGCCTCGAAGTACCGCAGCTCTTCTGCTCTAGCGTCGCCCCACTCGGCGCGGGTGCGGCCAAACAGATGGCACGCAGCGTCGCCCTTGCCGAGGCAGCGGTCCTCGAGCACGTAGACCTCGTCGTTCAACGCGCGAGAGAGATACCCGCTCATGAGTCCGCTGATCGTCCAGCACATCGGCTCCTCTGCCTGGCCGAAGTGCAGGATGTGCTGCTCTGCTTCGTACGACGCGGCGAGCACCGAGCCTGTTTTCGCGAGGGGGTCCGTGCTCCCCGACGCGACGGTGAACAGCCCCTCGAGCGAGTGGATCCGCGTGCACGCTCGTCGCAGCGAGTCCGTGCCTTCCCACTCGCGTGCGGATTCGAGCGCCTCGGCGCGACGCCAGCCGTGCGCGAAACCAAACTGCACGAGCAGCGTGCGCGCCGCGGTCGCCCCGAAGTTTTCCACGAGGTACTTTCGCAGCAACCCCATCGCCACCGCGTCGATGAGCAGCGCCCGCTCTCCGGCGAAGCGAATGACTCCTCCAGCCGGATCGAGTTGCAAGAGCTCTGTATAGTTCAGCGGTTCAGAGGACAATACAGGCTCCGATCGTTCATCGCAGACCATGGTACACGAGTTGCTGCTTTCTCGATACACACAACGGTGAGCGACCGCTGTTCGCGGTTCTTTCGAGATCTGGCGAAGCGCCAGCGCTCGCCCGAAAGGCGAGTCACCAGGCGTGAAGAGAACGCGTTCTGCTCTGGTTTTCCTCACACTTGAGTGGAGACCAAGAATCGACCTCGGGCCGAATGCTGAGCGCGTCGCGGCTCGTGGCCTTCGCTCGATAGCTCGACCAAGGATTCCGCCGAGCGATCACAGGTCGATCTGCATGCCTACTTCGACGACCTGCTCTGTCGGGATGTTGAAGTAGAGCGTCGCGTTGCGGGCGTTGCGCGAGAGC
>LNEO01000001.1 GCA_001465015.1 Deltaproteobacteria bacterium Ga0077539 | reverse complement strand
GAGTTCGAGCGTCCCGACCCTGCGGGCGGCCCGGTGCAAACCGTCGAGATCCCCGTCGCGCTGTCCGATCTGACGCAGGCGCGGGTCGTCGACGTCACACAGCACCGTTTGGTCTTGCCGGAGGCCTACTCGGGTCACGCTTCCGTGAAATTTCGCGTGCGCGGCATTCGCTCCAACATCGCTCGGGCGTTCCAGGACGCGTGGAACGAGGTCGATCGCATCATGCAGGCCAACTCGCTGAGCCAGCTCCTGACGGGGACGCAGTTCGCGTCCGCGCTCGGAGTGATGCGCGGGATCGTGACCGCCGCCAATCAGCCGAACCAGCAAGGCTGGTCGGCCGAGCGACGCTTCGACGTGGCGGCCAACTCGCAGTTGGCCCCGAATCGTCGCCCGATCGCGTTCTTTCTTCGCCGCACGGGTCAGCCCGATCCGACGCGCCTCTCGCTCTGCCCGAATGGCGTCAACGTCTGCGCAGGCAACACGCGCCTGTCTGGCGAGCCGTACGTCGTGGTCCGCGCGGGACTCGTGGCGTACCGCCCGCTCCGTGAGTTCGCGCCAGTCGCGCGCTGGACTCCGACGTTGACGAGCGCGACTTCGGCGTCCTTCTCGCGGTTGTCCGACGCCCTCGAGAACGCGTCGCTCACCCCCGCACAGCGCGTCTGTGAGGAGGCGATGCTGCACCGTCTCGAACTCGCCCGTGAGATCCGCGCGCTCAGCGGGCGCCAGTTGGTTCCCGCAGAAATCATGCGCGCGATGGGTGACCTCGCGACGAAGTACATCAACCTCGGCGCGCCCGATTCGCCGCTGTGGTCGGAGTACTACGCGCAGGATGCCGCGACGCTGAAGCAAGCCATCGACGCTGCCATTCGCGTGCACGGTGCAACCGCACCGTTGTACGGCCGACTGTGGGACGTGCTGCCGACAGCGGTCCGCGCGTCGTCGCAGTGGGGAGCGCTGAACCTTTCTTCGCGTGTGACGCCGCTCGACGATTCGGAAGCCGCGGGCGCCGAAGCGCTGTTGACTCTGGTTCGCCGCCCCCTGCTCGTCGCCGGCGATCAGGCCACCGCAGCGCTGCCCGAACTCGCTCGCGTCGAACACAGCATCAACGACGCGCTTTTGCCCTACTACCGCCAGCTCCGCACCGACTGTGCGACGGTGACCGACGCGACCCGCGGAGCTCTCTCGCAGCGCGTCCAAGCGCACTCGAACACCCAGTGCGAGGAGTGCCGTGTCGAAGTCGACCGCGCGCGCGAGCTGCTCCGCCCGCCGCCCGCGCCGGAGCAGCCGACCGCAGTGAACCCGTCTGCCGTGGCCGTCCAGACGCCCGCTCAGACCCCGACGCAGGGCTCGCCGAGCTCGGAGAATACGCCGCAAACTCCCACGCAGACGCCGCCCCAGGCCCCCACGCAGGTCACGGAGCCCGCGCAGCCGACGGAGCCCGACACGCGCGTCGCTTCGCGCTGAGCTGAGCAGTAGGGTCTCGCTAGCAAAGCGCCCGTAGAGCGGCGCGCGCGATTCCCGCGTGGAGTGGCATGCGCTCAGCCGGCGAGCACGCGGGGCGCTCAGCGACGGACTGGTGATGTTGCTGCGCGACTTCGTCGCCGGCTTCGTGACCGCGATCGCGACGGGCTACCTCTCGCACTTGATGTCTCGACGCGACGACCCCGATGGGGTTGCCGCTGTTGTTGAAGTCGGAGCCTCGAACCCGCGCGCTACTCGTCGTCCTCTTCGAACGCGCCGAGCGCGTTGGCGAACGCGCGCGTCGCGCTTTGCAGCGGCGCTCTCAGCGCGTCGAGTGAACGCGCGTCGCCGATGGGCCAGCGCGCGAGCTCGAAAAACCATGGACCTGTCCAGTCGAGCACATCTGTCACTCTTCCTCCGCCCTCGATTTTCAATCGCTCGATCAGCTGACGCCCTCGACGATTGCCGTCTTTCTCGAGCCAGAAGCCGAACAACACGATCGGCTTCTGGCCTCCATCGCGCGTGATCGCGATCGCCATCGTTGCGATCCGCGTCTTCCGGCCGTGGACGGTCACGTGACACCACCACGACTCGTGCATCCACGAGTCCTCGCTCGATCGACGCAGCACGAGGCGCGGTGCAGCCTTCGCGCCGACGTCGACTACGTCATCAGCGAGCCCGCCAAGAATGATGACCGCGTTCGTCGACGCGGCACCGATCACTGCCGCGAGCCGCTGCCACTCGGCAGCGATCACGTCCTTCGGTCGCTTCATCCCCGAAATCTCCTCGAGGTCCTCCCACTCTTCGAGCCAGAACCGCAGCGCAGGCCCGATCACGAGTTCATCGGTCACGATACACACCTCCCAAGTACTTCAGCCGCGCGGCGCGCGCGCTTCGCGTGTCGTCGTTGCTCGGCAACCCGAGGACGCGCTTCGCGATGGTCGCCAGATAGAGCGCCGCGAACACGCTCGATTTCTTGTGCGCCAACATCGCGCGGCGCAGCGCGATGGCGACGTCCGTGTACGACAGCGCGAGCCATCCCGCGGCGTGATCCCCAGCATTGACGCCCCGCGGCGTGAGAAACACCCGCCACACGTCGCAGGTGCCGCTGAGCTGCGCGACGCGCACCTCGATCGCGCGGTCGTAATCCGGGAGCTGCGACGTTCC